>NZ_DDVT01000017.1:0-153867 GCF_002345795.1 Tatumella sp. UBA2305
CGATTTTTCGGGGGGATTACCCCCGGACTTGCCGCTTGCGGTGAGTCCGTCAGTTAACAGCACCGGGCGGTTAAACGTGAATGTAGCCGCGTCGGCGTTGTCGCCGGTGCTGACGGTAGTGATGGTTCGGGTACCCTTGTTGATTTCCTCAATACGCACGCCGTGGTGATCATCCTGTGCCATGTGGCGGTTCTCCAGTGAAGGGGTTCCGCTATGGTCAGGTCTCAGGGAAGGGAAAATCATGCTGTTGGCATTGTGTGGCAGCTGACACAACGGGCAAATTGTATTACCCGTTGTGAGCATTCAGAAAAGCCAGCGTCCCGCACGGGCTGACTCTGTAAACATTCTTATGGTCAGAGGCTTTTTATCCTGCTTCACGGGCGCGCGTGAGAACAGCGAAGGAGTTTTCCAGGGGAAATAAGCGGCAGTACTGAAGCCTTCTGGCTCTACGTTGAAGTCATGGAAAAACTTCTCCGCCATCTCTGCGATATCATCTGCCTCATACTGCTCCTGAAGAATGTCATCGTCGCCGACTTCAATTTTCTTAAACTGGAGGGTCGTCACCAGCGGCAGCTCACGCAGAATGAAGTCGCGCACCGCATCAGGGGCTACTGTCATATTATTCACCAGATTTTATCCTCCGGGCGCACAATCAGGTTATAGCGATGGACGGTGCGAAAACTGATTTGTGCGACATCTTTTGCCAGAATAACCCATCCGACAACGGGCACGGCCCTGCCCACAAACGCACCCAGATTATTCACCCAGAAAATTTTCAGCCTGCGAAGGCTGAAGGATTTGGCGGTCAGGGTTGGCAGAATGCGGCGCCGGAATTTGTAGGACAGGTGATTGCGGAAAAAGAGCGAAGCAACGGAAGTGCCGGGGGGTGTCGTATTGGGCTTGCCCGGTACGTCGATATTATTGTTGCCCGGGATGAGTCCCGCAACGGCCACAATATCCTGCACGCCCGGCTGTTTCTGCGTCTCGTCAACCAGCAACCAGAACAGCAATTCCTGCGGCGTCAGATTAGGCAGCCTATTAAAATAATATGTCCCTTTGAGTTCCTCAGTTGTATCCATATCAACGGATTCCTTTCTGCAGATATTTGACAGATTTTAGCTTAACATTTGTACAGGCAGCAGGCTAATATGTTTCTGGCTCTGCCTTCAGGCAGGTTTTACCGGCCAACTGATATCCGGTGCGTTTGACACGTCGGTGGCCTGCACCGCCTGTATGTACTTCATCCAGGCGGTAAGCGTGGCCTTGTCCTCATCGGTGATAATGTTCTGTAAGCCTTACCTGTGCTCATTGTAAACTACGAAATCAGATAATGGACGAGATTATGCTTTATCAGTGTTTTTAAAGATTTTTTCCGATAACGTCTTTCAGTGCACGGTTCTCAGGACTCAGATCAGCGAAAATCTGTTTGAGACGCCGGTTCTCATCTCCCGGGTCTTTGATTTTTCGGATACCAGAGGATTCCATTCTGGTCATTTCGTTCTTATCCCTCTATCCCGATACACCAATGCGTTTCGGGGTGATTCGACGGGGCATCCCGGACATATCGCAGCGGATGTTGACGTTAACTTTGTGCAACCTTGAACGGGATGGTCTGGTGTCACGACACTATTATCCTGAACTACCCCCTCGCGTTGAATACGACCTGACCGAACGGGGGCTATCCATGCTGGAGCCGCTGGCGGGTTTTACTCGTTGGATTCGTAACACCTGGCAGGATATCGAAGCATCACGACGCGCCTATGATGAAGCTGAAGAAAGATCTGACGACGTTGGGGGAAAAGATTGATTCAGGGACAATATGGAAAAAAACTTTATTTGTTTTTATAACGATTGCAATCCTCAGGTTACGCTCTTAGTGTACGTTTTTGTTCCATTGGCTCTCATACCCTTATAATTATGCAGGTAAAGCGTTTTGTTGATGCGACCCACTTCAATAATTGCCTGAGTCAGTCCGGAGAGACATTAACTTTTCAGTAATTAACTGACCGCGGGTCTGCCGGATTCCGCAAAGAACGATAAACCTTAATCTGGTTTCTCCGTCAGTAAGCAAGTCTGTGGGCAGCATTGCAGAGAGGCAGCAAGGGTAATGATAGCCTTGCGCATATAGTCGTGACCATTTGGCTCAGAATGGCAGCCCCCTGACGCACCTGCATCATTTACAGAACACGGTTCCTGAGGAAGCCTGAGGACACCTATGGGCTGTAATGACCGGTAGCTAAAGGGCAGCCGGTTCCTTTTACGGTTAAACGCAACCGGTGATGAGCAGACAGTAATAAACCGGGTTATCTGCCCGTAACCTCAAAATGACTGAAACAGCCGCCCGGCATATGTACGAACCGGGACGCTATGTCCCATTACATCTTCAGGAAAAAGCCATCCGCTACGGCAGACGTATGGCTGATCCCCATAAAGGGGAAGGAATGTTCCGTTACGAAACAGAGATGTATAAACTGAATCGTAAGAGAAACCTTACCGGGTATAAGAAGTACACTCTTGAGGTTGTGGTACGGGAGTCAGACTGGACAATTACCCATTTTAAATATTTTGATTAACCGGGAGGAAAGTTCGCATGTTTGATATCAGAAATGAAGAATTCGTTCTCGCGGTCTTTCCCTTTAAGCGTGTCGTGGATGACGAGGCCGATCCGGTGAATCATCTTTGGGACCGGGTTAAGTCTTTAGTGGAGTTTTCAGTAAGCGGGGTGAAGGTACAGTTTCAAACCGAATTTACTGTTGGTGAGCTAAAAGTTCTGCGTGAACATTTTGCTGCATGTTATGAATCGGTAAAGGTCCAGCGGGAGATTGAATCGTTCAATTTTAGTAGCGATCTCAATCAGTTGAATATGTTGCTAAGGAAAGTGGAGGGTGATGAGATTGTGATGATTGAATATGTACTACGCCCGGAATCTCATGCCGACAGCGTCCTGGTAAAAGGTGAATTCGGCATTAATGAAAGCTATTTCCCGGACATCCTTAAGCGGCTGGATGAAATGATTGCCTGGCCGGAATAACATTCTGATTTTTCTGGCATGAGCATAAGCGCCCCCGGCTACAATGGGGTGTTTTTGTATCCAGAAAATCCCCAGCCAGGCTGGCGATCAGAGGGAACTTGCTGGTGGCCACTCTCAGGCAACCCGGTTGTTGTCACTGGTAATCCGCTCTTTAAAACGTCAAAGATGCGGATCAAAGCACCGGACAGTGACGCGGGAACATAGGTTGCGGGCCATTTGGACCTGTACCACCTGTCCGGGGGCTTATCGCAGCTGTCGGGCCCGTGGCCTGGGGCATTAATCGCTGCGAGGGATTTCGCAGTTGTCACAGGAAACGTGACAAGCCACAATCAGCTTATCGTGAGTAAAGGAGAACTCCGTGATGAAACAGGCAGAAGTAGTAAAACAGCTTATAAAAAAATATTTTTGGGAAATGCAGGAAGATGCTTCTCTGAGTACCGGTAAGGAGCCTGTATTACCCGAAGAAGCTTTAGATTTTCTTGAAGAATTCTTTGAATCATTGAATATTGATTCATCCGGATTTAATTTCCGTAAATATTTCCCAAATGAAGGTATCTGGTTTCTGCCAAATAAGATTTTGCCTGAGTATCTGAAAACAGATCATCATCAGGCTGAACCATTGACAGTAAAAACGTTGATTGAGGCGGCTGAGGCCGGTCATTGGTTGGACAGGTAAGCCTTTTAGTTATTAGTAACAGGCATGTATATCCTGCTATCAGAAATCTGAAGGTTTTAAAATTCCGAAAGATTAGCAGAATGTCCGTTTGAAATCAGATATTCAACAGTGAGTGCTCTGACTGTACTCACCCATTCTGAAGGGGTCATATCCCATCGGCAAGGTGTAAACTCGCCGTTATAACGAGCGAGAATTACCTCATAGCCATCATCCTGATTTTCAATTTCATTCAGGTTAGCCAGAAGCTGCCGGAGACTGAAGGGGGTTGCAGTTTTCAGGTAATCATACAACAGAGTAGAGAAATCACAATCCTCATCAATCAGATCACAGTCCTGACCAAAATTAATAATAATGACGGTGTCGAGTTCACATGGTTTAGAAGTATCAGTATCCATATCTGTCTCATGGGGCTGGGTAAGCGGTGACAATATCCAATGCTTAGTCATAAAGCCAGCGTCCCGCTTTTGCAGACTCAGCGAGCATTCTGATGGTAAAAGGCTGTGGTTGATGTCTGTCTGAGCGTAAAACGGCGGGCAGTATAGGATTAGGGAGAAACGGCAATATGAGTCTTGGGAAATAACGACGCCAGTCCATCGAATGACAATCAACGCCAAAAGCCTCAACATATTTATCGACCAGTTCATAGACATCTTCAGCAACAGTCAGATATTTACCGGTACTGAGCGATGAATCAATATCAAGCGCTTCGCAGCGTAATTCATCTCTGACAAAGTTAAGCACAGCATCATCGACAGTTGTCATATCCGGTCCTCAGGTTTAACCATAAGGTTATAGTGCGAGATTGTTCTGTGTGAAATGATGGTTATGTCAAATAATGTGATTGCAACCCCGACCCATGGTAACCATCTTCCAATAAGACCTCCTAAACTCGCCGTTCTGGCCCAATGACCATTAATTAATGTTTTCCAGGTAGGCGAACGCTAGCGACTATCTAATCGATACGAAATCATCCTGCGTAACCCTAAAGATAAGAGACTTGTTCCTTTTGTCGCAGTATGGGGTTTTCCGGGCACGTGAATTATATTGAAACTTCCGACTATCATAGCAAAGGCAAAAATATCTATGCCGTCAAAGCGCTTTTCGGCTTCATCCACCAGAATCCAGAAAGCAAGCTCTCCAGGTGAAAGGTTCCACATTCCTTTAAAATAATATCCGTTAAGCTGTTCAACTGTATCGATACGTGCTCCTTGCTAATAATGACATCTGCCTGAGATCCGTTTGGCAGAGCTACGGAATATGCTACCACGAATTTAACCGTCCTGACCTTGTTTCCCGCTGGCTGACCGTGTAGCAGAAGGTAGCAATTCAGAATACGCTATTACCCCATGTTCTCAGAGAAGATTATCAGGCAGCACACGGGCCATCATTGATCATTATCTGGTTGCTGGCTAAGAAATATTACCGTGGTTATCTCTTTTCCTGAATCATTCACGATGGTCCAATAACGCCTTAAATTATCCGGTACCTCCTCGCTAACAGATTGTTCCAACCGGTTAAGGCCGCTTTGCACTGATGCGGCCACCGGTCTCTGTCAGCCGGCAGGGTATCGGGAGTTCCCCCTCGTATAGCGAAGAGCTCATTTGCGCTAATTCATTTCGTTTCCCACTACTGGCAAGGGGATTGCATAGAAGATTGATGCCTGGCTGGCTTTTATCAGCCTGTGCGTTCCAGACAGACTGATTTGGTTATAAACCATGGTAATAACATATATTTTTTCATACTATGGCCGAAGGTGTTTTCCTTCGGATTTAGTCTTCCATTTTAAAAAATACCTCAAGTTAACAACCAGATAAAAATGAACATCGCTAAATTCTTGCCGGGGTGTTTGCACCACCCACCGGCTGCAACAGTCTCTTTTACAGGGAGAGTTTTATGAATGGTACGGAGTTGTTGCCACTGGTCGGAATACCGATAGTGGTTATTGGTTTTGCCTTGCGCTTTAATCCGCTGTTGGTCGTGGTGGTGGCCGGACTGGCGACCGGTTTGCTTACCGGGATGGATTTCGGCACGTTGCTGGAAACCTTCGGCGAAAAATTCGTCAGCAGTCGCTCGCTGGCGGTATTTATTTTGATCCTTCCGGTGATTGGGCTTCTGGAACATTACGGCCTGAGAGAGCGCGTTCAGGCCTGGGTTGCCCAGATGGCCAGTGCGACATCGGCGCGTATTCTGATGATCTACTTTGTCGCCAGAGAAGGTACGGCGGCGCTCGGTTTAATGTCAATCGGCGGCCATGCACAAACGGTCAGGCCTTTGCTGGCCCCTATGGCCGAAGGCGCTGCGCTGAATAAGTACGGTGAACTTCCTCAGACTATCCGTGACAAAATCAAAGCCCATGCCGCCGCCTGTGACAATATCGCGGTCTTTTTTGGTGAAGATATCTTTATCGCTTTTGGCGCGGTGTTACTGATTGATGCCTTCCTGAGGGAAAACGGCATAACCGGTGTCGAACCGCTGCATATCGGTCTTTGGGCGATTCCGACAGCTATCGCAGCCTTGGTTATCCACATGGCGCGTTTATTGCGACTTGATGCCAGTATTCACCGGGAAGTCATGGCCTGGAAAGCCGCACAGACTCATGGGGAGGGCACCGAATGACCACTTTGATTACCATGAACCGTGTGTATTACCTGATTGGTTTTATCGTGATGTTACTGGTGGTGATGACATTACGCGATCGGGGTAACCCTAAACGCTTTACCACTGCACTGTTTTGGTTCCTGTTCGGCGGTATTTTTCTGTTCGGCGATCTGATGATACAGGAATTAGGCCGTTCACTGGCGTATCGCATCATTGGTGGGGCGGTTATTGTCATCGCTTTGCTGGCCGGCTTTGGCCTGGTGGGCAAAGGGCATTATAAAACCTCTGGTGAGGCTGAACGTATTGCCTCTTCAGAGCGGCTGAAAAACTGGCTTTTTTTACCGGCCGTTCTTATTCCTGTGGTGACGGTGCTCGGTACCTTGTTTCTGAAGGGCGTATCAATCGGAGGGGTATATCTGATTGACCAGCAACAACTCACACTGGCTGCCTTATGTGTGGCTTGTCTGGTCGCTATTTTAACCGGCTGGTGGCTGACCCGTGGCACGCCGCTTGAAGCTGTCCGACAATCGCGGCGCCTGATTGATACCATTGGTTGGGCAGTAATTCTGCCGCAGATGCTGGCGATGCTGGGTGGGGTATTTGTGGCCGCCAATACGGGACATTCGGTACAAAAGATAGTGAGCCTGTTTGTGAACCCGGATAACCGCTTTATGCTGGTGGTGATTTATTGTGTTGGTATGGCCCTCTTCACCATGATTATGGGTAATGCCTTTGCCGCTTTCCCGGTATTGGGCGCGGGGATAGCGCTACCTTTCCTGATTACTATCCAACATGCTAATCCGGCGCCGCTGCTGACCATTGGGATGTATGCAGGTTATTGCGGAACATTAATGACGCCGATGGCGGCGAATTACAATATCGTTCCCGCCGCATTGCTGGAGCTGAAAGATAAATATCAGGTGATCAAAATCCAGATCCCAACGGCAATCACCCTGCTGGTGGTTAACGTTTTCCTCATGTATTTTCTCGTGTTTCGATAATGCGGCAACAGATTAAGGAGTGGGTATGAAGTTAACTCAACAACAGGCGGAAGCCTTTGCACGGATGCCATTGCAGTATCTGCGCCAGCAATATCCAAACCACATTATGCATTTACTTAATGGGGATGCTGATGTTTTGTCTCCCCGGGAATTGCATCCGGTTTTCTATGGCTGTTATGACTGGCACTCTGCGGTTCATGGTTACTGGTTATTGCTTCGCGTTCTCTGTCTCTACCCGCAGCTTAGCTGCCGGAAGGATATCATCACACTGTTTGATGAACACTTTACACCGGATAATATTGCCTGGGAACTGGCCTATTTTAATGCACCTTCCCGTGCGTCGTTTGAACGACCCTACGGATACGGATGGTTACTGGCGCTGGCGCAGGAACTTAACAACTCGTCTTTACCTCAGGCTGCCGGGTGGTCCCGGTGCCTGGAGCCATTGACCCGGGATATCAGAGAGAGACTGATGGATTATTTGAGTAAATTAACCTACCCGATTCGGGTGGGGACTCATTTTAATACCGCGTTCGCTCTGATATTGGGACTGGATTATGCGCGCTCGCAACATGACCAGATGCTTGAGCAGGCGATTCTGAATGCCGCAAACGGTTATTATCTCGCGGACATTAACTACCCGGCACATTATGAGCCCGCAGGGGATGAATATATTTCAGGGGCGCTGGTGGAAGCGTTGTTAATGAGTAAGGTGACGACTGACTTTACTGGCTGGTTCGATAATTTCTTACCGAATCCAGGCGCTGTTGCATCACTGATGAATCCCGCAGTGGTCAGTGATCGTACTGACCCTAAAATCGCTCATCTTGACGGGTTAAACCTGAGCCGGGCCTGGTGTATGAAACATATCTCTTATGCCTTACCCGAAAATTATCCCGCACAGGCTGAGTTAAAGGGGGCCATACAGCGCCATCTTCAGGCCAGTGTGGGGCATGTGGTAGACAGTCATTATAGCGGCGGCCATTGGTTAGCCAGTTTTGCTTTGCTGGCACTGGAGTAAATTGGCGGACAGTGGGGCGTTGGTGATTATGCCAGGCCTGAGCAATGCTCAGGCCTACTGATAAAAGGAGTAATCTCCTGACCGTCTGCAATTATACTGGCAGGGCGACCCCGGGCTGATTCCACCGAGGGGCTCCTGTATCTGGGACTTGTTGTTATTCGCCGCAAAAACAGTCGGTTGAGAATACCGACCAAAGTCTGCTGTTAACTGTTTTCGTTCTGCCTGCTCTTCTCATTATGCAAACCTTCATCGGTGCCTTTCCAGCCATGTAAACGTACATTGTTCAGATGTTGCTGGTCATCGATAATCAGAGAGCTGACCAGGTTGTGGCCGTCTTTCAGCATACTGGCGCGGGTATCGAAATCGGTTTCCCCTTCAGCCAGTTGCAGCATCATCTGGCTGTTGTAACGCCGGAAAATATCGGTCATCTCTTTCGCTTCATACGGTCCTATACCCAGTTCAGTTAATGCCCGGCGGCTGATATTCAGGGCGCTTTCGAAAACTTCACGTTCAGGAAACTCAACTCCGGCTTTATGCAGTGCGATAAAATGTTCCACATCGCGGGCGCGTGCCAGTTGTTTAAGATTCGGGAAGCTCTCTCTGGCCATTTCGGTCAGTGCCAGACTGTTCTGCGGATCATCAATCGCATTGATCAGTAGTTTCGCGTTGCCGGCCCCGGCCGCTTCCAGCAGATCCTCACGGGTGGCATCTCCGTAGTAAACCCTCATCCCCAGTTTGCGTAGTGTTTCGATATGGTCCGGGTCATGATCCAGAACCACGACATTGATTTTGGCTGCCAGCAGCATACGTCCCGCAATCTGACCGAAACGACCGAAGCCTGCAATAATTACCGCCGGATTTTCGTCTTCTATGGTATCAGCCGGTAGATCATTACCCTGACCCCCTTTCTCTGTACGGGATACCAGCACCAGCAGCAATGGAGTCACCGCCATCGATAAGGCGGCTGCCAGGATCAGCGCCTTAGACCAGTTATCGTCCAGCACCTGTGCGCTGTGAGCGGCACCGAATACTACAAAGGCAAACTCACTGCCTTGTCCCAGCAACACCACATACCAGCGCCGTTGTAACCGTGAAATGCGGGTGATTTTTGCCACAATCCACAGAGAAACCATCTTAAATACCAGAAAACCGACCAGCAGGATGATAATACGCAGAGGATCATGAATCAGGGTACCAAAGTCGATCGACATTCCAACGCCAATAAAGAACAGGCCCAGTAATAAGCCTTTAAATGGCTGAATATCGCTTTCCAGCGCATGACGGTATTCGGAACTGGCCAGCAATACCCCGGCGAGAAAGGCCCCCATCGCCATCGACAGTCCGGCGTGTTCCAGCAGGATGCCAAAGCCGAAGACTAAAAACAGGGCGATGGCACTGAACACTTCCCGCAGCCCCGAACGGGCGACAAAGCGCAGTAGCGGACGGGTGACATAACGGCCCAACAGCACGACGATCACCAGCGTGACAATCACTTTGACAGTAGAGATCAGCACGGAATGCAGATCCATTGAACCGCCACCTCCGGCCAGCAACGGGATCATGGCGACTAACGGAATAGCGGCAATGTCCTGGAACAGTAACACCGAAAACGCAGAGCGGCCCACCGGGGAGATAGTCAGGTTACGTTCTGCCATGGCGGCCATAGCGATAGCGGTTGAGGAGAGCGCCAGCGTCAGCCCGACCAGAATAGCCACCGGCCAGCCCAGCCCCAGCAAATGACACAGCACCGCCAGGAAGCCCCCGCAGATCACCATCTGCAGGCTGCCACTGCCGAACACCTGGCGGCGGATACTCCATAGCCGTTTCGGGTCCATCTCCAGACCGATAATAAACAGCATCAGGACCACACCGATTTCAGCGAAGTTAAGGATGCTTTCCACATCAGAGACCAGCCGCAGCCCCCAGGGGCCGATAATACAGCCGGCAATCAGATAACCCAGTACCGAACCCAGGCCGAGCCGTACGGCTATTGGCACAATTAATGCCGCGGATCCCAGATAAATCAGGACCTCCAGCATATTCTGACTATCCATGATTCTGCTCCTTCCACGCTTCCAGACGATTCCGGTACTGTACTGCCTGTTGTTTCAAATCGTTATCATCACTGATAAACGCGTTGTGCACGGTAAAGGGGGGGAGCCATTTCATACCGCAGTACAGAGCGGTGGCTTGTATCGGTTGTGTCAGTACCCCGAACCCCGGGTGATCCCCGAGACTGAAATGGTTGAGATTTCCTCCGGTAGTCACTGCCCACATCAGCGATTTTCCCTTTAACTGCCGGCCGTTATGACCATAAGCCCAGCCATGAGTCAGCACTTTATCCAGCCATAATTTCAGCAGTGGTGGCATGCTGTACCACTGCATCGGATGTTGCAGAATCACCAGACTGGCTTCAGACAGCAGCTGTTGTTCGCGGGCAATATCAATCGCGAAATCCGGGTAGTTATCGTACAGCGAATGAATCTTTACGTAGGGCAGATCTCTGACCTGTTCCAGCATAAAGCGATTCGCGTGCGAATAGCCCGGATAAGGATGTGCATAGATAATCAGAATCACAAAAATCCCCATTGAAAAAAGATATCAAAAAGACAACCAGTAACTTTTACTACAATATAGCCAGATTTAACTTCAGCGGTGACTAAAATTCCGGGAGACGGAAAATATTGCCGTCACTGCGTCATAACCCGTTGCAAGGACAGGAAAGCGGACCGGCACGGGCAGCCACAGAAGATGATGACCGTGTTCAATGACGGAAAAAATTGCCAGGATAATTAATTATTCTCAGCCAGATAATTCATTTCAGAGGTGATAATAACTTATGAGATTTCCGGGCAGCTCCGGGCAGGATCGGATAATCAGATAAAGGATATTTCTGACGGTCACACCAGCCATCACTGTAACATTCACTGGCAGTGATATACACCCGAATAACAGAACGTATATATTTCATCCCGGGCAATGATTTGCGGGCGAATTAGTCTGCATACCGGCCGGAAAAGGCACTTCCACTGTAAATTAATGTAAATTACGCGAAGATATTAAGAATTCGTTAATTTGCTATTCATTTTTCTTAGGTATTTACGCTATAAATTTCTTATCCCCGTTGATTCCCGAGAAATCTGCCGATGATCAATTCTGCGCCCGTTAAAATTTTCGCCTGTCTGTTGTTTTGTGCTCTGGCAGGTTGTTCATCGAAACCCCGGCAAACCGTGACTGTGGCGGCCGACACTCAAAATGGTCAGCAGCCGGATCTTATTCCCGTCATTGCCGCATTACATGACCAGATGCATTCGTGGGAGGGCACCAAATATCAGTGGGGCGGAACACAACTGACCGGCGTGGATTGTTCCGGCTTTGTCTGGCGTACCCTGAAAGACCGTTTTAATATCCCGATGGAACGAGTGACCACCAAAGAATTAATCAATATGGGTAAACCTGTCGCCCAGGCCAATTTATTACCCGGGGATCTGGTCTTTTTCCGGATTAAAAATGAATTACATGTGGGCTTCTATGATACCGACAGACATTTCCTTCATGCCTCCGTCAGCCGGGGCGTTGTTCGTTCCTCACTGAATAATCCTTACTGGAAATCAGTCTATCTTGAAGCTCGCCGCCTGCCTCGCGAATACAACTCTCAAATCAGTTTTAATTACGGGAATAAAATGGGCTGATATTGCCACCGGCAGAAAATAACTGCCGGCAGCGAAAGACAGGTGCTAATTAACCCGCCAGCTGTTGCATGACCCGGATAAATTCATTTCTGAGTAATTCGTCATCCTGGTGACGACCATCCTGAATCACCCAGCGTCCTCCGGTCATCACATGCCGGACCGGATTGGTCGCACAGGCGAAAATCCAACGGTTCAGCAGCATGTTGTCTTCCGCTGTGGCAATAAAAGGATCTTCGTGGTTCAGTACCAGTAAGTCAGCACGATAACCGACTTCAATCCGGCCAGTTTGTTGACCCAGAGCCTGTGATCCGCCCTGCAACGCCCCCTGGTAAAGCACATTGCCGATGAAGGGCTGTTGTGGAGTGGCCAGCCGGTTGCGCCGCTGGTGCTGTAATCGTTGCCCATATTCAAACCAGCGTAAATCTTCGCTGACACTGACACTGATATGGCTGTCCGAACCAATGCCCCACACACCGCCCCGTGCAATGTATCTCTGGCCCGGGAAAATGCCGTCTCCCAGATTGGCCTCGGTTGTCAGGCACAGTCCGGCCACCGCTCGTGAATCTGCGATAGTATCGGTTTCACGGTCCGTCAGATGGGTTGCGTGGATCAGGCACCAGTGCTTATCAACCTGAAAATGGTTATACAGCCATTCCACCGGGCGCTGACCACTCCAGCTCAGGCAGTCATCAACCTCTTTTTGTTGCTCAGCAATATGAATATGAACCGGCTGAGGGTGGGAAGTGGCGGCCAGAACTTCCGTGATTTGTTGCGGGGTGACTGCCCGAAGTGAGTGGAAGCAGATGCCGGTCCGCTGCATCGGAATCGCGGCTAACTGTTGACTCAGCTTGTCATGGAGTGACAGGTAGCTTTCGGTATCATGAATAAAACGTTTCTGGCCCGGAGACGCTGTCTGGCCGCCGAATCCGGCGTAACTGTAGAGAACCGGCAGCAGTGTCAGGCCAATTCCTGCCTGACGGGCGGCTTCGGAAATACGCAGAGCCATCTCTTCATGGCGTGGATACCGGTTACCCTGAGGATCGTGATGCAGATAATGGAATTCTGCCACGGAGGTATAACCCGCTTTGAGCATTTCGGTATACAAATAACGGGCAATAATTTCGGTTTGTTGAGGAGTCATCTTTGCCACCAGACGGTACATGAGATCACGCCAACTCCAGAAACTATCGGCAGGGTCTGCCGCGACTTCGGTCAGTCCCGCCATTGCACGCTGGAAAGCATGAGAATGCAGGTTAGGCATGCCTGGCACTACTACCTCTCCCAGCGGATTTCCTTCCGGCTGAGCATCCGGGGTGACAGAGGTGATATCACCATTATCAGAAACCGTAATCCGGACGTTTTTTGCCCAGCCTTCGGGAAGTAATGCTTTTTTTGCAAACCAGACAGCCATCTTCTGTCCCTCTGGGTTAATTTGTATATACATGTACTTATATATACATCTAAATAGGCATGGAGTAAACTGCGTTTCTTACTACATTGAGGATTGATAAATGGAACAGTCAGATCAGGGGAAAATTCTCCTGAGGGATGAACAGCCGGGTGTTCCTGCTCCTTTCTATGAGCGGGTAAAGGCTATGATCAAGACTAAAATTCATAGCGGTACATGGCCGGTCAATTTTCGGGTGCCTTCTGAGAGTGAACTGGTCAATTTATTTGGTTACAGCCGGATGACTATCAACCGGGCATTGCGCGAACTCACTTCTGAAGGGCTGCTGGTCCGAATGCAGGGGGTGGGGACCTTTGTAGCCGAAATCCGTGGTCAGTCGGCTCTGCTGGAAATTAATAATATCGCCGATGAGATTACCAGCAGGGGACATCGACATCATTCCAGAGTCTTCCGTCTGACAGAAATTGAGGCTGATGCCCAGCAGGCGCTGAGTTTTGAAATGCAAAAAGGAAGCCGCCTATACCATTCTCTGATCTGTCACTACGAAAATGGCGTTCCGGTGATGCTGGAAGACCGGTTGGTCAACAGCCAGGTGGTTCCTGACTATTTACAGCAGGACTTTACCCGAATTACCCCGAATGCCTATCTTTCCTCAATTGCCCCTATTGTTGAGGGTGAACATGTTATCGAAGCGATTAATGTCAGCCGTACCGAGAGCACTTATCTTGAGATAGACGAAATTACTCCTTGTCTGCTGGTGAACCGTCGTACCTGGACCGGACAAAAAGAGAAAAAAATTGTGACCAGTGTCAGGTTGGTATATCCGGGGCCACGTTACCGGCTGGAAGGGAGTATGCGTAAATGAACCGCGTGCTGCGTTTTCAGGATGTGACCGTGATGCCATGGAAAAATGGCCAGGGAGAAACCCGGGAAATCTGCAAGTCCGGAGAAACGCAAGGAGAATATGACTGGCGAATTTCTGTGGCGACTATCAGCCAGTCCGGACCGTTTTCCCGCTTCGACGGCTATCTGCGTAATATCAGTGTGCTGGAAGGCGGAGGAATGCATCTGGACATTGACGGTCAACCCGGGGCGCTTATCCGGCCATTTTGTGCCACAGATTTTTCAGGGGCATCGCAGGTTTATTGCCGGGTGATTGACGGGCCTTTGCTGGATTTTAATGTGATTTACCGCGCAGACAGCTTTCGGGCAACCGTTAACTGGAGCGATTTGGCCGAATGGCACTATGAAGGTGGAACCCGATTATTACTGAATGCCGGCGCCAGCCTGACGGTACACTGCGCCGGAGAGCAGTTTTTACTGCAGCGCTATGACTGTCTGTTGACCGACGGTGAAGAGGTATTGTCGGTCAGTGATTTCCCCGGCACATCCTTTGCCAGGGTTACGCTGTCTGAAATCAGCCACAGTCAGTAAAAATCAGTTACTGGCTGCTCAGATCCGTGAGTAGCCGGGCCAGTGTTCCTTCGCGAATTAGACCACGGACAGCCTGCATGTCCGGATAAACTGCCGTATCCTGCTGCCGGAAAGGAACCTGTTTCCGGACCAGTGCCAGAGTGGCTTCACTGCCAACCGATGCTTTAAGTGGGCGGTGGAACTCCAGAGCCTGGCAACCACAAAGTAACTCGATTCCAATAATATCCTCCGCATTTTCAACCGCTTTTAATGCTTTCCTCGCGGCAGATACTCCCATGCTGATATGGTCTTCCTGACCGGCACAGGTAGAAACGGTATGAATGCTGGCGGGACCTGCCAGACTGCGATTATCCCCGGCCAGCGCCGCTGCGACATAGGGTGGGATCATCATGCCTGAAATCCCACTGCCCGGAGGCACCAGAAAGGCAGGTAATCCACTGAGCTGCGTATTGGTTATCCTGTCTGAACGTGCCTGTGAGGCGGTGCTAAGCTGGGCGATAGCAATAGCCAGAGCATCGAGAGCCAAAGCGACCGGTGCTCCGTGCCCGTTACCGCCAGGCAGGGTAATCAACTGCTGATCTTCAATCACAAATAACGGATTATCTGTCACACTGTTCAGTTCCCGGGTCAGTATCTGCGCACAGTTTTCCAGCTGATCGCGAACAGCACCGTGAATCTGCGGTATGCAGCGCAGGCTAAGAGCGTCCTGCACACGATGATTTTTCCAGGTTTCAAGAATCTCACTGTCGCGCAGTAAAGACCGCATAATTCGGGCGGTTTCCTGCTGGCCCGGGTGCGGGCGTAATTGGTGAAGCCTGGCATCATAGCCCCGGGTGTTACCACACAGGGCTTCCAGACAGATCCCGCCCGCCATATCGGCTACCGGCAATAATCGCCGGAAATCGGCTATCACCAGACAACCGAGTGCGGTGATTTCGTAGGTACCGCCAATCAGCGCATGTCCTTCACGGGGGCCTGGCTTAACGACAGACATCCCTGCCTGCTGGAATGCTTGCGCAGAGGGCAGTAACTGCCCCTGATACCAGCATTTTCCTTCACCAAAAACCGACAGCCCAATGTGGGCGGTGGCAATCAGATAGCCAACGGATCCCCCTGAAGGTGACCAGGGGATAACCTGACGGTTAAGCATTTCGGCCAGCCTGATTGCCAGTGAAGAGCTGACCCCGCTGTAGCCTTGCAGTAACGATTTCAGCGTGACGGCCATCATGGCCCGTGTTTCACGAATCGAAAGGTCAGCTCCGGTACCGCAGGCATGGCTGCGTAGCAGATTGATCTGCGACCCGGCGATTTGATCGGCCGTGAGGCGGGTACTTACCAGTGAACCGACTCCTGTCGTCAGCCCGTAAATCACTTGTCCCTGATCAATAGCGTTACAGACATAGTGATGAACCCTATCCATGTTTTGCAGGGCATCGGCAGCCAGGCTGACAGATGCCCCGTCAGCGATTTGTACGATTTCATCAATCGATGACTCCCGGGTTCCCAGAGTGATCGTCGTGGCAGAAGAGATACTCATGCGGATTCGCCTTTATTTGCTCATGCCATGTTTTACCAGCCACTGGTGGGCGATATCATCAATACTGGTGAACTCTGCCAGCTGTTCATTCATATCAATCAGGTCGTCGGTGGTCAGTTTGGCGGAAACTTCATTCAGAGTGGCTTCAGTCGTACTGTCAACGGCAGAGGTTGCCACAATTGGTACCACATTCTGGGCCGCAAACAGATGATTAGGATCTTCAAGCACCACTAAATGGTTCTTTTTAATATCCGGTGAGGTGGAGAGAATATCAGCCGCCTGAATCTGATTATTTTTCAGGGCGGTCAGGGTCAGAGGACCACCGACATCCAGCACTTTAAAATCTTTGAATTTAAGCTGATAAACTTGCTGCAGGCCGGGAAGTCCTTCATGACGTGTTTTCCATTCTGCCGGTCCGCCGAGAATCAGTTGTCCGGCAATCGGTTTTAAGTCACTGATAGATTTCAGATGATATTTCTCAGCGGTTTTCTGAGTGACTGCCAGCACATCACGGTCTTCTGCTGGTGAAATATTGAGCATTTTTAAGCCGGAAGGCAGTTTTGCGGCCAGGGCGTTCGCCACTTCTTCACTGCTGTGGGCATTATTTTTGGCATCCAGATAGCTCAGCAGTGCACCGCTGTATTCCGGAATAACATTAATCGAGCCATCCCGCAGCGCAGGAATGTAGACTTCGCGACTGCCGATATTCAGTTTAGTGTCGACCGGAATATTTTTGGCTTTTAACGCTCCGGCGTAAATGGTTCCGAGTAACTGGCTTTCCGGAAAATCAGCAGAACCAATGATCACTTTAGAAGCTGCCCATGTACCGCTGGTGGCCGATAGCAGCAGAGCAGAAAGGAGCGTCAGGGCACTGTTTTTCATCTTCATCTTGATATCCTTGGCGCACTATGCGCGTTTATTGGGTTTTCAAACGGCGGGTAATACCGGGAGACACCACATATTTTTCTCCCAGAGCAAATAACACATCGATAAGCAAAGCCAGCAGGGCAATTAATATCGCCCCGGCCACCATCTGGTTAAAATCATTGGCGGCGCGACCATCAATAATTAGACGGCCCAATCCTCCTAACGAGACATAGGCTGCAATCGTGGCAGTAGAGATAATTTGCAGAGTGGCGCTGCGAATACCAGACAGGATCAGTGGCAGTGCACAGGGGAGTTCAACCTGCAGCAGTATCTGGCGTGGAGTTAGACCAATACCAATGGCTGCATCTCTGACACTGGGTTCGACAGCACGGATTCCGGCATGAACACCCAGCGCCACCGGAGGCAATGCCAGTACCACAAGAACCAGAATACAAGGCACGACAAATGCCATGTCTGATTCAAAAGATCCTGACAGTAATATCACCAGCAGAATAATCAGCCCGAAAGAAGGCAGCGAACGCAGTGCATTGGTTGAGCCGATCAGTAAGGCTTCACCTTTACCGGTATGGCCGGTATAGCATCCCACCGGAAAGGCGATGAGCACCGCGATTATCAGCGAGACGGCACTGTAGCCAATATGCTGAGCCAGCAGTGGCAGAATACCGTCGTCCCCGATCCAGTGGGCAGGATTAAAAAACCAGTCAATCATGATTATCCTCTCAGGGGTTGCCAGTGGCTGAGCCGGCGGGTGGTCAGCACCACCAGTCGATCCAAAATCAATGCCAGTAATATGCTCAGCACAATGCCGGCAATAATGGGGGTGAGGAACTGCAACTGGAATCCCTGGGTAAACAGTGAGCCCAGTTGCGGGGTACCGATTAATGCAGCGACAGAAACGATGCTGACGTTAGAAACAATAGCGACCCGCATACCGGCACCGATGACCGGTACTGCCAGTGGCAGGTTGACATGGAAAAACTGCTGTACCGGTGTGAAACCGATCGCCGAGGCGGCCTGTCGGGTATCCGGCGATACCGAATCCAGCCCGTCACTGACAATTCTGACCAGTAACGCAAAGCTATAAATGGTCAGAGCGACCAGTACGTTGACAGGATCAAGAATCCTGGTACCAAGCAACGGTGGTAATAAGACAAACAGGGCCAGCGACGGGATGGTGTAAAGTAACCCGAATATATTGATAATAAATGATTTTAATGTCGATAACCGGTTGATACCCCAGCCAACAGGAATCGCCAGTATCAGACCCACTATCACCGGGACAATGGATAAATAACTATGCCACAGCAGTAGTTGCAGGATGGTGTCGTGTTGATTCCACAGCCAGTCGAATCTCATACCACCTCCGCCGGGATGCTTTTGCACCTGTTCAGGACTTCATCCAGCGTAATACTGCCGAGGGGCTGGTGCTGATCATTCACCAGCACGGCACGGTGGCACGGGGAACTGAGCGCGGCATCCAACAGATGCCGGAGTGAGCCCGAAACGTGGCAGAAGGTTGCCCCCAGATTGATATATTTCGCGTCTGCGGCGGTGACCTGCTGACGGGTATCAAACCAGCCGAGCGCTTTTCCTTCATGAGTGACTAAAACCCAGGGTTCAATAGCAACCTGACGAGCCTGTGACAGGAGACTTCCCAGTTCAACCGAAGGTTCATCACGCAACGGCAGGTTGCTGCCAGCATCACGGAAACTGAGTTTACGGTAGCCACGGTCCCGACCAATAAAGTCGGCGACAAACGGGTTTTGTGGCGTATTCAGCAACTCTCCCGGGGTCGCTATCTGGGCCAGACGACCTCCGGGACGCAATACCGCCACCTGATCCCCGAGTTTCATCGCCTCGTCGATATCGTGGGTCACCATAATTATGGTTTTACTGACTGCCCGCTGAATCCTTAGAAACTCATCCTGCAATTGCTCACGGACCACAGGGTCCACGGCGCTAAAGGGTTCATCCATCAGCATAAATTCCGGGTCTGCAGCCAGGGCTCTGGCAACACCCACTCGCTGCTGTTGACCGCCGGATAGCTGCCAGGGATAGCGTTTGGACATTGAATTATCCAGACCGACCACTTCCAGCAATTCTGCGGCTCGTTGCCGGGCTTTGGTTTTGGCTACGCCGCACAGGATGGCGGTGGTCGCTATATTGTCGAGGATGTTTTTATGCGGAAACAGCCCAGCGTTCTGAATGACATAGCCGATACGGCGGCGTAGCTGGACAACATCCATTTGTTCGGTAGCCTCACCATTCAGCAGAATCTGTCCGGTTGAGGGTTCAACCAGGCGGTTGATCATACGTAATGAGGTGGTTTTACCGCAGCCACTCGGGCCAACCAGTACCGTAATTTTTCCGCCCTGAGCTTCAAGATTTAGCCCGTCGACGACAACTGCCCCGTTACCATAGTGTTTGGTTACATTCCGGAAGGTAATCATCTTGATGTTCCATGGTGTTGGTGAATAACTCGCTGTAACAGGACAGCGGATAGATGTTGTTGATGTATATCATTGTATGTACAACTAGCAATCTTTATGCCATCTGACGTTTTTGCTCTGAGGTGTTTGGTATTATTATGTTGTTTTTAAAGGTTAAATTTTATTTAATTTGAAATGATCTAATAATTATGAGGAAAATTTATCCGGTTCTGTTTTAAATTTTGACCTGAAATAAAGCTAATTTTTGCCCGGATATGCACTTTACTGGTGCGTTTTGAGAGGGGATTGCACCATAACTGAGCTTTTTAAGATTTAATTTCTGTTTATTATCCGGTTTTAATTACAGTGGATGTCATTATCCTAATGAAAAACAATAAGTTTTTCCTGTTTTTATCAACCTGGCATCAAATATGCTTATCATGTATATACAAGTAAGGTTCGGTATACACTCCCTCCCTGCCAGTGACTGCAGGTACTATTTAAAAAGGTAAGGCGCATGACTAAGCAAACAACCCGTTTTCGTGATGTTGAAATTCGTTCCCCGCGTGGTAATACGCTGAATGCTAAAAGCTGGATGACAGAAGCTCCACTACGGATGTTAATGAACAATCTGGATCCTGAAGTGGCAGAAAACCCGAAAGAGCTGGTGGTTTACGGTGGTATAGGACGAGCAGCCAGAAACTGGGAGTGCTATGACAAAATCGTCTCGACACTTAAACAGCTTGAAGATGATGAAACCTTGTTGGTGCAGTCAGGTAAACCGGTGGGGGTGTTTAAAACTCACAGCAATGCCCCGCGTGTGTTAATTGCTAACTCTAACCTGGTCCCACACTGGGCCACCTGGGAGCACTTTAATGAACTGGATGCCAAAGGATTGGCGATGTACGGACAGATGACTGCTGGTTCATGGATCTACATCGGCAGCCAGGGGATCGTACAGGGAACTTACGAGACTTTTGTTGAAGCGGGCCGCCAGCATTATGAGGGATCTTTGCGCGGTCGCTGGGTGTTAACGGCAGGGCTGGGCGGTATGGGGGGAGCTCAGCCATTAGCTGCAACCTTAGCCGGAGCCTGCTCACTGAATATTGAGTGCCAGCAGTCCCGTATCGATTTTCGTCTGCGTACCGGGTATGTGGATGAGCAGGCCAGCTCGCTGGATGATGCGCTGGAACGCCTGAAAAATTACACCGCCAAAGGTGAGGCGATTTCTATTGCTTTACATGGCAATGCGGCAGAGATACTCCCGGAACTGGTACGTCGTGGAGTACGTCCGGATATGGTAACGGACCAGACCAGTGCCCATGATCCGTTAAACGGCTATCTGCCGGTAGGCTGGGACTGGGAAACCTATCGCGCGAAAGCAGAAACAGAACCGGCCGCCGTCATTCTCGCTGCCAAAAACTCCATGGCTCAGCATGTGCGTGCGATGCTGGATTTTCAGAAACAGGGTATTCCGGTCTTTGACTACGGCAATAATATCCGCCAGATGGCGATGGAAATGGGCGTGGAAAATGCCTTCGATTTCCCGGGCTTTGTTCCCGCGTACATCCGTCCGTTGTTCTGTCGTGGGATTGGACCTTTCCGCTGGGCAGCACTGTCAGGGTCTCCGGAAGATATTTACCGTACCGATGCCAAAGTGAAAGAGCTGATTGCTGATGACGAGCATCTGCACCGCTGGCTGGATATGGCCCGTGAACGTATCAGCTTCCAGGGATTACCTGCCCGTATCTGTTGGGTTGGTCTGGGTCAGCGTGCCCGCCTCGGCCTGGCATTTAATGAAATGGTTCGCAGTGGTGAACTTTCAGCACCTATAGTGATCGGCCGCGATCATCTGGACTCAGGATCCGTTGCCAGCCCGAACCGCGAAACAGAATCGCTGAAAGATGGCTCCGATGCGGTGTCGGACTGGCCGTTGCTCAATGCCCTGCTTAACACTGCCAGCGGTGCAACCTGGGTCTCTTTGCACCATGGTGGCGGGGTAGGTATGGGCTTCTCCCAGCACTCCGGAATGGTCATTGTTTGTGATGGTACCGATGAAGCCGCAGAACGTATTGCCCGGGTTCTGAGTAATGACCCGGCAACCGGTGTAATGCGTCATGCAGATGCCGGTTACGACATTGCGATTGAATGTGCCCGTGAACAGGGGCTGAACCTGCCGATGATTAATGGCTGATCGGATTATGAGACGCGGAACTCACTGTTTCCGTTATTTATCGTGCGGCTCAGGCCGCACATTTACTGGTTGCGGGGGATAACGATGAGCCAAAATAGTTTTACCGAAACCCGTTCTATTGAACCGATTCCTGAAAATGAACGCCACGGCAGTATCTTCAGTCAGTTTACCTTGTGGATGGGGGCGAATCTGCAAATCACGGCGGTGATTACCGGTGCGCTGGCCATCGTGTTTGGTGGTGATGTGTTCTGGTCTTTGATTGGCTTAGCTATCGGCCAGGTTGCCGGCGGCATTGTCATGGCACTGCATGCAGCCCAGGGACCGAAACTCGGAATCCCTCAGATGATTAGCAGCCGCGTGCAGTTTGGGGTTTATGGTGCCAGCCTGCCTACTCTGTTGGTATGCCTGATGTATCTTGGTTTTATTGCCACCGGCGCGGTACTTTCAGGGCAGGCGATCTCTGCTATTTTTGGCATTTCTGAAACCAGCGGAATTGTGATCTTTGCTGTTGCCACATTAATCATCGCTTATACCGGATACCGGTTAATTCACCTGATGGGCAAACTGGCGAGTTTGATTGGGATTATAGCCTTTGTCTGGCTGTTCTGGAAAATGGGAACCCTCCACCCGTTAAGTGAACTGTTAATCGTTCAGCCATTTCACTGGACGACGCTGCTGACGGCGGTCGGGCTGTCCGCCTCCTGGCAGATTACGTTTGGGCCTTACGTGGCAGACTATTCCCGATATCTGCCTGTCAGTACCTCGTCACGCAAGGTGTTTTTTGCCGTAGGCGGCGGATCGGTGATTGGTGCTCAGGTAGCGATGACCATGGGAGTGTTTGCTGCTGCATTATCACAGGGTAAACTGATGGGCCATGAAGTCGAATACATCGTCAGTCTGGGAGGTACCGGTGGGGTGGCTATCCTGCTCTATCTGAGCATTGCCTTTGGCAAGCTAACCATCAACACTCTGAATGCCTATGGCAGCATGATGTGCCTGGCGACCGTCTACAATTGCCGTGGCCGCGTGGCGCATATTAGCCAACTGGTGCGACTGGCCATTCTGGCAGCGGTAATCATTGTGGCCACAGGGTTTGCCATGATTGGCCAGCACTCCTTCCTGAGTACGTTCAAATCTTTTCTGTTGTTCTTGCTGGCCTTTTTTACTCCCTGGAGTGCCGTTAACCTGGTGGATTATTACTTTTTTAACCACCAGTCGATCGACATCGCTGCGCTGAATAATCCGGCGGGCAAATACCGCGCATGGAATGCCGTGGGGCTGGGGACCTATCTGCTGGGGGTGGTAGTACAAACGCCATTTATCGACAGTGGATTTTACAGTGGACCAATGGTCAAAGTGTTAGGGGGGATTGATATCTCCTGGATGATTGGACTGCTGTTGCCGGCGATTGTTTACTACTGGCTGCGCAAACGTGAGTCAGTACACGACTAAAGAGGTTTGATATGTACACACTTTGGCATCATTGCCGTGCAGTGACCATGTCCGGCGGAAAATATAATCTGATCTCTGATGCGGCGCTGCTGACTCACGAAAAGACGATTTTTTGGATCGGAGAGTCCGGCGATCTCCCGCAGGTTCCGGTAACGAACCGGGTCGACCTGAACGGGAGGCTGGTCACTCCCGGGCTGGTGGATTGTCATACGCATTCGGTATTTGGCGGTAACCGTGCAGCAGAATTTGAACAACGGCTGCAGGGCGTCAGTTATGCTGAGATCGCCGCTGCCGGCGGCGGAATAGCCAGTACCGTGCGCGAGACGCGCGCCGCCAGCGAACAGCTATTGCTCAGGCAGGCTAGCCAACGGATTCAGGCTTTAAGGCAGGATGGGGTCACCGCGCTGGAGATAAAATCCGGATACGGTCTGGATCTGCAAAGTGAACGAAAAATGTTGCGTGTGATCAGGCAGCTTGGTCAGGAGCTGCCTCTGACTATCCGCAGTACCTGCCTCGCCGCGCATGCGGTTCCGCCGGAATATCAGGGGCGTGCCGATGACTGGATCGATTACATCTGCGGGCAGCTGCTACCCGAACTGCACCAGGAGGAGCTGGTCGATGCGGTAGATGCGTTTTGTGAGCACCTGGCATTTACGTCAGCTCAGGTGGAGCGGATCTTTCAGGTGGCCACCTCACTGGGTTTACCGGTAAAACTGCATGCGGAACAACTTTCTCTGCAACATGGTGCGGCTTTGGCCGCACGCTATCATGCATTGTCAGCCGACCATCTGGAATATCTGTGTGAGCCGGATATCGCAGAGATGGCACAGCAGGGCACCGTCGCGGTGTTACTGCCGGGTGCCTATTACTTTTTACGGGAAACCCGGCAACCGCCGGTCAGTTTACTGCGTCAGTATGGGGTTGCGATGGCGATTTCCAGTGATATGAACCCCGGAACCTCGCCGATGTTATCGCTGAGATTAGTGATGAATATGGCCTGTACCTTGTTCCGGATGACACCGGAAGAGGCGCTGGCGGGCGTGACGGTTTATGCGGCCCGGGCGCTGGGTATTGAAAATGATTGTGGCTCACTCGAAGCGGGTAAAGAGGCCAGCTTTGTTGCCTGGGATGTAGAACATCCCGCTGAACTTAGTTACTGGCTGGGTGGGGCATTATCGAAACAGGTTATTTTTCAGGGGGAGGAAGTCTATCGTGACTAAGGCATTTGAATTAACCCGCGGAACGCTACCATTGCTGATTAGTATGCCTCATCCGGGCACAGCACTCACCAAAGGCGTTGCGGCCGGACTGACCACCAGAGGGCGCCGGCTGGAGGATACCGACTGGCACATTCCGGATCTTTATCAGGGGATTGCTGAATTGGGTGCCAGCACTCTGGTGGCCGGCTATTCACGTTATGTGGTGGATTTAAATCGCCCGGCCGATGATAAACCACTGTACAGCAGTGCGACCACCGGACTGTTCACCGACATTTTCTTTGACGGAGAGCCCCTGTTTACCCCGGGAGGCCAGCCGGACCAGGCAGAAAAGGCGCAGATTCTCTCTTCTGTCTGGCAGCCTTATCATGATGCTTTGGCCACCGAACTGACAAGGTTACGGGATAAGTTTGGCTACGTGTTGCTCTGGGATGCACACTCAATACGCTCTGTTGTTCCCCGGCTATTTGAGGGCCGTTTGCCAGACCTTAATTTCGGTACTGCTGATGGCCATAGCTGTGACCCGGCACTCAGCCAGGCTTTACTTAATTGTTGTGAAAATCCACCGGCAGATGCGCCCCGGTACAGCCACGTACTGAACGGCCGGTTCAAAGGCGGTTACATTACCCGCCACTATGGCAATCCACAGCAACATATTCATGCTGTTCAGCTGGAAATGGCGCAGTGTATTTACATGGATGAGGAAAGCTTTGCCTGGCAACCGGCTATCGCCGCCGGGGTTCAGCGTCTGCTTCAGGCTTTGATAATGACCGCGCTGGACTGGGGGAAACAAACATATCCTCAATAATGACCTTTGACATTCCTCCGGGGCAGGTAACAGGTTATCTGACAACATTTCCACCTGATATAATTTCAACCCCCGGGTTCACTGCCATGCGGTGACCCGGTATTCATCTCCGTTAAGGTGACTTATCAGGGGCTCTTTGCCGGGGAGTCCCGCCCCTCCTTGCTATGGCTTAAAAGCGATCAGTCACCCGTTATTGTTGCTTTTCCCGACGAAATGTTCAGCCATCGCCCCTTCAGCTAACCATTACGCTTATCACGCTATCGTTAACAGAGTTCTTTAACATAAAGTAATCTGCTGCTCATCACAGTTTTCTCCAATAAATCACGCTCTGATACGCGCCTGAACTACTGTATTTACAAAGGGCGACCATGAGTACCACTATGAAGACGACAACCTATTCCTGCATGATTACCGGTAAACAACAGGTGGAAGTGACGAGCCAGCAGGTCGATTATCAGGGCACCGGCACTCTGGTTCGGATTACCCGTGGCGGGATCTGCGGCTCTGATTTGCATTATTACCAGCACGGCAAGGTGGGCAGTTTTGCCGTGAAAATGCCCATGATCCTCGGGCATGAGGTGATTGGTTATGTGGTGAAAAGTGATAATCCGGAGTTACAGGAAAACCAGAAAGTTGCGGTCAATCCCTCCAAACCTTGTGGCCACTGTAAATACTGCGAAGCCGGGCAGGAAAATCAGTGCACCACTATGCGTTTTTTTGGCAGTGCGATGTATTTTCCACATGTAGATGGCGGTTTTAGTCAGTATAAAATTGTCGACACTGCTCAGTGCATTCCCTTCAATCATCAGGCTGATGACCGGGTGATGGTGTTTGCCGAACCGCTGGCGGTGTGTATTCATGCGACACATCAGGCAGGTGATCTGCAGGATAAAAAAGTGTTTATTTCTGGCGTGGGACCTATCGGTTGCCTGATCGCGGCAGCCGCTAAAGCCCGCGGTGCCGCAGAAGTGGTGTGTGCCGATATCAGCCCGCGTTCGCTGACCATGGCGGAGGCGATGGGGGCCACACGGACCATTGATGCTGCAAACGGGGACTTCACCCCTTTTCTCGCTGATAAAGGTTACTTCGATGTCTCCTTCGAAGCCTCGGGCCATCCCTCTTCTCTGACCCGTTGTCTGGAGATCACTCGTGCAAAAGGTACGCTGGTGCAGGTTGGCATGGGCGGGGATGTGCCTGGCTTTCCGATCATGATGTTGATTGCCAAAGAGATAAACCTGGTCGGATCGTTCCGTTTTACCCATGAATTTGCGACCGCCGTTGAATGGCTGGAAAAAGGGACGATCAATCCATTGCCGTTATATAGCGGTGAATTTGATTATCATGAAATTGATGCGGCGCTTAATTTTGCCGGCGATAAACAGAAAGCCGCTAAAGTTCAGCTATCTTTTTAGGCGGGCCTGTCATGAGTTTCGCTGCTGTTTATCCGGTGTTTGGAACGTGGCGTTAACTCTCTGATGTGCTGAATCAGGGTTGTTTTTACTTTTTATTCCTCGGTTGTTTTCTGTTTTTACCTTTTTATGGGAGCTGTACTATGCCAATTACAATAATAGCGCTCGGGGTAATACTGTTGCTGGTCCTGATGATTGTGTTCAAGGCCAATGGCTTCTTGTCGCTGATCTTTGTCTCCATCGTCGTCGGTATTGCTGAAGGGATGACTCCGTTGCAGGCCCTGGCTTCCGTCCAGAAGGGGGTCGGCGGCACTCTGGGCAGTCTGGCGATGATTCTGGGGTTTGGTGCCATGCTGGGTAAGCTGGTGTCGGATACCGGGGCCGCCCAACGGGTGGCGACGACGCTGATTGCGGCCTTTGGTAAACAGCGGGTGCAGTGGGCACTGATGGTGACAGGGCTGATTGTCGGGCTGGCGATGTTCTATGAAATTGGCTTCGTCCTGCTGTTACCGCTGGTGTTTACCGTGGTGGCCGCCGCCGGTATGCCATTACTGTATGTGGGACTGCCGATGGTGGCCGCATTGTCGGTGACCCATTGCTTCCTGCCTCCGCATCCCGGCCCCACGGCGATTGCCGCTATCTTTGGGGCGAACCTGGGAACCACATTGTTGTATGGCATCATTATCACTCTCCCTACAGTGATAGTAGCGGGTCCGGTATTTTCTAAATTTCTGAAAAATTTTGAAAAAGAGCCTCCGGAAGGACTGTATAACCCCAAAATTTTTGCTGAACATGAATTACCGGGATTCGGCATCAGTATCTTTGCGGCAGTGATCCCGGTGATCCTGATGGCGATTGCCGCCGTTTTTGAACTGACTACCCCGAAAGAAAACCTGTTCCGTCAGTTCTTCGAGTTTATTGGTAACCCCGCGATCGCTTTATTTATTGCCGTAGTGATAGCGGTATTTACCCTCGGATTACGTAATGGCCGGAAAATGGGCGAAGTCATGGAGATGTGTAGCTCATCAATTTCAGCCATTGCTATGATTGTCTTTATCATTGCCGGTGGCGGAGCCTTTAAACAGGTGCTGGTCGACAGCGGAGTGGGTGATTTTATCGCAGGGATGATGAAAGGTTCATCATTGTCGCCGTTGCTGATGTGCTGGACCGTAGCGGCAATGTTGCGGATAGCGTTGGGATCAGCGACGGTGGCAGCGATTACGACTGCCGGCATCGTGACTCCGATTATTGCGGTGACTCATGCCGATCCTGCACTAATGGTGCTGGCGGTAGGGTCTGGCAGTGTAATCGCTTCGCACGTCAATGATCCGGGTTTCTGGTTATTTAAAGGCTACTTTAACCTGAGTGTCACGGAAACACTGAAAACCTGGACTGTGATGGAAACTCTGATTTCGGTAATGGGTCTGGCCGGGGTGCTTATCCTTAACGCTATCCTGCACTGATCTCTCAGTGCAACAGGTGATTGCCTGCCGGAGGTTTGCGCCGGCAGGCAGTTCGTCAGATGGCCTGAGTGCGGTACGGGATAACCTGCCGGTTATCTTCGCGCAGAAATTTAATATCGGTCGGGGTGCCAATATCCAGGCTGTTGCCGGTTGGGCGTAATCCGCCGTTATGCGGATCGCGGGCTAAGACCGTCACCGTATTCGACCAGACATTGGCGACCAGCAGGAAGTGTCCAGTGTTATCAAAGGCAAAGGCCCTGGGTTCGATACCTCCGGAAGAAAACTGCTGCCTGTCACTAAGGCGCCCTGTTTGTGGGTCTACGCGGAATACCACAATTTCATTGCGTTGCTGGCGGTTACCGACGTAGAGAAAACGTCCGTCAGGGCTGTACAGCACGCCGGCACCGGCTTTATCCTCCGCAGAGTCACTGTCTGCCAGTTCAAGCGTCTGAATAGCGTTCAGTTGGCCTTCATTCATCTGAAACAGATGAATCTGTGCCGACATTTCGCTGACCACACAGACAAATCTGCCGTCAGCCGAAAACGCGATATGTCGTGGACCTGCGCCGCCAGGCAAACGGATATCATCCTGAGGCTGAGGCAGGAAAGGCGTGTCGTTTTGCGGTTGATAATGGTAAACCCTGACAATGTCTGCGCCGAGATCGGCCACATATAATCTTCTGCCGTCGGGACTGATATTGACCGAATGAGCATGCCCGCTCTGTTGACGTTCCGCGACTACCGCCGATCCTTCTGCGAACCGGACATGCTGCACGGCCTCGCCAATCTCTCCTGAACCCATTATCGGAAACACAATAAATCCGGCATTGTTCATGCCATCAGAATAGTTGGCCGCCAGCAGGTAATGGCCATCCGGAGTCAGGCAGGCATGGGTCGGGTGCGCGCCCCGGGTCTGCTGGCTGTTGAGCAGCCGCAGCGGGCCTTGCGGGGTAATTTCTATCGCACTGACGCGACCGGTTTCACTTTCATTGGTGGTGTACAGGAAACGCTGGTCCTGGCTTACCACAATCCACGACGGGTTGTCGGTTTTCAGTCGGTCCACGATCTGCAGACTGCCATCCGCTAACAGCTGTAAGCGGTAAATTCCTTCACTGGGATAGGCTGTTTTTTCTGCCCGCGGATGACCGGACATGCCGGTCCAGCTTCCCAGCAGTAGAGTTTGAGGTTGCATAGTGTTCGTTTCCTGAGCCAGAGGCGCTTTCTTGTGAGCATACGTGATATTGCACGACAAAAATACCAGACGCCCGGCGGGACAATATACGACGGAAGGGGCACTGGCGGGTATTCACCTTGCCCCGGATTCAATAAAGTGAGGCTGAGTGACTTATTTATCTCTGATATTAATGTTTTTCGGTGAGCCAGAGACCAGGATTTTGAGGGCTATTTTTACCTCCGGGAATATGTTTCATTAATATTATGTCTATAAAAATAAGCAGTTTAATTTTACCCGGGGGTGAATATTCCTGTTCAGGCTGGCAGGACTGTGAAATAGTGAACCCGCATATTTAGTGTAAAATTTATCTTATCAGTTACGAGGGTGGCTGCCTGAAGGTTGCCTTTCCGGGGGCGGGGTGATGTATACCACAAGCGTTACACCCCGGCGGGTTCCGGTCTGGCGGAGCGATTATCTCCTCCGTCTTAGCTTTCCGCAGTCCGGAGGGCAGGCTTTGGTAAATTTGCAGACGTACTTCAAATTCAGGAGAAACGGATGAGTAAAGTCGCAGCTGTTTTACTGGCGACAGTCGTCGCGGTGAGTTGTGCGGTGCAGGCCGCTCCGGCGACACCGAACGGTGTACTGCTGGAAAAATCTCCGCTGCCGGCGGACCACGGGTTGTCCGAAGCTTCGGCACAATATCTGATTCGTTACTCTTCGCTGGACGGAGTGGATGGTAAAACACCCCGTCAGGACAGCGGCGCGGTATTCCTGCCGAAAGGCCCGGCACCGCAGGGAGGCTGGCCGGTAGTGGTCTGGGCTCACGGGACCGTGGGTGTGGCCAATGCCTGTGCACCGTCACTTAATCCACGTTCAGCGCGTGATCAGCAGTATCTGAACAGCTGGTTATCTTTAGGGTTTGCGGTGGTGGCGCCGGATTATGCCGGTCTGGGATCATCCGGGTTACACCATTATCTTAATGCCCGGGCTGAGGCCTGGAGTGTACTGGACAGTGTGAAGGCCGCGCTGAAAAGTTTTCCCTTAAGCAATAAACTGATCATTGTCGGTCAGTCTCAGGGGGCACATGCCGCCTTTGCGGCTTCGGGTTATCAGTCCTCTTATGCGCCCGGTTTGCATGTGCTGGGAACCGTATTAACCGGCACGCCTTATATCAATGCGCATACCACCGTCAGTGATATTTTTAAAACCACCTCCGTAACATCCGGAGGCGACCCGAAAATGCCTTACGCTTACTACATTTACCTCTCGGCCGCTGACGAGAATAAGAAACTGAAAGTGGCTGACTATTTTCAAAAACGGGCAATTCCGGATGTGAAACTGGCGGAACAGTTATGTATTACGCCGCTGACCAGACACGTGATGGAACAGCGACTGAACGATAAAAACAGTTTCCTGCCCGATTTTCAGGGATTACTGGATTCTCAGTTGCCGTCACTGCGCTACAACACGCTGAAAATTAATCACCCGGTATTTATCGGCATCGGTCTGCAGGACATTAATGTCCCGACCGCCATGCAGCAGCAGTTTGCCAAAGATGTTCAGGCAGCGGGCACTCAGGTGGAAGTGAAACAGTATGCAGGGATGGATCACGGAGGAACCGTGAATGTTTCGCTGCGTGACTCGGTGCCTTTTGTGTACCGCGTTATGGCTGCCGATAAATAAGCACCCGGGTGAGGGAGCACGTAAACATCTCTTTAACAACCTGACAGGTAACATATGAAATATCAGTCAATTGCAGATGTCAGACAGGATATCGATCGCCTCGACAGCCAGCTGGTGCGTTTGCTGGCCGAACGCCAGATTTGCGTACAGGCAGCCGCCGGTTTTAAAACCGACCCCGGGCTTATCCCCGCACCGGAGAGGGTGGCAGCGGTGATTGACAGGATTAAAGTGCTGGCGGAACAACAGGGGCTATCAGTGACCGTGGCTGAACGGGTCTGGCGGGAGATGATCAGTAGTTTTATTGCACTGGAAACAGAGTTTCACCAGCAGACTGACCCGTCTTAGCGGGGAATTATCAGCGACAGCGGGGACTGTCGCTGATATCAGAGTGATGCTGAGGCCTTCCGTGATTACGGATTCACGCCGTCCGCGAAGGTTGGCGGTAACGGCAGGCTATTCGGTATTACCGTTGTAACTGATACTGCTCATCAGTCACTTTTTCCATCCAGTCGACCGGGCTGCCATTCAGAGATTCAGCAATAGCGATATGAGTCATGGCGGTTTCTGGGGTAGCACCGTGCCAGTGTTTGATATCCTGAGGGATCCAGACGATATCACCGCAGTTGATCACCTGAATAGCTTCGCCTTCACACTGAATCCATCCCTGACCGTGGGTCACTATCAGCGTCTGACCGAGCGGGTGAGTGTGCCAGGCTGTCCGGGCTCCTGGCTCAAAGGTCACCGTCGCGCCACCGACTTTGGCATCACCGCTGCCACTGAAATGAGCGTCAATGCGCACATTACCGGTAAAATAACTGTCCGGGCCTTTGGCTGAAGGGACCGAGCCATTGGGGATAATTTTCAGTATCGTCATTTTCCTGTGGTCTCTGTGAAACGGAATGTGGTGAACATTGTGCCAAAAAAAAAGCGGCAGATAACTGCCGCCGGGGTGAAAGCGTTTATGAATATGGCTCATAAACACAACAGTTAAGAGCCAGGGGGGTACTGTCAGCCCGCGGGCAGTAACTGGCATAATTCCTGATACAGGCTATCCGGAATCTCCAGTCCGTGCTGCAGGCTGTGCTGACGGTTGCGGTAGCGTCGCTGGGAAGGCAGCCGGGCTCCCTGTCCGACGATGGCATCGAACATCTGTTCTGCCCGTTGCTGATTTTCCGGGCCGTCCCCGCCCGGGAAGATGGCCGGGTTAATCGCAATCAGCAGTTCACCGTGATAAGGCAGCGCTTTACTACCATTATCCCAGGCCAGCGAACCGGTACTGGTCAGATCGCCAATCAACGGGCCTGCCAGCAGCTCGATCATCGCGGCCAGTGCAGAGCCTTTATGGCCCCCGAAAGTCAGCATAGCCCCGTGATCCAGTACTTCGGCCGCATCGCTGCTGCTGTTCCCCTGCCGGTCAACCCCCCAGCCTTCCGGCAACGGGGTTCCGCTGCGACGGTGTAACTCAATCTCGCCCCGCGCTACCGCACTGGTGGCAAAGTCAAAAATAAACGGCGGATGGCCCTGGCGTGGCCAGCCAAACGCCATCGGGTTAGTGCCAAACACCGGTTCCCGTCCGCCGGTCGGGGCTACCCAGGCATGTGAAGGTGTATAGGCCATACCCACCAGTCCGGCGTCGGTCAGTTTTTCAATTTCGACCCACAGGGCCGAGAAATGAACACAATGCCGGACGGCCAGAGCGGCTATCCCCTGACGGCGGGTTTTGCTGATAAATTCCGGCAAAGCCTGCTGATACGCCAGCGGAGAAAACCCGCCCGCCGCATCGACACTCAGTACAGCCGGGCTCAGATCGCTGATTACCGGTTGGGCGTCTGGCACCACCTTGCCCTCAGTCAGAGTCCTGACAATCCCGAGGGTACGCCAGACACCGTGCGAACGGCAGCCATCAATTTCTCCGGCCATAATGGTGCCGGTAATGGCCTCTGTATGTGCCGGATTAAATCCGGCCGTGCTGAGGATATCGCTGATCAGAGTGGTGGTCTGATCGATGCTCAGTTTCATCGTTTGCGTCCTCCTTACAGAGCTTCGCGGGTCATTTTACCGTTAACCAGCCTGTCGATGTTCAGCGGATTACTGTCCTGTAACGCTGCCGGCAGCAGATGTTGCGGATAGTTCTGGTAACAGACAGGGCGCAGATAACGTTCGATGGCCAGAGTCCCGACCGACGTGCCACGTGAATCGGAAGTGGCAGGATAAGGACCACCATGAATCATCGCATCACAAACTTCAACCCCGGTCGGATAACCATTGACCAGCAGACGACCGGCTTTTTGTTCAATGATCGGTACCAAATCGGCGAAGTTCACCAGGTCGTTATCCTCTGCCAGCAGAGTGATGGTCAGCTGCCCCCGCACGGCACGTAACGCTGCTTTTAACTGCTGGTGGCTTTCCACCTCGATGACCACACTGACCGGACCGAAAACCTCTTCCTGTAATAACGGGTCGCCGTTTAACAGTAACTCTGCTTCTGCCCTGAACAACTGTGGAAATGCCTGAGTCCCTTGTTGGGGCTGACCGGCGAGATGAGTTACCCCGGAATGTTGTGAAAGTTCCTGCAATCCGTGCTGATAGCTGGACAGCACGCCAGAGTTCAGCATGGTCTGGGCCGGGCTGTTAGCGATATTTTCACTCATTTGCTGTAAAAATTCGGTGAACTGAGGTGAACGAATACCGATAATCATGCCCGGATTAGTACAGAACTGGCCGCACCCGGCAACCACTGAATCGGTCAACTGACGTGCGATTTCGGTGCCACGGTTCTTTAGTGCTTCCGGTAACAGCAGCATCGGGTTGATACTGCTCATTTCAGCAAATACCGGGATTGGCTGAGGACGTGCAGCGGCCATATCGCAGATAGCCCGGCCACCACGCAGTGATCCGGTAAAGCCAACCGCCTGAATTTCCGGGTGACGAACTACTACAGCACCAATATTACTGCCATACAGCATATTAAATACGCCACCCGGCAGACCACATTTTTCCAGTGCTGCCGTGATTGCGCCAGCTACATATTCTGCGGTGATCATATGCCCGGTATGGGCTTTCATCACGATACTGCAACCGGCCGCCAGGGCTGATGCGGTATCGCCGCCAGCTGTGGAGAAGGCCAGGGGAAAGTTGCTGGCGCCGAAAACCGCCACCGGGCCGACGCCCAGTTTCGCCTGACGTAAATCGGGGCGTGGCAGCGGGGTGCGATCCGGTAATGCGGTATCAATACGTGCGCCCAGGAAATCGCCGCGCGCTAACACGCTGGCAAACAGGCGCATCTGGCCGCTGGTTCTGGCGCGTTCGCCACGAATACGTCCTTCCGGCAGCGCGGTCTCCTGCATCACTTTGTGAATAAATCCGTCGTCCAGGGCATCCAGTTCATCGGCAATGGTATTCAGTAACTGAACCCGTTGCTCAATGGTGGTTTGCCGGAAGACCTGAAAGGCCTCAGCCGCAGCCACACAGGCTGCATTGGCTTCCTGTTCGGTGGCAGCATAGAAGGTGGCCAGGGTTTCGCCCGTCGTGGCATCCACGCTGTACAGTTCATCCTGACCTTGCTGGCTACGCTGACCCTGAATAAATTGTTTTCCCTGAATTTGCATAGTCGTTTTCCTGTTAATTAAGTAGGTGAGTGGGGGGCTTGCTCATCCGGCAGACACAACGTGTCGATCCGTGCATTCATCACGGGTGGCCGGGTCTGGCTGCCGGTTATTGGCTTAAGAAAGCGCAGGCTGCTGTGACAGATTTTTCCCTGACAGGGACCCATGCCGCAACGGGTGAGCATTTTGATGTGTTTAAGATTTTCCAGTGAACTGACCTCTGACCAACGCACGTCCTCACAACGGCAGACCACGGTAGAATCACTGACCAGATTTTTTAACTCGTTTTTCAGGCCAAAGCCTTGTTTCAGCAGCAGGGCAAATGCCTGCCAGTGTTCGCGGCGGGCGACCCACGGGGTAGCGTGTTGCGGATGGCCGGCGGCGCAGTAGCCGGCAATGGTGCCTTCCGCTATCGACAATTCACTGCCGCCAATGCCGGTGCACTCGCCGGCAGCATAGATTCCGGGCAGTTGGGTCCGTTGGTGTTCATCAACAAAGATACCGTCGCTGTCATGTTCGGCTCCCAGCAGTTCTGCCAGTTGCAGATTGGGGACCAGACCATAGCCACAGGCCAGCCGGTCACACGGAATGGTTTTTTCCCGTCCGCTCTGACGGATTTTTACCGCCTCCAGACAGTTGTCACCCAGCGCTTCAGTGACATAACTATCCGCCCGATAGTGGCGGTTAAATAAAGTGATGGCCTGACCCAGTTTCGATGGCCAGTGCCAGAGTTGCGCCATCATGGCAGCAACCGCCGGCCAGGATTGTTGTTCCAGCAGGCCGACAATCTGAGCACCCTGCTTTCTTGCGGTATGAGCACTTGCCAGCAATAACGGACCACTTCCGGCGATAACGATGCGCTGTGAAGCCACCGGCACACCACCTTTAACCAGTGCCTGTAACCCGCCAGCCCCCGTCACTCCGGGCAGGGTCCAGCCGGGAAACGGCAGCAACAATTCACGGGCCCCGGTGCAGATAATGACCTTTTCGGCACGTAGCTGGCTGGCTTGCTGATTTTCTTCCAGCAGATAGACACCTTCACGGATGCGCATCACCAGCCGTGTAGACGGCATCAGCCGGATGTGCGGATGTTGTCGAAGCTTTTCCAGCGCCTGTAAGGCATTGTCCGGCAAATGACTGCCGGGGCCACCGCGCCAGATTTGCCCGCCGGGGCGCGGGTTATCATCAATAACTATTACCTGACAGCCACAGTCCGCTGCTGCCAGGGCGGCAGCAATACCTGCGGGGCCTGCTCCGGCCACCAGAACATCAGCCTGTAATTCACTCATAGGTCACCACTTCCATCGCGTCCTGACATAAGGTCTGGCAGGCCAGTCGTCGTTGTCCGTTAATCATTACCCGGCACTCCTGGCAAATACCCATGCCGCATACCGGGGCGCGCCGGTGACCAGTGACCGAGGTACGGCTGCAGTGGTCCCCTGCCATACTCAGTGCGGCAGCGACCGTTGCACCTTCTGCCAGGGTGACCGGCTGCCCGTCAATGAATAGCTGTGGCATAAGCTTCTCCGTGAACTAAAAACCGGTCAGGCAGAAAATCTTCTCCTGACAGTGGCGGCGGGGTATTCAGTATTGCCGCGGTGAGTAAATCTGCGGTGGCTGTGGCGGTGGTGACTCCCAGACCTTCATGGCCGACGGCCAGCCAGAGTCCCGGACGACGGGGGTGTCGGCCAATCAGCGGCAGACCATCCGGGGAAGCCGCACGAAAACCCGTCCAGGCACGGACGGCATTGAGCTGTCTGAGTGCCGGTGCATATTCACAGGCACGGCGTAGCATTTTGCTCAGCATCCAGCTTTCCACCTGTGGGTCGGTGGTATCAAATTGTCGTGTTGATCCAATCAGTAACTGTCCGGTAGGGCGCGGCTGAATATTGCAGGCCGTGGAAGGGCCGCTGGCATTGTGCGCGCTGGTGACATACCCGAGCTCGACCAGAGTACGACGGGCAATACCGGCATAACGGTCAGTAATCAGCAGATGACCTTTTTTGGGGACCACCGGGATTTCCGGCAGCAGGTCCGGGGCCTGCACACCATTGGCCAGCAAAATATGCGTGGCACTGAAACGACGGCCATCACGGCAAACGACCCGGGGTTCTTCGATAGCGGTGACTTCGGCAGTCACCCGACGGATTCCCGGATGATTTAACATCCAGTCAGCCACGACCGGCGCATAAAGAATGCCGTCACTGCTTATTTCCAGTCCGCCGGTCAGTCCTTCACGAATCAGGGGTTCGGCCTCAGTCATCTGCTGACCACTCAGCAGACGGCAGGGAATTCCCTGCTGTTGCAGGATGGCCGCTTTCTTTTCGGCAACCGCCATCTCTTCATCACTGGCCGCCATCCAGAGTGTGCCATTCTGTTTCCAGGCCGCACCCGCCGGAAGCTGATGGCTTAACTCCCGCCAGCGTTGTAGTGAGTAACCGGTAATCGACAGTTCTGCCGGGTTATCATCAAGGATCAGCAGATGCCCCATGCCGGAGGCGGTGGCAGCCGGGAACCCGGCATCCAGCACCACCACCGATAAACCCTGTGATGCCAGTTGCCAGGCGCAACATGCGCCGACAATCCCGCCGCCAATGACAATCACATCGGCAGTGTCTGACATCAGACGATCCCCCAGGCAAACGGGTCGTTATCATCAATCAGCAGGGTGGTGTCGCCACAGATATGCGCAGTACCACGCAGTGTCGGGATAATTTTATCTCCCTCAGGCTGGTAACTGGCAATAAAACGGCTGCCAATCACGCTGGCCTGGCACCACTCTTCACCGGCAGCCAGTTTGCCATCGGCCGCCATGCAGGCCAGTTTGGCGCTGGTGCCTGTGCCGCAGGGAGAACGGTCCCATTGTCCGCCAGGACATAACACAAAACTGCGGCTGTCGGCTTCAGGGTCGGCGGCGAACAGCTCGATATGGTCGATAATGCCTTGTTGATCGCCAAAGATGCCCTGCTGTTGTAACTCCTGCTGCACCTGCAACGCATAGCGGGTCAGTGCCGGAATATTTTGTGGCGTCACTTCTAATCCGTGATCGTTGATCAGGAAAAACCAGTTTCCTCCCCAGGAGATATCGCCGGTAACCTCGCCCAGAGTCTCGCTGTGCAGCGTGACCGCTTTACGATATCGCCATGAGGGGACATTACGCACGCTGACGCTGAGATCATCGTGCAGAGTGGCGGTGACATTGCCGACCGGAGTTTCGATGATATGTTTTCCCGGGGTGATGCGTCCCATATAGGCGAGCGAGCGCACCAGCCCGATAGTGCCATGACCACACATCCCGAGATATCCGGTGTTATTGAAGAAAATGACGCCGGCAGCGGCAGCCGGATCGACCGGTTCGCACAGTAGTGCCCCCACCAGTACATCGTTACCGCGAGGCTCCAGCATGCAGGTCCGGCGGTAGTGGTCAAATTCGCCGGACAGACGGTCGCGTCTCTCGGCCATTGTGCCTTGTCCCAGGTCCGGAAAACCTGCCGTGACTAAGCGGGTGGGTTCGCCCCCGGTATGTGAATCAATAATCGCTATCTTCTGCATATCTTCCCCGAAATTCTGATTAACGAGCAAACTTTGTTAGCGAAGGCGGCGCTGTCAGTGGCCCCCTTCGGAGTGGATTAATGTGTCTGACGATAGGCGGGCTGCACCGGACGAGATGAGTGGCGTGATGCTGCAGGGATATCTTCTGCGGTATCTTCGTCATTAAAATCGACCAGTGCGGCAGGTAAGGCCACCGCTGCACCCCAGTAGTAGATCACCAGTGCCACCAGGGCGACCACCAGAGTATCCAGCGGATGAGAGATATAACCGTGACCGCCAAAGCCACCAGCCCAGGAAACCAGCATCATCAGGGCGTAAAAAGCGATCAGCCATGACGAGGAGATGACCTGCTGTTTCATGGAGATTTTGCGGGTTGGAGCAAACTTTGCGCAGGCGACATAAATGATAAACATCACAATCTGTAAGCCAAGCAGCCAGGATATAGTGCTCCAGCCAGACCAGTAGACAATCAGGGAGGCGATAATAAATGACAGAGGACCCATCACGGCAAAACCACGCACCCGGAAAGGACGGTCGAGGTCGGGGCTGCTTTTGCGTAATGCCGCCACGGTAATCGGTGCCAGTGCGTAGCTCAGGACCAGTGCGGCAGAGACCACATTTATCAGTGCTTCCCAGGAAGGGAAGGGCAGAGTCCAGAACACTGACAAGGCAAAAGTTAACCACAGTGCCGGGCGTGGAATACCCGACTTTTTATCTACACGGGAGAAGATACCAAACAGGGTACCGGATTTGGCCCAGGCGTAGACGACGCGTGGGGTGGCATTCATATAGATATTACCGCAACCGGTCGGGGAGATGACAGCATCCGCCACCACGAAGTAGCCCAGCCAGGCAATCCCCAGAGCCAGGGTGATATCACGGTATGGGAGGGTGAATTCTTTGCTGATGGCCGCCCAGCCGTTCGCCAGCATTTCGGTCGGAATACTGCCGACAAATGCCAGTTGCAGTAACACATAAATGACAGCCGACATTAACACGGAAGCAATCATGGCAATCGGGATGGTGCGTTGTGGGTTTTGTACCTCACTGGCTACTGAGATAATCGGGGTCAGACCCAGGTAGGCAAAGATAACACCACCCGCCGACACGGCCATTTCCACACCACTCATACCGAAGGGAGCAAACTGAGCAATATGCAGGTTGGCAGGTTTGAAGAACATAAACAGGCAGCCCAGCACCAGCAGCGGCACAATAAATTTGAATACACTGATGATGTTATTGGTACGGGCGAAGGTTTTGACGCTGTTGTAGTTAATATAGAAGAAACCGCACAGCACCACGAACTGGAAAATCCAGCCTGCAATGGTCGGCGCGCCGGAACTGCTGATGGTCAACCCCGGAAACCAGGCTCCGGCGTACTGGCGTGCAGCCACCACTTCGATGGCGACCAGACTGGTAAAAGCGATGACGGTGATGGATCCCATCAGATAGCCGAGCAGCGGACCGTGCGAATAAACCGGGTAACTTATGACTCCGCCGGCCCGCGGGATTGCCGCCCCCAGTTCGCAGAACACGATCCCCAGCAGCAGTACGGCAAAGCCACCAATCAGCCAGGAAAAAATGCCTGCCGGACCGGCGATAGCTGAAACGTGGCTGGCGGCGAACAGCCAGCCAGATCCAAAAATAGCGCCTAAGCCAATAAAGGTCAGGTCGGTCAGCGATAGCTGTTTCTTAAAATTTCCAGACATAAACACCCCACAATGAGTTGCTGCAAGTACGTCTATTTTTAACAACGCATTAACAGTATACTATATTCGATATCTGATCAATCCACAGCATTTTGCATGCCAGTTTTTAAGTTGTTGATTTATATGAGTGTGTGGTGACGGGGTGATCACCTCTGGTGCACATTTGAGATGCAGGGCACAGATTTGGTGCAAAAATAACGAGAGGTAGCATCAGAACGATTCCTGCGGTCATCGGGGAAACGGGCCCGGGTACATGTGTTCACAGGACGGACCTAAAATTTCTGGCTGACTGATGTCGGATTGTTGTCAGAAGCCTGAGGTCGCGGATTATCCTGGTGAGGTTGTCAGCGGGTTTCAGGCAATTGAGATACAGGGGGTTCGCAGGACAGGATGCTTTGTAATACAGGTAGGTAGTTTCCCGAAGATAATCCTGATTCAGATCTGCTTCCGCTACCTCAGACAGCCCGGGCAAGAAAAATCAGGTAATATATCGTAACGTTATGAAATAGTGCACTATACTGCTCTTTGTATGGCTGTTTTTAGTCATGGCTCCTGAGAGTGGAGTGAGCTTTGACGGGAAAACTGACTGAATCAGAGTTTTAATTATTTATCTTATTGATAAATAATGGATTATTATATACCGGGAACAGCGGAAATGCTCAGTCAAGTGAAGATGATATGTAAGTTATGGACAAGACCGCTAATGATACCGGTTATCGCTTCTGTGCTTTCTGGCTGTGCATTATCGTCGTCGATTCCTGTATTAGGCGCGGCATTTCCTGGCTGGCTGTTTTGTCTTATCGGTGCGGCATTGTTGTTAGGGTTATTTCATTGGTTGGTGGCCCGCAAGCAGTGGCAGGAGTCTCTGTCGCCACTGATCATTAGCTATCCGGGGCTGCTGTTCTTATTTGCAGTCATACTATGGTTTATTTTGTTTGCGAACTAAAACGATGACGACAGATTCCCCGGTTGTGGTAGTGCGAAGAAAATGGCCATTACTGGTGATAATTCTGGCAGTCATCATCGGTCTTATTATTGTTATATGGCAGATGCAAACTTCGCCGGAAACCAATGATGCCACTGTTTATGCTGATACCATCGATGTTGTCCCTCAGGTGAATGGCACCATTATTGATATGCCGGTGCATGATAACCAGCGGGTAAAAAAAGGAGATTTACTCTTCCGGATTGACCCCCGGATGTATCAGGACTCTCTCAATGGCGCGCAAAGCCGGCTGGCGGCCCTGGATGCTCAGATAATGCTGACCCGGCGAACAGTGCAGGCTCAGGAATACAATGCCCGATCGGTGTCTGCGGCTGTCGCCAGGGCACAGGCATTAGTCAGGCAAACCACCTCAACCCGTCAGCGACTGGCCCCCCTGGTGCCTAAAGGTTTTGCTTCACAACAGGATTTAGATGAGGCAGTGACCGCTGAGAAGGCGGCTCGTTCGGAACTGGCGGCGACACAGTTGCAGGCATTGCAGGCGGCATCTGCAGTCAGCGGGGTTGATGCTCTGGTTGCTCAACGCGGTGATATTCTTGCACAAATTGCCATCGCAAAACTTCAGCTGGAACATACCCGTGTCACGGCACCTTTTGACGGTATTGTCGTATCACTGACCACCACTGCCGGGCAGTATGTTTCGGCACTCAAACCGGTGTTCACATTAATTAACGATCAGAACTGGTATGTGGTGGCTAATTTCAGGGAAACAGATTTGGATACCGTTCGTCCCGGCAGGGCGGCCCGGTTACGGGTAATGACCAATCACCAACGGGTCTTTACCGGGGTGGTGGATTCAGTCGGGGCCGGGGTGATGTCCGGGGACGGGGCCAGCCTGCCAGGTGGATTACCTTTTATTCAGAAATCGATTAACTGGGTGCATGTTTCACAACGTTTTCCGGTGAAAATCCGTGTCGAACATCCTGATCCGGCACTGTTTCGTATTGGTGCGTCAGCGACGGCGGTATTACTGCCGGATTCCGGGCACCAGTAAGGTACCGGCAATGAGAGAATCATTAGGCAAATTCCTGCAACGGGAGCTTAAGCCCACAACCGGTCGCGGTAATTATGCGCTACGACTTACCCTGACCTGTGGCGTATTGATCCTGTTGTTTATGACGTTACACATCCCGTTACTGGCAGTCGCTATTATCGTGGCGTTTTATCTCAGTCAGTCAAATGTCGTGACTATCAGCATGCTGAGTATCGCGTTTTTCCTGCTGCTGAGTGTGGTTATTGGCATAATCGTTCTGATGCTGAAGTTCACCTATGAATACCCGCTGGTGCGGTTGGTCTGTTCTTCATTATTATTTTTCGCTGCAATGTTTTGCATGCGTATTTTCGGTAAGGCGGGACTGGCTTTTTTTATTATTGCGCTGTCGGTGATCTTTGCTCAGACCTTTCCCTCGATGACCGGTAACGGTGAACTGCTTATCCGTATGGTGCTCTGGCTGTGGGTGGCGGCGAATACTGCGGTTTTAGTGACTCTGCTGGTTAATGCCTGCTTTCGTCAATCTTATCCCGACTATCAGTTCAGACAACAGCTGGCAAAAGATTTCAGTGACTGTGCCTGGCAGCTCAATCGTTACCAGCAGACCACTCAGGCGGCGAACCCTGTCGGGGCAACCGATGTGGCAAAACAGTTTTCCAGATTACAGGAACTTTTTAATCTCGCCTGCCGCTCTTCCGCCGCTTTTCGTCGACACCAGGGGCGCTGGCATACGACAATGGCTGCCGCAGCTCAGTGTTATTATCTGACGATGTTGTTACCTCCCGGGGACCCGGACCAGAACCGGCAAGCTCTGGCAGCGGAACTGAGTGACTATCTGCGGCATATCGCCGCGCAGTGCCGTCGCCCTGACTATCCCGACAGTAAACTACCGACAGCCCCCGGGATACGTGGAGATGATGTGGTTTTACATCAGTTGGCGACTACCTGTAGCCGCCTGTCGGCGGGAGAGTCGGTTGAGTTGCCGACTCTCCCCGTCGAAAAACCACCGTTAATGGCATCGGATGCCTGGACTAATCCGGTGTATCCACAATTCGCACTGAAAACCCTGCTGGCGACCCTGCTGTGCTACCTGTTTTATACGGCCACCGACTGGGAGGGAATTCACACCATTATGCTGAGTTGTGTGATTGTGGCACAGCCAGGACTGGGAGCCACGATGCAAAAAACCTGGCTAAGAATCGCAGGGGCATTACTGGCGACCCTCCTGGCTCTGGGGCTGATGATTATTGTTCAGCCGAATCTTGCTTCAGTCACCGGATTGGTGGTCATGGTGTTGCCCGTGATGGCGTTATCCGGATGGATTGCCGGTGGGTCGGAAAGAATTGCTTATGCCGGCATACAAATTGCCTTCACCTTTGCTTTAGCCTTTCTCGACTGGTTTGGGCCATTGTATAACCTGACTGAATTGCGGGACCGGGTGATTGGTATTTTGTTAGGGGTACTGGTGTCTTCAGTCATCCATTTATATCTTTGGCCGGAAAGCGAAGCCATGAAACTAAAACAACAACTCAGTCAGTTATTTCGTCGGCTTGCTGAAGAGATGGCGCAGGATAAAGCATTTCATCAGCGTCAGTGGGGGCCGGTTTATCAGTCTCTGCTGGCGACAGAAAATTTATTGAATCGTGTCTCTGCTGAGCCGGTTTCGGCACGGGCCTATCCGTACCCCGAACTCAGGGAGTGGCCGGTGGAAAAAAGTTTTGCCGGGGCGCAGGAAATTATGCGGCTCTGTGAAGGCTATCGGTTGTACAGCCATCATTCGCAAGATTTTTTACGCCAGTGTGCGCCAGTATTAAAAAAATATGCTGCGCAGATTGAACAGGCAACAGATAACAGTTATCCGCAGTTACCTGCGACAGACGGTAACCCCTATAGTCAGCCATTAGCCCGGGCCATTTGTGCATTGCCGGTATGGGGAGCGAACAATCACCAGTGCGTCCCGGTGGGCGGGACAATCAAACCATGACACTGATTCTTCGGTTATCACGCATTGCCCGGTCAGCAGCCCTGAGCTGCGCCGGGCTGTTGTTACTGAATGGCTGTTCATTCTTTCGCCATGATCCGGGGGAAGTAGCCATCATTAATCCACAGCAGGCAGAGTTATCGTCAGTTATCCATCTGGCTGACAGCGGCTGGCCGCAGAGCAGTTGGTGGGAAAAATACCATGACCCACAACTGAATATGTTGATCCGCGAAGCGTTGCAAAATTCTCCCACAGTGCAGGCGGCCCGGTTACAGGTTGCTCAGTCACAGGCGAATATCGATCTGGCACATTCTGTCTCCGGATTGCAGGCCACGGCGGTGGCCGCTCAGAACCGGCTACGTACCAGCCAGCGCTCATTTACCTGGCCTTATTCATTCTCATTACCGGAAAACAAGTCTGGTCCGTGGTATACCCTGAATACGGTTGGGATCGGCGCATCGATGAACGTTGACTTATGGGGGGAAGATAAAGCCCGGGTCGCGGCGGCGATTGGCGAAAATAATGCCCGGCTTGCGGAAACTGCAGCGACGGAGCAGGCTGTCGCGGCCAATATTGCTCAGCTCTATTTTTCGATGCAGACCAGCTGGCAACGTATTGCCCTGCTAAAACAGCAGGAAGCGATTAGTCGTTTTTCGGTTGAGGCACATAAGGAACGGGTCGCGCGCGGGCTTGAGGATGATGTGGCATTAGCCAGCGCTCACAGTGAATTGCTGTCTGCACAACAGCAGTTGTTGAGTGCTGAAACGGATTTAGCCTCAGCACGGGAGACATTGCGGGCATTAATGGGCGCCGGTGCGGGGGCGGCAAGTATAGCGTCTCTTCATCCCCGGCCCTGGCCTCTGCATCAACAGGGATTGCCCCGGGAATTATCGTATCAGTTATTGTCCAGACGACCCGATTTGCAGGCATTACGAGGATATGTCCTGGCCTCACTCAGCAGAGTGGATGCGGCAAAAATGGCTTTCTATCCACATTTCGATATTAAGGCGTTCTGGGGTTACAACGCCCTGAGTGTCGGAGACCTGTTTAAATACTCTTTCCAGCAGATTAATATTTTGCCGGGATTGTATCTGCCGTTATTCAATGGCGGGGCGCTCAATGCTCATCTGCAGTCGGCCCGCACCGCCAGCAATGTCCTGATAAAACAGTATAATCAGGCAGTATTAGATGCCGTCCGTGATGTTGCTGTCAGTTCACAACAGCTCGATTCGCTGAATCAACAATTGTCGATGCAGCAACAAAAAGTGGCTGCAGCTCAGGTGGGAGCTGATAGTGCACAAGCCCATTACCGGCGAGGTTTGCTCAGCCTGTATGCCAGCCGGGAAGCACAGCGTGCGGCCCTGAGCCAACAGTTGCTCTTCACCGATATGCGCATGCAGCAAATGACTATCGATATTAGTCTGATCCAGGCGTTAGGTGGCGGCTATCAGAGCCCTCTACAGCCGCTGCATTAAGGTTAGGGTGGCCGGAGATTCCCGGTATCGGGACTGGATTGACGCGGCGAACAGACGCAAACTTCTCTGCCCCGCAAGGCTGCACAAACCAGACTATTGTCCGCAGGCAGTTGTCACCCACGGCAGGGTTAATCCCCTCAGTTCTGGTGTCTGCTGTTATACTTACCCCTTTACGACGTCGGTATAGTGCCGGCAGCAGAAATGAGGTAGCAGGTAATGACACAAGGTCCCCTGACAGAGAAAGAGCTGGAATGGCTGGATGATATCTTCATGAAATATGGTGATGGAGATTCCGTGCTGGATGTGTCGGGGCTGGATGGATTGCTGACGGCAATTCTTTCAGGACCGGTGATGGTCGAGCCGGAACGCTGGCTGGTTGAGGTGTGGGGCGGAGCGTCAAAGGTGCCGCGCTGGAGCTCTCAGCGGGAAATGGAGCGTTTTATGACGCTGACCTTCCAGCATATGGATGACATCGATCAGCGTCTGACGGATTATCCGGACCAGTTCGAGCCGTTGTTTGGTACCCGTGAAGTTGAAGGCCAGGAGTTTACCATTGTTGAAGAATGGTGCTTTGGTTATCTGCGCGGTGTGGCGCTGGGTCAGTGGCCAGTATTGCCTGAAAACCTGCAACTGTCGCTCGACGCGATTGCCTTGCATGGACGTGAAGAGAATTTCGATAAGCTTGACCAGCTGAGCCCGGATGAATTCGAAACCAGCATCGATGCGATTCGTCACGCAGCATTAGCCTTGCATCACTACTGGTTTGATTTACGTACCGACGAGGTTGCGGTGGTGAATCAGCCGTTTATTGCTGAAATCAAGGCCGGGCGTAATGATCCCTGCCCTTGTGGCAGTGGTAAGAAATTTAAGCAGTGTTGCCTGCACTGATTCCAGGGGGGCGGCCGGTTTCCCGGCCGACCTCTTATCAGTGTTTCACACTGTCGATAAAGGTTTTCCGTGCTGTTTTCGAGCCCAGCCGTTCCGCTTCATCCAGCAGTTTTAAGGCTTTATCTACATCACCTGCCGCCACTGCCTTTTTAATGGCCGTATTATAGTAGCTTTCTGAATCAGTCAGCATTGGCTCATCCGGTTTTACGGGGGCCGCCGGGGCTGCGGTGGGCCGTGAGTTACCCACCACTACAGGTGCAGCAGCAGATGCCGGAGCAGAAGGTGGGAAGAACTGGCCAATAGTGACATTTCCGGTACTTTGCTCGGCACTGACTTTCAGGCTCAGTGTTCCGGTGGCGGTATGGCGGGCCACCGGGTCCGGAATATCAGGTACCGCATTGCCGACACCAGCGGCAAAGGCTTTTGCCGGATTCAGCAGGGTGGTGGTGGCAGACAGATCCCGGGTGGTGGTATACACCAGCAGGTAAATTTGTTTTTGCCCCAACGCCGGGGTCAGTTTAAGCACACCTTCCAGCCGGTCCCCTGAAGCAATACCGGGTTTCTGGTAGGTAAAGTATTCAGACGGATAAAATGCGGCAGGGCGCATCTGCTCGTCGAGGATCAATACATTCGGCGCATAAACCGATTTAGCGGTCGCAATGCTGGAAAGCGTAATCTCCAGCGATCCTCTGTCGGCCGGCAAAGCAAATGCGGCGACCGCGCCACGAATATCACCCTGATTAATTTCCGGTGATGATGTTCCGAGGGTAATTTCCTGGGTGACCGGCGGGACCAGCGGCGTCCAGGCTAAATTATGCAGTGTCTGGCCGGAAATTTCCGGCGCAGTATTTGCCGTATTTTCTGCAGCAGAGACCAGTGACGGTGTGGCCCCGCCCAGGACCAATGACAGACACAGGAACAGCAAACTTTTTTTCATGATGGCTTCCTTAGAGAGACGAATACGACCGGCAGTGACCCCAACGACAGCCTGCCGGCCCGTCTCCTGGTTGATTAGCTATATACTGAGATGTCATCCGCAACTGACGGCAGAATGCGGGTTACCACCAAACTTCCATCTGGGCACCGAAGGCAAACTCGTTGTTTTTACCGCGGCTATAGGTGGTAGTACTGGTGTCGCTCATGGCTAAACCGTTATTAACCCCTGAATCGGTGTTGTAACCCCATTTTTCGTTCCAGTTAGCATAAGTACCGAAGATACGAATGGCCGGACGGGACCAGATACTGCTGCCTGCCTGCCACTGTTGTGCCAGGGTGATTTTGTACTGATCATTGCGTTCGCCGGTACGCTGTGATTTCACATTGTCATAGCCGACTTCCAGCAACGTACTCATGATAGGCGTCCATTTATACATCGGGCGTACACCGACGGTATACCAGGTGGTTCCGTTATTGTTATCACGATCGGTATTCTGATACATCGCCACGTACATCATGCTCCAGGTATCATTAAAGTCGATGGCACCGTGATCGATCAGGCGGATCATATGACCGTCGTTATTAATACTTGAACCCTGAGACTTACCGATGGAGTTACCGGTAGCTGAATCGGTCATTGCATCAGTGGCGTACTGCACGACAAATTTGTTATAACCGTTGTAGATGCTCTGGGTATGTTCTGCGGTGAACATGACACCGTCTTTGGTGGCACCATCCGCCAGGTGATAGCCTTTACGGGCATCGGCACGACCGTAATCGACCCCCAGCTCCAGAACGCCCCCCGGGTTAGTTTCCAGGCCGGCCAGACGTACGTCAAAGGTGTTATTGGTGGTGGCGACCTCGTCACGCTGATTGGCGATATAGCCATAAGAACCGCCGCTTTCGGTGCTACGGGTGACTGCCAAAGAGAGTTTACCAAAGCCCAGATCGACATCTTCCAGACCAGCACCAGGACCTGAAATATCCCAGTAGTAGAAGTCGATCATATGAACATCATGACGTTGGTAGAAACGCTTACCGGCCCACAGGGTGGAGCCCGGTAACCAGTCGATCAGGTTTTTACCTTTAATATTGGCTTCACGGAACGCAGGGTCAGTGGATTCCCAGTCATTGTCCTGTGATACGGAATAGGCGACGTTGGTATCAAAATAGAAGCTTTTATCGCCCTGTTTCCACATCTCCTGGCCCAGCTTTAATTCAGCATAGGTTTCACATTCGTTACCCAGACGATATTTACTGCCGGCACCAGTGGTCTGGAAACATTGTTGATCACCTCCTTTGCTGCTAAAACCAATTCCGGAACGGGCATAACCACTAAAATCTACGGCCATTGCCTGTGTAGAAAGGATACCGGCGGCCACTGCCAGAGCCAGGGAAGAACTACGCATTGTTATCATCATTAATCTCCTGTAGGGATCGCGTGCTTTCATACACCGGGTTCCGGGTGTAACCGCCGACAGGCTGTTCCGTCTTCACGGAACAAATGGCAGCGGTGTGGCGGTAGACCGATAGTGAATGTTGCACCTTCTTCTGCCAGCACCACGTCATTCTGGCGATAGACCAGGTTTTGACGAATTGCCGGAATTTGGATGTGGATTTGTGTTTCGTTACCGAGCCGTTCTGCGACCTGGACTTCGCCGGAGAGGGTGACTTCCGCCGCATCGCCGGGTAGCAGATGTTCAGGGCGAATACCCAGCGAAAGATTACTGCCGGGGGTAATATCATGGCCTTCCACCATCAGCCAGATTCGTTGCCGGTTTGGCAGCTCGACCTCGACCCGCAGGGCTTCCGCAGCGGTCGCTTTCACGGGCAGGAAATTCATTTTTGGTGAGCCAATAAACCCGGCGACAAAGCGGTTGGCCGGATAGTGATACAGGGCCAGGGGTTTACCCGTCTGCGCTATTTGCCCGGCATCCAGTACCACGATTTTGTCGGCCAGTGTCATGGCTTCTACCTGATCATGGGTGACGTAAATCATGGTGCGTTTCAGACGCTTATGCAGACGTGAAATCTCGATACGCATTTGCACCCGCAGTGCTGCATCCAGGTTCGACAAAGGTTCATCCAGCAGAAATACCGAAGGTTCAGCGACCAGGGTACGGCCTATGGCGACCCGCTGACGTTGCCCGCCAGAGAGCGCTTTCGGACGTCTGTCCAGCAGATGGGCCAGTTGCAACACTTCTGCCACCTGATTTACCCGCTGTGCTATTTCTGATTTTTTGGTACCGGCCAGCTTCAGACCAAATGACATATTCTCTGCCACCGTCAGGTGCGGGTAGAGTGCATAAGACTGAAACACCATGCCAATCCCCCGCTCGGCTGGAGGGGTTTCATTCATCCGCTGGCCGGCAATTTTCAGTTCACCGGCAGTGATATCTTCCAGACCGGCAATCATCCGCAGGATGGTCGATTTTCCACAGCCTGAAGGTCCTACCAGAACGACAAATTCCCCCTCTTCAATCTCCAGAGTGATATCTCTGGAGATGACGGTTTCTCCGTAGGATTTGTACACGCCGTCTAAGGAAACACTCGCCATCCTAATCTCCTGATTTCGCTGGCAGCAATTCGCAGACAGCCTGGAACGTTATGTAATGAACAGTGCAGCATTCAAGACCAGGCGTAATCATCCGTAACAAAATTTTTCAGGGGGGAGGAGAAGGGAGGATGAGGGAATCGCGCAGCAGTCCGAAAGTTCCTTGTGCAAAGCAAATTCGTGATCAGACCTGCAAAAAGAACGGTGTGTTTTTGTGTGTCACAGCACAGAACCTCAGAGAATGCAGCCCGGATCACATTCTGAGTGGTGGGGGCGTAGGTCGGGGGATGATGAACCGCCGATGGGATAAATTCACACTGGATTCAGAACCTGTCATACCCGGGTATGACGCAACCTTTGACTTCACTCAGGTAACAGAAGGATTGGATTATGGCCCTCAGCATCAGGACAATTAAACACTCTCTGGCTCTTTCAGCGCTGGCTACACTGGTGCTGTCATCTTCTGCTTTCGCCAAAATAGAAGAAGGGAAACTGGTTATCTGGATTAATGGCGATAAAGCGTATAACGGCCTGGCCGAGGTCGGGAAAAAATTCGAAAAAGACACCGGTATCAGTGTCACCGTAGAGCACCCGGATCAGCTGGAAGAGAAATATCCGCAGGTAGCGGCCACCGGCAATGGACCCGACATTATTTTCTGGGCGCATGACCGGTTCGGTGGCTATGCCCAGTCCGGTTTACTGGCAGAAATCACCCCGGATCAGAAGTTCAAAGATAAACTGTTTCCGTTCACCTGGGATGCGGTGACCTATAACGGCAAGCTGATTGGCTACCCTATCGCTGTGGAAGCGCTGTCGCTGATTTATAACAAAGACATTATTAAACAGGCCCCTAAAACCTGGGAAGAAATTCCGGCACTGGATACTCAGCTAAGGGCCAAGGGCAAAAGCGCCATTATGTGGAACCTGCAGGAACCGTTCTTCACCTGGCCAATTATTGCGGCTGATGGTGGCTATGCCTTTAAATTCGAGAACGGCAAATATAATGTCAAAGATACCGGGGTTGATAACGCGGGATCTAAAGCGGGCCTGCAATTTATCCTCGATATGGTCAAAAACAAACATATCAATGCGGATACCGACTATTCGATTGCCGAAGCCGCCTTTAATAAAGGCCAGACAGCCATGACCATTGATGGTCCGTGGTCATGGTCGAACCTGGATAAGAGCAAAATTAACTATGCCGTCACCGTGCTGCCCACTTTTGGGGGGAAACCTTCAAAACCTTTCGTCGGTGTCCTGACGGCGGGTATCAATGCTGCAAGTCCGAACAAAGAGCTGGCTAAAGAGTTTATTGAAAACTATCTGATCACCGATGACGGTCTGGCGACGATGAATAAAGATAAGCCGCTGGGCGCTGTCGCACTGAAATCTTATCAGCAGCAACTGGAAAAAGATCCGCGGATTTCTGCCACCATGGCGAATGCGAAAAACGGTGAAATTATGCCCAACATTCCGCAGATGAGTAACTTCTGGTATGCAGAACGCAGCGCGATCCTCAATGCGATCAATGGTCGTCAGACGGTCGATCAGGCGCTGAAAGATGCACAGGCTCGTATCGTTAAATAATACACCGCACTGAACGGTGAGTTTCAGATAAAGAAATACGCTGCACAGTCTCAGGGGTGTGCAGTGCTTCCACAAGGATGCTCTTATGCCAGTAGCCAAAAAAAGCCCGTCAGGTGTTGTGCTGAAATGGCTGATTCTTGCCATTCTCGCCTGCATCACCGGCTATCTGATCGTGCTGATGTATGCGCAGGGTGAGTATCTGTTTGCCATAGTGACACTGATTATCTCCGGTGCCGGGCTGTATATTTATGCTAACCGCCATGCCTATTCATGGCGCTATCTCTATCCGGGGCTGGCAGGGATGTCTCTGTTTGTCCTGTTCCCGTTGGTCTGTACTATCGCTATAGCTTTCACTAATTACAGCAGCACAAACCAGTTAACCTTTGAACGTGCTCAGTCGGTATTACTGAGCCGCGAATTTCAGGGTGGGAAGACATTTACTTTTGGTTTATATCCGGCGGGAGAACAGTGGCAGATCGCACTGACTTCTGACGATAACCCGCAGGTGCTGTTGTCGGCTCCGTTTAGTCTGAAGGGCTCTGAAGCCCGGAATGTTACCGTGACGGCGCAGGCATTGCCGGCCGGGGAGAAAGCCGGATTGCGGGTGATCACCCAAAACCGGCTGGCGCTGGGTAAACTGGTCGTGCAATTACCGGACGGTGAAACCCTGCGTATGAGCTCGCTACGCCAGTTCTCCGGCACTCAGCCGTTGTACCGGCTGAATGATGAAAACCAACAACTGACCAATGTCCAGACCGGCACAGTCTACCGGCCTAACCCGAAAACCGGTTTTTATCAGGCCGTGGATAGTCAGGGGCAATGGCAGGCGGAAAAACTCAGCCCCGGGTATACCGTTGGCATTGGTTGGGGTAATTTCCTGCGGGTGTTTGAAGATGAAGGGATTCGTCAGCCTTTTGTCTCCATTTTTATCTGGACGGTGGTGTTTTCATTGCTGACGGTGGTATTTACCGTGGCCGTGGGTATGGTGCTGGCCTGCGTGGTGCAATGGGAAGAGCTGAAGGGTAAAGCACTGTATCGCATGTTGCTGATCCTGCCTTATGCGGTACCGGCGTTTATTTCCATACTGATTTTCAAAGGGTTGTTTAATCAGAGCTTTGGTGAAATTAACCTGATGCTCAATGCGCTGTTCGGCATTAAACCTTCATGGTTCAGCGATCCGCTGACAGCAAAAACCATGATAGTCATCGTCAATACCTGGCTGGGTTACCCTTATATGATGATCCTGTGTATGGGGCTGCTGAAGGCGATCCCGGAGGATCTGTATGAGGCCTCAGCGATGGACGGGGCAACACCGCTACAAAATTTCCTGCGGATCACATTTCCACTGTTGATCAAACCTTTGACACCACTGATGATCGCCAGTTTTGCATTTAACTTTAATAACTTTGTCCTGATCCAACTGCTGACTAATGGGGGACCGGATATGCTGGGTACCACCACCCCGGCAGGGCATACCGATCTGCTGGTCAGCTACACCTACCGTATTGCTTTTGAAGGGGGCGGTGGTCAGGACTTCGGGCTGGCTGCGGCGGTGGCTACGCTGATTTTCCTGCTGGTGGGTGTGCTGGCACTGGTGAATCTGAAAGCCACACGTATGAAATTTGATTAAGGAGGGGCCGGTTATGCCTATGGTTAAACCCAAATCACAGAAAGTCAGGCTGCTGGTGACTCATCTGCTGTTGTTGTGCTTTCTGGCGCTGATCCTGTTTCCGTTGCTGATGGTGTTTGCTATCTCACTGCGGCCTGGTAATTTCGCCACCGGTAGCCTGATCCCGGAGCATATCTCCTGGGATCACTGGAAGCTGGCTCTGGGGATCGCCGTGACGAACAGTGATGGTTCGGTGACGCCACCACCGTTTCCGGTACTGCTCTGGCTGTGGAATTCAGTCAGGATCGCGGGGATTACTGCGGTTGGGATCGTGGCACTTTCCACTACGGCGGCTTATGCATTTGCCCGGATGAAATTTCGTGGCAAAAGCCCGGTGCTGAAAGCGATGCTGATTTTTCAGATGTTCCCGGCAGTCTTGTCACTGGTTGCTCTGTACGCGTTGTTTGACCGGCTGGGAAATTATATTCCGTTCCTCGGGCTGAATACCCATGGTGGCGTGATCTTCGCCTATATGGGGGGCATTGCCCTGCATGTCTGGACCATTAAGGGGTATTTCGAAACCATTGACGGTTCGCTGGAAGAAGCGGCGGCACTGGATGGTGCTACTCCGTGGCAGGCATTCCGGCTGGTATTGTTACCCTTATCCGTGCCGATTCTGGCGGTGGTATTTATTCTGTCGTTTATCGGGGCGATTACCGAGGTACCGGTGGCATCGTTGCTGCTACGGGATGTCAACAGCTATACGCTGGCGGTTGGCATGCAGCAATACCTGAATCCACAGAACTATCTGTGGGGTGATTTTGCCGCAGCGGCTATATTATCGGCCATTCCGATTACGGCGGTGTTCCTGATAGCTCAGCGTTGGCTGGTGGGCGGTCTGACGGCCGGAGGTATTAAAGGCTGACCGGTAAAATGAATTGCGCTTAATCTCAGCAATGGGTGTATGACTTGTGAATTTCCTCCACTTCGGCGACCGGCAACGGTCGCTTTTTTTATCAATGTTTGCCTGGTTCAGAGAACCGCTCACAGGCTACCGGACGGCAACCTTTGCCTTTACCCCCGGCCAGGGGATTACTCTATATCGTGTCTTCGGACGCAGCAGTGGCAGGGCAGTGGTTCCGGCAGGCAACCCGACAGCGGTGAGCTAATAATGTTGTGAACCAAAACGCAAAAATGCCGTTGTTTCGCCTTTCGGCGGTTGTGAAGAATATAATCAACCCCGGTATTCGTCGATTTTGTCGGAGCATGGTGTGACGTTATGGAAAGCGTGGTACCAGCCTACTTAGATAACCAATTCTGACAATCAGGATGATAGTTTCGAACAGGGACGATCTTAATTCTATGACTATTTTCGATAAAGTTCAGGCAGGTATGCATGATGGTCGGCACAGGATGATATATTTGGTGGAAGTGTACCCGTATGAGTACGAAATTCATTTTAATGAAGTTGTAGAATACGTCGATTCGTTTATAGACATTCCCGAAGGCATTTTGACCGGCATTCGTCCTACATTTGTCAATCGCATGGGTGGATGTTACGAAATTGCGTTTGATCTGGTGAGCAACATAGAGAGTGGTCGTAGTTTTGCACCTCCGGACTCGAACAATGCTCATAAGCTGAGTACAATAATTGACCAGGCTATTGTGCGGCATTACACTAAACACAAGCCATACTGTTATATGTTTCTTGCATACTCGCCTGAATTATCCAGACTTTACAAGATAGCGATGATGCGACTCAGGCAAAGATTCAAATACAAAATTAAACAGATTCACAGTAATCTGGAACCAGAGGGAAGAGGTTATGTTATTGAATTCTAAACCTAAGAAGACCCGTAAACAGCCACTGTCACTTGAAGAAGCTATCCGGCTCAAGGCTGAAAGAATGCGTGAAACTCACGAATTCTTCAGGAACAGAAGGAAAGAGAAGGTGACTTCTGAGGCACAGTGATCGGGTTATTATGATTAAAAGGGGGCCAACAGGCCCCTTTGTCGTTATATCACTTATGCCAGTTATACTCACGCAACCCGAAAATCATACCGGCCAACAGTTTTTACCGGCGATCACCATCCCGATATAATCGTAAGCATAAGGTGAATTTTGTTGTGATGTCTGGCCAGCAGATGAGTACGTTTACAGGACGAACGGCCATCTTTCCCCGGGATGGTGATCAGCATAACAGGTCCACTCCTGATATATTCCCAATTCCGTGTTCATTTAACAGAACAAATTTAGGTAAAAGCTTCTCTATTTTAACTGCCACAGGCTGCACGAACATACTGGCTTCCAATGGTTTTAAGCCACCTTAACGCACCTTAACCGGAACAGGTAAATGCCACCCATCTGACTGGAATATAAGGCGGGTTATGGCCGCCAGCGCTGATGGAATATACTGAGACGAACTCGTGTTAACTGTCTGAATGAGTCACCAGTGATGCCACAGCCTGCGGGGAGATTAACATTATTAAGGATGCTCATGAATCATATCAGAGGCCTGAATTTGTCAGAACTGTTTTACCATCAGGTGGTAAAACTCATAATGCTCAGGTTCTTTCCTGAAATAAAATATGCCTGTGCCAGGATGGGACGAGGGTCTGAGGTATCAGGATATGATGACTCTGTTTCTACTGATCATGATTTTGGTCCCTGTGTGCAGATTTTTTTACAGGAGGATAATTTTAAAACTATCGCCGCTGAAATTATGTCGGTTATGGATGCTCATTTACCGGAATTATTTCAGGGGTTTTCAGTAAAGTACCCCAGTGGGTGCCGGCCTCTGAATTTACCTGATTCGTATCCGGAAATGCTTGGTTCCTGGCATGGTGTTGAACTCTATACCCTCAGAATGTGGAGCAGGATGTACCTGCAAGCAGACCTCACCCGGAGCATGGATAGTCTGCAATGGCTGAGATATTCCGAACAGTTTTTTCTTTTGATTACCGCCGGAAAAGTCTTCCGGGATGATTTGGGTGAATTAACCGCGTTCAGGGAGAAATTCGCCTGGTTTCCACAACAGGTGTGGTTGTATAAGATTGCTGCCCAGTGGGGTAAAATCGCAGAAGAACGAGCCTATGTTGGCAGGGCGGACAGTGTGAACGATCCGATAGGTGCCAGCATAATTGCGGTTCGGATGGCCGAAAATATTATGCGCTTAGCCATGCTGACAGAAAAAGTCTATGCCCCTTATTCCAAATGGTTTGGAACCTGTTTCTCAACACTGAAATGCGCACCTCAGTTAACTCCACTGTTAGAACTCATCATTGCTGCAAAAGATAAACATGCCAGGGAACAGAGTATTAATAATGCCTGCAGTTTTGTCGCTAATCTGCAGGTAGAACATCAGGTTCCCGGCGCGATTGCTCCGGAAATTACCACCATTCATCGCAGGGAATTTACCTTTGTGGATTCGCTGAAAATCGAACGGTCAATCGCCGCGGCGATCACGGATCATGAATTAAAGCAGTTACCCACCTTCGGTGCAGTAGATCAGTTTATTAGCAGTAACCAGATTCTGGCGGTGCCGGATTACTGTCAGGCGTTGTCGGTGATTTACAAAACTCCGATATATTAAGACAGGCCATTATCCGGCAGGTTAAAACAGCATGCGGGAAGCCGTCGGAAGAACCCGCATCTGCACAGCGCGAGAGCAGGTTCTTCCGGGGTGATTAGCCAACCGATACTTTTTTCCTTCGTTTATCCAGGTCTTTAATCAGCTTATTGATATGCTCATCGGCGAATATTTCTTCAAGCGTGTGACTCAGTTTACGTCGCCAGTTTGGATACTCGGTATTGGTGCCTGGAATATTGACCGGGGTCGCCATATCCAGCCAGTCTTCCGGTTGCAGCCCCAGTAAGGCGCAGGCACTGTCGGCGACATAACGCTGTAACCCACGGTTCAGTATCGGAGTCATTTCCATTAATGCTGCACGGTGGCCGGTTTTCTTTGGAATACAGTCATAGTGATGCAGCGCATCGAGCAGGCCCTGTCGGGCGCGAGCGCGGTCCGCGTAGAGTTCCTCCAGTACTTCCTGATCACGGTACAGGCCCAGGGTTTTCCCTTGGGTTAGGTCATCGGCCTGCCAGTAGCCACGCAGCGTTGGCAGATCGTGTGTGGTGAGAGTCGCCATCGCCTGCTGAGGATAGGACTGCGGTGCACGAAAATGGTTTTCTTCATCCTGTTCAAAATACAGCACTTTGTAGGAGTACACCCCGGATTCCCGTAGCTTGCTGACAATCTCCACCGGGACTGTCCCAAGATCTTCACCAATCACCATGCACTGGAGGCGGTGGCTCTCTAAAGCGAGGATCGCCAGCAGATCATCCACCGGATAACGGACATAAGCCCCTTTATCGGCGGTTTCTCCGGAGGGTATCCACCATAAACGCAGCAGGTTCATCACATGATCGATACGTAATGCCCCGCAGTGGGTCATATTCGCCCGCAGCATATCGATAAACGGCTGATAGCCTCGCCGGGCCATGACCCAGGGATCCATCGGGCGCAGATCCCAGTTCTGACCCTGCGGTCCGAGAATGTCTGGTGGTGCCCCGACCGATACATCCAGGCAAAATAGTTCACCATCATCCCAGGTTTCCGATCCGCCGCGAACGATCCCGACCGCCAGATCGCGGTACAGACCGATCGGCATCTCATGCTGCTGGCTGACCTCATAGCAACCGACCAGCTGAGTCTCTGCCAGCCATTGCAGCCAGCAGTAAAATCCGACCTCACGGGTATGTTGTTCGCAGAACTGCTGTACTGCCTTTCCCCGGGCATCATGATACTCTTGCGGCCAGTCGTTCCATCCCAAAGCTTCGCCACGGATTTCTGCCAGATGCTGGTAGAGTGCATCGAATACCGCTTGCAATCTCAGGCTTTCACCACCGCGTTCACTGAATGCGGCCAGATCTTTTACCTGCGGATCCCGGGCAGGACGTTTTATAAACTGCTGATACGCCAGCCGCAGACCGGCCAGTTTCAGTGACATCACTTCACTGTAATCGACAAACTCAGCGGCACGTGCGGCTTTCAGCCTGTTTTGGGTTTGGGGTAACGCCCACCACTGTTGTGCTTCGTCACTGTGCCTGAAATCTTCGATGGCATTCACATCGATATAAATGATATTCAGCCAGCGCCGGGTAGAGGGGCTGTAAGGGCTGGCCGCGGTCGGATTTGCCGGGTAAAGCGCGTGAATGGGGTTGAGACCCACAAATGCGCCGCCACGTTCGGCAATCTGTGGCAGCAACTGTCTGAGGTCTCCGAAATCACCGATTCCCCAGTTATTCTCAGACCGTAGCGTATAGAGTTGAATGCAGGCTCCCCACAGCTTTTTTCCAGAAAGCAGGGCTTCCGGTTCAAAGCAACGTTTCGGGGCGACAATCACCCGGCAGTGCCATTGTTGTTCGTCGCGGGAGAGAGTCAGCTGATGATATCCGACGGGAATTTTTCCCGGCAGCACCAGCGTCATCTCGCCACTGATCCGGCCCTGATGGCGGGTGCCGTTCTCCTGCTGCAACTGCCACTGATATTCGCCGTTACCACTGACCGGCAGGGCCAGACGGCCGCCGGTGGTAAACACCCGTACCCCGGGCACCGGGCTAAATTCCGGCTCCGGGCGGTGGCTAAAATTCATGGCATCTAACAGTTTTTGCCGGGTCTCCGGGGCAGTCTCCTGTTGTTTACCATGTGCATTGATAAAGCCGGAGGAGATACCCGCTTCTCTGGCTGCCTGTTCCAGTGCTTTGTTGTCCATGCAGTCTCCTTAGCGTTTTGCCTGCCAGATCCGTTGCTGATAGTCACGGATAGAGCGATCGGAGCTGAAGATCCCGACACGGGCAGTATTAAGAATCGTTTTACGGGTCCAGAGGGAGCGGTCACGATACTGATCGGCCGCAAGTTGCTGGGCTTTGCTGTAAGCCGCAAAGTCAGCCAGCACCAGGTAGGGATCGCCGCCACTGAGCAGACTGTCCAGCATCAGCCGGAAGGCATCGGTATCTCCGTCGCTGAAAAAGCCATTTTCCAGTTCGCTGAGGATAGCATCGAGGTGCTTATCTTTTTTGCGGATTTTGAGCGGATCATAGCCCGCAGACTGCAATGCTTTTACCTGATCGACCGTATGACCAAAAATAAAGATATTCTCTTCACCCACCTGGTCGGCGATTTCTACATTGGCACCATCGAGGGTCCCGATAGTCAGGGCACCATTCAGCGCCAGCTTCATATTGCCGGTACCGGAGGCCTCTTTACCTGCCGTGGAGATTTGCTCAGAGAGATCGGCGGCCGGAATCATGAGTTCGGCGACGGATACCCGATAATCCGGGATAAACACCACCTTAAGACGCCCGGCAACCTGCGGGTCATGATTAACTTTTTCGGCGACCTTGTTAATGGCATAAATAATATTTTTCGCCAGGTAATAACCCGGCGCAGCTTTAGCGCCGAACAGGAACACCCTGGGCACAATATCGGCCTTTGGATTATCCCGCAGTTGACGGTATAACGACAGAATATGCAGCAGATTCAGATGCTGGCGTTTGTATTCGTGCAGGCGTTTAATCTGCACATCAAACATCGCCTCCGGGTTCAGTTCCAGACCCGTCACATTTTTGACGTACTGCACCAGCTTATCTTTATTTTCACGCTTAATTTGCTGATAACGTTGGCAGAACGCGGGGTCATCTACTGCGCTTTCCAGTCCTTTCAGTGCATCGAGATTATCTACCCACGGAGTGTCCAGTCGCTCATCAATCAGGTCTGATAATGCCGGATTACATAATTTCAGCCAGCGACGTGGTGTGATGCCGTTGGTCACATTATGAAATTTATTCGGCCATAGCTGGTGATATTCCGGAAACAGATCTTTCACTACCAGCTCTGAGTGCAGGGCCGCCACACCATTAACTGCAAAGCCACTGACCACGCACAGATTGGCCATGCGTATCTGCCGGTCCTGATGAACAGAAAGCTTTTCCCAGATTTCAGGCTGGCCGGGCCACTGTTTTTCGACCAGTTTTTTAAACCGCGAATTCAGGGTTTTGATGATCGAGAAGTGGCGAGGCAGCAGGCTTTTGACCAGTTTTTCGTCCCAGCGCTCCAGTGCTTCAGGCATCAGAGTGTGGTTGGTATAGGCGAAAGTACGGCTGCTGATCTCCCAGGCGGCATCCCATTCCAGCTGATGCTCATCCAGCAGAATGCGCAACAGTTCAGGGATGGCAATGGTCGGGTGGGTATCATTCAACTGAATGACTTCATACTTAGGCAAATCAGCAATCTTACGTCCTGCTTTATGATGGCGGCGCAAAATATCGGCAACGGAGCAGGCGCACTGGAAATACTGCTGCATCAGACGCAGGCGCTTGCCAGCTTCATGGTTATCATTGGGGTAGAGCACTTTAGTCAGTTTTTCGGCATCGATACCCTGCTGCTCCGCCTGCAGAAATTTTCCGTCATTGAACAGGCTAAGGTCAAACGGATGAACACCGGTAGCCTGCCATAACCGCAGTGGTTGGCTGATTCCGTTACGGTAGCCTGCTACCGGCAGATCATGGGCTTCACCACGCAGAGTAAAGGCGGGTTGCCACTGTTCTTTACCCTGGCTGTCACGGGTCAGTTTGCCACCAAAAGCCACATCCACCGCCAGCGCGCTGTTATGGCTGAACCACGGGTAATGTTCACGTTGCCAGTTATCCGGCGCTTCATGTTGCTGGCCCTGAACAAACGACTGGCGAAACAGGCCGTACTGATAATTTAAGCCGTAGCCGGTGGCAGACTGACCCACGGTGGCCATCGAATCCAGGAAACAAGCGGCCAGCCGGCCTAAACCACCATTGCCCAGCGCCGGATCCGTCTCCTGTTCCAGTACATCGGCCAGTTCCACACCATATTGTTTCAGGGTCTCTGCCACGCTCTGATACCAGCCGAGATTGATCAGATTGTTGGAGGTCAGACGACCTATCAGAAACTCCATCGAGATATAATTGACGTGGCGTTGTGTCTGGTCAGCGATTGCTTCAGACGGCTGCGCCTTAAGAAGTTCACTGAGAGCTGCACTGGTTGCCTGCCACCACTGATGCGGGGTCATTTCCTCCGCCCGCTGCAAACCATAGCCCTGCCACTGGCGTTTTAGTGCGTCTGAAAATTGCGTCTTATCTAAAGTCACCTGATCACCTGCCTCATTCATCGGTCATGATTGGAATAGATTATCGCTATGCTGTATCCAGTGAAGGGCGGCAGCATCCTCCTGATGACGATTAGACAGGGAGGAGGAACAGGGCGTAGCCGGAGGACACTGGCCTGGGAAGAATAAGACTCTAAAAAGCCTTGCTCAAAATGTGACGGAGAGCAACTAAACGATATGTAAAAACGTAACAATATTGCAATTGATGTTTCAAAGGTAGAAGTTATAAAAAAATGATTAATTCAGTTAATGAAATAAAGATGATGCAAGCCGGAGACGGCGATAAGAGCTGGATATTATGCTGATACCTTCTAAACTCAGCCGCCCAGTGCGGCAGCAGAATACTGTAGTCAGGGAACGACTGCTCAAGCGCCTTTCGATGGCCACGGCGTATCGTTTGACTCTGGTTTCCGGCCCTGCCGGTTACGGAAAAACAACGTTAGTTTCTCACTGGGCCGCAGGTAGTAATGAGCTGGGCTGGTACTCTCTGGATGAAAGTGATAATCAGCCGGAGCGTTTTGCCGGGTATCTGATGGCTGCAATTCAGCAGGCCTGTGGAGGGCATTGTGTTAAAAGTGAAGCCATGAGCCAGAAGCTCCAGTATGCCAGCCTGTCAGCCCTGTTTTCTCAGTTGTTTGTCGAGCTTTCTGACTGGCACCGCCCATTATTGCTGGTTATTGATGACTATCATCTGATCTCTAATGAAGAAATTCATGAGGCGATGCGTTTCTTTTTGCGTCATCAGCCGGAGAATGTTTCTCTGGTGATCCTCTCCCGGACCGTGCCTCCACTGGGTATTGCTAATCTGCGGGTGCGTGAGCAGTTATTGGAACTGACCACTCAGCAACTGGCATTTAACCACCAGGAAACCCAGCAATTTTTTGATTACCGTTTGAAAGATCCGATTGACCAAAGCGACAGCCGGCAGTTATGTGATGAAGTTGCGGGCTGGGTCACAGCGTTACAATTAATCGCGTTTTCTGCCCGTCAGTCTGCCGGTTCCCCGCAACAAACTGTTCGTCAGTCAGCCAGCAAACTTGCAGGACTGAATGCCGGCCATTTGTGTGAATATCTGTCTGATGAAGTGATGGATCGTGAAGATGGCGCCACCCGTGACTTCCTGCTCCGCAGCTCAGTGTTACGTTCTATGAATGATGCTCTGATTATGCGTCTGACTAACGGTGAGTTTGGACAGCAGCGACTCGAAGAGCTGGAGCGACAGGGGCTGTTTATCCACCGGATGGATGACAATGGTGAATGGTTCAGTTTCCATCCTTTGTTTGCTGGTTTTTTGCGTCAACGCTGTCAGAGAGAGCTGGCCACTGAATTGCCGGCTATTCACCGGGCTGCTGCCGAAGGCTGGCTGGCACAAGGCTTTCCTGCCGAGGCCATTTATCATGCGCTGAGAGCCAGTGATACGCTACTGTTACGTGAAATTCTTCTTCAGCACGCCTGGGTGCTGTTCAACCAGAGTGAGTTGCGGTTACTGGAACAATGCCTGAACGCATTACCGAATGAACTATTGTTCGAAGAACCCACACTGGTATTGCTGCAGGCCTGGCTGGCCCAAAGTCAGCATCGCTACACTGAGGTGGATGCACTGCTGACGGGGGTTGAAGCGGAAATGCAGCGACGTAATATTGATATGCCGGCGGAGGTCATTGGCGGGTTTAATGCATTACGTGCCCAGGTGGCGATTAACGATGGTCGCCAGGAAGAAGCAGAAGCGCTGGCGGCTAATGCGCTGGCGCACCTTCCACATGAAAGTTATTACAGCCGGATCGTTGCTACCTCGGTCACCGGGGAAATTCAGCATTGTAAAGGCGATTTAGTGCGTGCGTTGCCACTGATGCAGCAGACGGAGCAGATAGCCAGACGGTATCAGGCCTATCACTATGCTCTGTGGGCATTGCTGCAACAGAGTGAGATTCTGATTGCTCAGGGCTATCTGCAGGCAGCTTATGAAATGCAGGACCGGGCCTTTGAGCTGGTCAGGGAGCAGCATTTAGAGCAGTTGCCCATGCATGAGTTTTTACTGCGTTTACGTGCTCAGGTGCTGTGGTCCTGGTCGAGACTGGACGATGCGGAGCAGGCCGCCCGCGAAGGGCTGACGGTGCTGGAAAACTATCAGCCGCAACAGCAGTTACAGTGCCTGGCACTCCTGGCAAAATGCGCGCTGGCCAGGGGGCAGATAGATAATGCCAGCTACCATTTACAGCGTTGTGAAAGGCTACTGAAAACCGGTCAGTATCATACCGACTGGATCACTAATACCGATAAACCCCTGGTAATTTACTGGCAAATGATCGGTGATAAAGCAGCCGCCCGCCAGTGGTTATTACAGGCACGTAAACCTGACGTAGCGGGTAACCATTTTCAGCAGGGACAGTGGCGAAATATTTCCAGGGTTATGATTTTACTGGAAAAATATAATGAAGCCGAAGTGGTGCTGGATGAGCTGAATCAGAATGCCCGACAGTTGCGTTTGATAAGTGATCTGAACCGCAACCTGTTGCTGAGTAATTTGCTTTACTGGCAGACTGGCCGGAAAACCGAGGCTCAGCGGGTTCTTTTAGAAGCCCTGACTCTGGCAAACCGTACCGGATTTATCAGCCACTTTGTGATTGAAGGCGAAATGATGGCACAGCAACTGCGCCAACTGATGCAGTTAAATCTGTTACCTGAACTGGAACTGCGGCGGGCTGAACAGATATTACGGGAAATAAACCAGCATCACCGGCACAAGTTTGCCCATTTTGATGAGGGATTTGTCAGTAAACTGCTGACTAATCCCCGGGTCCCGGAGCTTATTCGTACCAGCCCGTTGACCCAACGTGAATGGCAGGTGTTGGGACTGATTTATTCGGGATACAGCAATGATCAGATTGCCGGTGAACTGGATGTGGCTTCGACCACCATTAAAACCCATATTCGCAATTTGTATCAGAAACTGGGGGTCGCTCATCGCCAGGAAGCTGTGCAACAGGCGCAGCAGTTATTGAAAGTCATGGGATACACTGCCTGAATAAGTTCCGGCACTGATATGCAGTGCCGGAAAGTGGAGATCATTAGTGCGCGACTTCCTGTCGCGCGTTATCTGTCACCTGATAATTTTTCTGATTATCAGGACCTCTCCATGCATTTGCCTCATTGCCAAAGATGACGTTGGCAAACGCCTCCGATTTCACCGGCTTATCATCGCCACGACTACAGCGACCGATACCCGATACCCGCCCCCCGGCAGCAGGAAGTAACGCAGGAAAGAGTGGGTCGCCTGCTGGCCCAGCGTTTTCACCACACCAAGATGATAAGCCTGAGAGATAACCGGACTGAGGAGTCGTTAGCCGGCTTATTGCTCTGTGGGCAGATAAACAGCTTACAGTCCGACTGTTGGGCTGTATATTGCCGGAAGCGTAAAATAATCGATAAAACAGTGTTGCTAAGGCGCAAAGGACGCGGCCGGAAGCCGGAGAATCACCATGTCAGGTTACATTTTTTCTGTATCAGCAGATTCAGTGACATTTTATCAGTCACCCTTGCAGTTACTGTCTGAGCTGCAAGGCGGTTATCAGCAGGCCGCCGCCGGATTATTTAACGCCGGTCAGGTGGATGCCTGGGGGGTAGAAATGCTTATCTACCGTGTGGAAGAGATTCTCGAATCGCAGGGCGGGAAACTGCCGGGGCCGGGGGAAGCCCGCAGCAATGATGCGCTGCTTCAGCAGGTCAGCCAGCGCTGGCTGGCGGGCAGGAGTGACATCACCCCGCAGGCACTGGAAAGCGCCTTTAATCAACTGACGGACCGGCTTTCTTACGGTCCGCTGCAGCTTAGCGCCGGAGACATTACTGCATTTTGCTACCTGGTTTTTTTGCGGGAAATGACTCATCACTTGCGTATCAGCCATATCCGCTATCAGTCCTGACACCCTGTGCAGATAAATTTCTGGGATGCCTGCGTAAGGCAGTAGCCAGTAGTGAACGGATTAGGTAGTATCACGTTCAGACATCCAGACGTATGTATGTTTGGAAGGATATCCCGGCAGAGAATCCGCGTTACCGGATTTGACTGGCCTGGCGGGAGACGGTTAAGGACAGGCAGCAAAAAACCAGGCAGGGCTGCAGGAAAATAACCGCAGTCGTTCTCTGCATTATTTTCTGAAAATCACAATAATCAGCCTGATGACAGGCGAACATTTCGGGGCAGAAGATGAAAAAAATAGCACTCTCGTTACTGGCACTGAGTTTATTTAGCAGCACTGCGGCTTTTGCCGAAACACCGGCGCCGCTACCGGCAGCTCTGGCTAACCATCAGGGACCCGTGCGTATCGCGGTAATCCGTAACCTGGGGTCAGACGATAACACCACCCAGTTTGTGGCTGGTGCCATAAAGCAGGCGCGTAAGCTGGGTTTTAAAGTGAATACCTTTCTGAGCAACGGAGATGACGCCCGTTTCCAGGATTTCGTGAATCAGGCGATTACCCAGAAGTATGACGGCATTATTTTGTCGCAGGGCCGCGCTCCCTATTCTGAAGCGCTGGTTAAACAGATTGTCAAAGCAGGGATTGCGGTGTCGGTATTTGATACCGCAGTACCGGATAACATTCCAGGCGTCACTGTAACTCAGCAGGACGATGCATCGCTGACCGATATGTCCTTTGGGCAACTGGTCAAAGATTTCCATGGTAAAGCCAACATCGTGAAACTTTGGGTGGCTGGCTTTCCGCCGATGGATCGTCGTGAAAAAGAGTACCAGAAACTGCTGCAACAAAATCCGGGGATAAAACAACTGGAATCGCTGGGGGCTGTCTCCAGTGACGTTCAGGGAGATACCGCCAATAAAGTCGGAGCCATTCTGGCGAAATATCCAAAAGGCAAAATTGACGCTATCTGGGGCTCCTGGGATGCCTTTAGTCAGGGAGCCTATAAAGCGCTGCAGGAAAATGGTCGTACCGAAATTAAACTGTACAGCATCGATATTTCCAATCAGGACCTGCAGATGATGCACAGTAAAAACAGCCCGTGGCAGATGACCGCGGCGGTTGATCCACAACTGATTGGGGCAACAAACGTCCGTTTGGTGGCGCTGAAAATTGCCGGTGAAAAGACTCCGGCGACTTATGATTTTAAAGCGTCATCTGTATCTCAGGCCCTGCTGAATCAACAGAGTGGCGAAGTGAATATGGCCAGCCTGGCTAAAATTATCCCTGGCTGGGGACAGACTAATGATTTCGTCGCTCCCTGGTTCGCGACACTGGAAGCTAAAGCAAAGTAAGGGGTCAGAATGAGCGCATTACCGCAACCCGACTACAGCCGTAATATGCGGCTGATTGGTCACAGCTGTCAGGGCGGCAGGCCTGATGGCGTGCAGTTGATGGTGCACCGTGGCTTTGCTTATATCGGGCATATGGTCTCTTCAGGATTTTCGGTGGTGGATGTGCGTGATCCTGCCCGGCCAAAAACCGTCAATTATGTCGCAGCCCCGCCAGGTACGTGGAATGTTCATTTGCAGGCCCATGATGATCTGCTGCTGGTGATTAATGCCCGTGATCTGTTTGCTGATGCGCGCTTCGCAGATGAAAAGGTCTATTACACCCGTCAGGTGGGCCATACCGTGAGTGATGTACAGGATAAAGGCTGGAGTGCGGGGCTGAGGATATTTGATATTTCCTCTCCACAGCAGCCAAGGGAAATCAGCTTTCTGTCGCTGGATGGTATTGGAATTCACCGTATCTGGTATGTAGGTGGCCGCTGGGCCTATGTTTCGGCACTGATCGATGGCTTTACTGACTATATCTTCCTGACCATTGATCTGGCCGACCCGCGTAAGCCTGAAGTCGCCGGAAGATGGTGGTTACCGGGGATGAATCAGCAGACCGGTGAGGTGCCTGACTGGCCGGAAGGCAAACGCTATGCTCTGCATCACGCGATAATCAGCGGCGATACCGCCTATGGCTGTTGGCGGGATGGCGGGCTGACGATTCTGGACGTGAAAGACCGGACCGCGCCTCAGTTGCTGAGCCACCGCAACTGGAGCCCGCCGTTTGGCGGAGGGACACACACCGCACTACCGTTACCGGATCGCGACCTGCTGGTAGTGCTGGATGAAGCTGTGCTGGATGAGCAGCAGGACGGTGAAAAACTGATCTGGTTGTTTGATATCCGCGATAAGACCAACCCGGTGAGTATCTCCACCTTTCCACAGCCGGATGACACCGATTATCTGGCAAAAGGGGCGCATTTCGGGCCGCATAATCTGCATGAGAACCGGCCGGGCAGCTTTATCAGTTCAACACTGATTTTTGCTACTTACCAGAATGCCGGAGTCAGGGCTTTTGATATCAGTAATCCGTATCGTCCGGTGGAGACGGGGGCACTGGTGCCTGCTGCGCCACAAAAAATGATGGATACACGGCCCGGACGGCCAAAGGTCATTCAGTCCTGCGACGTGTTTGTGGATGCAGAAGGTATTATTTACAGCACCGACTACAATGCCGGGCTGTCGATCATCGAATACCTGGGATAACCAGATAAGCCAGTCGACAGGCTGGCTTTTTTCTCTGTATTACAGATCTCTGAAATACTCAATGGCTTCTCTGACCTGCTGCAACGCCGTTTCCAGAACTGGCAGATCCACGGATCCCAGCGCGATACGTAACGCATCGGGTGGATTCCCCGTGACCGAAAAAGGCTCCGCTGTGGAAACCGCAATGTTCATCCCGGCCAGCCGGCTGGCAACCCGACTGGCACGTATCTCACCAGGCAGCGGTATCCAGAGAAAATAAGAATCCGGATGTCCGGTAGGGTTCAGGTCACCCAGAATCTGGCGGGCCAGCGCCTGGCGTTTCCTGGCATCCTGACGTTTCATCGCTTCTAACCGTTGTACCGTTCCATCCTGCAACCAACCACGGATCAGGCTGGTCAGTAGTGCCGGGGTATTCCAGCTGGTCGCACGAATTGCCCGTTCGAGCTGTGGTCGATAGCAGGCAGGCGCCACCACTACGCCAACCCGCAATCCGGTGGCGATATTTTTTGAAAAACCGGAAATATACAGGGTGCGTTCCGGCGCGAACCGACACAGCGGAGCAGGCGGTTTTTTTACCAGCCGGGCATAGGCCGCATCTTCAATAAGTAACAGGTCATGCTGACGGCCTATCGCAGCCAGGGCTTTACGTTGCGAGCTGGTTAATACCCAGCCCAGTGGATTGTGCAGTGTTGGCATGCAGTACAGGGCTTTGACCCGCCTTTGCTGGCAGAGCAATTGTAGTGCACTGAGATCCGGTCCGCGCGGGGTGACGGGTATAGGTACCACTTCCAGATGGCACAGGCTGGCCAGGGCTTTAAATCCGGGATAAGTCACCGTATCGGCAGCAATGACATCGCCGGGTTGCAACAGGCTCATCAGAATTATATTCAGGCCATGCTGTGCGCCATTGACGATTAACACATCCTCCGCACTGGCGTTGACTCCGGCCGACTGTACCCAGTCAGCTATCGCCTGTCTGTCGGCCAGCCTGCCGGCATGCGGCTGATAACGTAGTAATGCTGCCAGATCGCTGCTGTCACTCAGCTGGCGCAATGCCTGCCGCAGCCAGGGGGTTTGCTGCTCCAGCATCGGATAGTTAAAACTCAGATCAACAATATCGCTGGCAATTTCCTGTTGATCGACCCCCATACCGGGGGGCAGTGAAATATCCCTGACAAAGGTGCCGCGTCCTGTTTCGCCCTGAATCAGACCGATGGCCATCAGTTCGGCATAGACACGGCTGGCGGTAGCCAGTGAAATCTGGTGCTGACGGGCGAGTGCGCGGTGAGTGGGCAGGCGATCTCCGGCTATCAGTCGGCCGTGGCGGATATCTGTCGCAAACTGATCCACCAGCAATTTGTAGCGGTTTCTCATCGGATGTATCCATGACAATTTTTTGATTGTCATAAATGATGCGAATTAATCTCTCCGCGGTCAACCGGATGATTTTCCGGTCTGTCCACCTTACAGGAGACGAATAATGAATAAACAGGCTGACTGCCCGGGAAGTACGCCACTGGCCGGAATTCTTCAGGGGCTGACCGGAGTGATAATTTTTAGCGGTTCGTTACCTGCCACCCGCATCGCGGTTCAGCAGATGGACCCGCTGTTCCTGACATTTTGTCGTGCAGCGATCGCCGGTTTACTGGCATTACTGCTGGTTTTCCGCAGACGTGCTCACAGGACGAAGCTGGATCGTCGTGATATTTGCGGATTGCTCACGGTTGCTGCCGGCGTGGTGATCGGTTTTCCTCTGCTCAGTGCGCTGGCATTGCAACAGATGAGTGCCTCGCATTCGATCATTTTCCTGGCCCTGCTTCCGCTGATGACTGCGCTGTGTGCGGTGTTGCTGGGCGCTGAACGCCCGGCATTCCGTTTCTGGATAGCTGCACTTTGTGGCAGCGCCCTGGTCGGCAGTTTTTCTGTATCACAGCCTGGCAGCGGCAGTTTACAGGGAGATGCACTGATGCTGGCGGCTGTTGCGGTCTGTGGCCTGGGATATGCCGAAGGTGCGCGTCTGTCCAGGCGGTTGGGTGGATTACAGGTCATTTGCCTGGCGCTGATCTTCTGCCTGCCGCTGACTCTGCCAGTCAGCCTGCTGACCTGTCCGCTCAGTTTGACTGACATCAGTATCCGCGGGCAACTGGCACTGGGATATGTCTCGCTGTTCAGTATGTTGATTGGGTTTATTTTCTGGTATCAGGGACTCGCCACGGGAGGCATAGCAGTGGTCGGGCAGTTGCAGTTATTACAGCCGTTTTTTGGTCTGATGCTGTCAGCTCTGCTGTTAGGGGAAACCCTTACACTTCAGGTACTGGCGGTGACCGCCGGGGTCATTGTTTGTGTCGTCATCGCGAGGCGCTGAACACGGTTGTGATGACGGGCCAATGACTGACCATCATTATTTTATAGCCAGTAACCAGTTTTAAAGTATTTTACTAAAACCCGTTGCGTCCTTACTTTGGAGTCAATTAATGATGATTCACTAAGTACAGGGTAATGCTGTACCGAAAACCCTGCAGGGGATAGAGCTAATGACGACTGAGAAACTGGAAGTAGATACGCTGGTGGTTGGGGCCGGGCAGGCGGGTGTAGCGATGAGTGAACACCTGACCAAACTGGAAATTCCTCACCTGGTGATTGAGCGTAACCGCATTGCCGGTAACTGGAGAAGCCGTCGCTGGGACAGCCTGGTGGCTAACGGCCCGGCCTGGCATGACCGCTTCCCGAATATGGAATTTGCTGATGTCAGTCCTGATGGCTTTGCCCCAAAAGAGAGTGTTGCTGACTATTTTGAAGCCTATGCCGAAAAATTTAATGCCCCCATTCGCACCGGTGTCGAAGTTAAAAAAGTGACCCGCAACACAGGGCGTCCTGGATTTACCATTGAAACGTCCGAAGGAATTATCGAAGCCCGCCGTCTGGTGGCTGCCACCGGTCCTTTCCAGAAGCCGGTTATCCCGCCGGTCATCCCACAGGATATTGGTCTGACCCAAATCCACTCCGCCGATTACCATAACCCGCAGCAGTTACCCGAAGGTGGGGTACTGGTGGTGGGTGCCGGTTCTTCCGGAGTTCAGATTGCCGAAGAGTTGTGCCGTGCCGGCAAAAAGGTTTATCTGTCGGTCGGTGCCCATGATCGTCCGCCGCGCGCCTATCGTAATCGCGATTTTTGCTGGTGGCTGGGTGTGCTGGGTGAGTGGGATGCCACGGCGACAAAACCGGGTAAAGAGCACGTGACGATTGCGGTCAGCGGTGCCAACGGGGGTTACACCATCGATTTCCGGAAACTGGCGAACGAGGGGGTCAATCTTGTAGGGCTGACCCGCGGTTACGCTGACGGTAAAGTCAGCTTTGCCGATGATTTGGCACAGAATATTGCCAATGGTGATGCCAGCTATCTGGGGATGTTACAGGCTGCCGATCAGTATATTGCCCGAAACGGTCTGGATTTACCTCCGGAGCCTGAAGCACATGAAATTCTGCCGGACCCGCCTTGCATTACAAACCCGACACTCTCGTTGGATCTGCAGGCCGAAGGGATCACTTCTATTGTCTGGGCTACCGGTTATTCGACAGATTACAGCTGGTTGCAGGTAGATGCCTTTGATGCTCAGGGCAAACCCCAACACCAGCGGGGGATCTCTTCCGAGCCGGGTATTTATTTCCTGGGTCTGCCGTGGTTATCACGTCGGGGTTCAACCTTTATCTGGGGTGTCTGGCACGATGCTAAATATATTGCTGACCAGATTGCTATCCAGCGCCAGTATATGAATTATCACCAGCAGTCGGAATCGACAAAGTAATTTTCTGTCATCAGCGCCGTTCCTGAGTCCACTGGCGGCGCTGAATCCGGAAACTGACTGTCAGCCAACACCAGGGCCATGGCAGGTTTTTAATCATAATTTTACCCGCACTACGGTTTCCCCCTGAGGTATTTATCTGACCACAGGGGGATTTTTTTCGTTACCAGCTCACCGGTTTCAGTTGCATTCCGTGATTTCCACGGTAGTCCGGAGACTTTGGTGAACTCCAGCCGGTCAGCAGTTCAGTCTGGGGTTTGAAAATCTCCACCCCCAACGGCCGGCAGACTTTCAGTGTATCTTCAGCTTCATCTCCCCACATGGGCAGTGATAAGTCACCCCCGGGGCAGGTGGAAATTGCGCATAACAGATCGATTTCGGCAAAGAACTCCAGGTAGTCCCCGGATTGTGCCGGGCAGGCCTTCATAAAGTACTGATCATTATCATTCAGACCGGTGCACTGGAACACATTCATCACATCGTGAACATCAAATTCGGTCAGACCCCATGGCTGAACCGCACGCACCAGATTTGAATGACAGTGATGATCAAAATCTTCCCCGGTCAGCAGCTTATTCACATAAGGATCGCAGCGGGTGCCCAGTAAGTCATGAACACGACCACCGTCACTGTCTGTCCCATAATCTGCCAGCGAATCGGCGGTGATGGTCGCCATCGGGCGGATAAAGGGCAGATTCGACCACAGACGATCGTAGACCGAAAGATGTGCCCGCTGTAACTGACGAGTCCGGGAGACCCACATTCTTTCCCGTGGGTCATTGCGGTTCCAGATATTCAGATCACCTACCTGAGGGCCTTGCGGGGCGGTAATACGGAACAAGTGACCAGCGGGTACTTCCCAGGCAAATCCGGTGCGGATCGGCACCAGATGGGAAGAGAGCAGTTCATGCGGACCCTCGGCCAGCGATTTATAAAACTCGCGGTCCACATCCAGGGCTGAACCAGAGGTACTTTGATAGGCAGCAGGATAATTCGACATCAGGGTAATTCTCCGTATTAAACAGGATGACTAAAAGAGGCGGTGAGCTGGCGTTCCGAATAATCGAGGTAATCGATCAATGCAGAACAGGCTGCCTGAGATTGTTGCTGGCGCAGAAGTGACAGAATGTCCTGGTCGCGGGCAATCCAGGGGAGCTGGAATTCCCGCTCTGCGGCACCGCTGCAGAACAACAGACGTAACTGGGCCAGCAGGACACTGAAAAAGTCGTTGAAACGCTGACAGCCCAGCATCCGGACAATACTTTGGTGAAAGCGCAGACTCTGTGTACCCACTTCGCGCCACTGTTCCGTACTGGCGGCCAGAGTAGCGTTATCGAGATGTTGTTGCATACGGTAGAGATGAAACTCACTGACCGGCGTATTGGTGGTCAGTGCCAACACCTCCAGATGCCGGCGGGCCTTAAAAATGTCGCGGATATCACGTCGGTCCAGCTGTCGGACAAATACTCCGCGATTTTGCTGATAGTTCACCAGCCCCTCAGCATGCAGAAAGCGCAGTGCTTCCCGCAGGGTATTACGTGAACTGTCACAACGTTCTGCCAGCTCTGTCTCTGCCAGTGGCTGACCGGCAATCAGGTTACCGTTAATAATATTCTCCCGCAGCAGGGTAGCGACCCGCGCAAATGCGGGCAGCCCTGAATAATCGGTATTATCCGGAATTTCAATATTCAACTGTCGGGAGACATTGCTCAATTCCAACATCGTGACCTCTCAGAAAGGCTTTATTGTTGAACAATGGATAAGCATTTTTTATGCCATGTTATAATTTATTATAAATCAATTGATTATATTAAAATGAGTCCGGAAGAGAGGAAGTCATGTCACAACACAGGGCAAAGTGTTGTGCCAGTTGCCCTGTGAAGGAAGTCATTGCTGTGGGAAACGACTGCCAGAGACCGGGTGAAACAAGCAGTGCTTCATCAGGTCTGCAAGCAGTAGTTTTTCAGATAAAACCGGCGATAAAACAACAGAGTCAGCGCAGTGCGGTGACCTTTTGCAGCAGCAACTCTTTCGCCTGATCGAGCAGTGCCGGGTTAGTTTGTCGGGACAGAGCCTCGCGTGGTTTTTTACCCAGGAAATAATGAATTCGTTCACTGTTAGCGCCTGAAGGATGAGGCAGGCCTGTCAGTATCCGTGCAGAATCAATCAGTTGTTGTTCTGCCAGCCATGCTACCCCGGCAGTTGCCACCGGTCCGAGAGGGACAAACACCGCTTGTGGCAGTTGCCGCGCTTCGGCTGTAAATCCGCGCTCAATACTTTGTCGCAGTAACGAAGATCGTTGGAATGACGGGGTATTGTTGTAATTTTTACCGTTCACAAATACCGGCTGATTAAACAACGAAGTAAAATGCACCAGTGCCATATCTTTAGCAAACAGTGAGCGGCAGGAGTGGATACCCAGCCAGTCCGCCAGACCGATAACATCCAGTAGCTGTGTCAGATTATTTCGGATAGCGCCACTGAAGGCACCTTGCTGTTTGGCGAGATACAGCGCCTGCTGGTCCGTGTCGCCGTTGAGCAGTGACTGTTGGGCCGCAGTCACCGCATTCAGCCATTGCTGATAGCCCGGAGTAATGCCAACCAACACAATGCGCGCTGCAGGATTCAGATAATCGAACGGAATATAGTATTCGCTGAGAGCCCCCTCCTGATGCAACAGAAATTCCGGGGGCAACTGACGGGCTGCAGGCTGGCTGAAACTGAGAATGGCCGGACGAAACTGGCTAAACAGCATAAAAAATAACCCCGAAGCATCAGAAGGATAGTCTGACAAAGGGTAACATGCGCAACACCCGCGGCAAATCATCGGCAATGAAGAAAACCGGACAACCCTGCCGCGAGGCGGCAGGGGAAGAGTTATCAGTGACTGATAATCTGGCTGAGAAAGTCGCGGGCTCGCTGAGTTGCAGGGGCGGTGAAGTTGCGATGCCCGTCACTTTAATTACAGGGTATGAGCCGCCCCCATGTTACTCATCCAGCAGTGTCAGTGCCCTGGAGAAAAAGTCTTCTTCACCGAAGTTACCAGATTTAAGCGCCAGTCCCAGCGGGCCTTGCTGATCCCTGGCCAACAAGGCCGGTACGCCGGTACTCAGTTCTGCGCCAATAACCACCGAACGGATGCCAAGCCCGGTGACAACCGCCCCCGATGTTTCACCTCCGCCAACCACCAGACGCCTGACTCCCGCATCCGTCAGCAAGGGGGCCAGCCCTGCAAAAAACTTTTCTATGGCCTGAGAAACCTCTTCACGCCCGTACTGCTGCTGTAACTCTCTGACCCGGGCGGCATCGCCGGAGGTATAAATCAGCGGTAACTGCTGCTGATGGTCCGCCACAAACTGCAATAACTCATCATAGCCGGCTTCGCCGCGGATAATTTGTTCCACATCCAGTGGCAGCACAGCATAACGCTGACGGTGATATTCAATTTGTCGTAATGTCATCCGCGAACAGCTGCCGACCAGAATGGCGCCCTGGCCCTGAACGGAAAAGGATTCCGGTTTTTCACCGCGGGCTTCACCCCGGGAAATAAAGTTATGGGGCAGCCCACGGGCAATCGCCGATCCACCGGTCAGCAGCGGAGCATCATGGCAGGCTTTGGCAATCGACAACAGATCGTCATCACTGATGGCATCCACCAGAACCAGACATTTTTGTTGCTCAGCCTGCTGCTGTAACAGGGTTCGTATTGTTTCGCTGCCTTGCTGTACCTGTTGCCAGTGGATAAAACCCTGCGGCAGTGTTGACTGGCTGGCCAGTACCCGTCGCAGGTCGGCGTCGGTCATTGGGGTCAGCGGATGGTTTTCCATCCCAGACTCGTTCAGCAACTGATCGTTGACAAACAGATGCCCCTGATACAAGGTCCGCTTCATGGCCGGGAATGACGGGCAAACCACCACACCCCGAGCCGATAATTTTTCTGCCAGTGCTTCAGCGACCGGCCCGATATTGCCCTGGTCGGTAGAGTCAAAGGTCGAACAGTACTTAAACACAATCTGCCGGCAGCCTTGTGCCAGCAACCAGTCACAGGCCAGCAATGATTGTTCAATGGCCTGTTCAACAGGCCAGGAACGACTTTTCAGAGCAATAACGCCGGCGCCGATGGTATTTTCGGCCGGGGCGTTGGGTACTCCCATATACAATGCGGTTTTCAGGCCACCTTCTTCCGGTAACCCGCCAGCCAGTGTGACACCAATATCACTGGCCCCGGTGAAATCATCTGCTATCACACCTATTAACATGAGTCGCTCCGTGTGTCCCGGGCCAGCCGGTGTTTCATTTTCAGTACAGCGGACTGTGGTGCCGCCAGTATGGGTAAAGCGCTGGCCGCCTGAACGGTCGCCAGTGCGCCGGATGTTGAAAAGTGGGCCAGCATGATTGCCTGACAATCTGACAGTTGTGCTGCATATTCAGCGATCAGCGCATGGTGACGCGGGGCATCCCCGGTCCGTAATGCTTCTATGGCGCCGGGGACACAGAGGGTTTTCAGGGTAGCCTGGCTCTGCCGCTGTCTGGTTAGTGCATAGAATTCGTTTTCCATACCACTGACGGCCGGGGCAAAGGTGGCCAGCATACCAATCCGGGTGCCGTGCTCCAGTGCAGCTTCAAACATTGCTTCATTCGGTTTCAGTACCGGAATAGTGAACATTTCGCCCAGCATTTCCAGGGGGGCCCCAAAAGCGGAACAGGTGGCCAGAATACCGTCAGCACCCATGTCACGGGCGTAGGTACCAAAGCGGATAAAACGGCTTTTCAGTTCAGGCGTTAGTTGAGGAGATTTTGCCCGTTCCAGCGATAATCCCTCATCCAGTAAATGAATGGCTGTGGCTTCCGGCCATAAAGCCTGCATTGCCTCCGTGATTGGTTGCATAGCCACTGGCGTTGCATGCAGCAGAACTATTGATTTCGTCACAGTATTCTCCCTGTCAGGGATTAATTACGCAGTTCCAGCCCAAATTTCTGATATTCATCGGCGGTTTCTGGCGCAGTTACAATATCGATCAGTTCTGCCGCCTGTTGTTTACGTTCAGAACCGGCAAACTGCGCGATTGAAAATGCGGTGATCTTCTGTAATTCATCCGGCAGATAACCGATGATTTCGACACCAGGCACCACCAGCAACTCGCTGATTTGCTGAATGGCTAAATCAGCTTCCCCGGTGATCAGTTTTTCCGCGGTAAAACCTTCCGGGATAGGGCAGGCTTTGGCGTCAATCTCCTGTTCGATTCCGAGTTTTTTCAGTACGGTTTTGAAATGAATACCACTGGCTCCGCCGACGGAGTAGCAGATGGAGCGTCCTTCACGCAGGGTTTTCACCAGCTGTTCGGTAGCGGAAACATCGACATGTGGGGCACCTTGTTTCACCGCAAATCCGATCCTTGAGATCACCAGCGGTTTTCGGGTTGTTGGATCGACAATACCCTGAGCCACCAGTTGATCCATTGCCGGATCCGTGACAATGACCACATCGCATTGCTGACCGTTTTCTATGTTTTTCATCAGTACTGTGGTCGGGGTCCAGTGAATATCAATCTCACCGGACTGGCGACGATAGCGGTCGAGCAATGTCGCATCAAAAGGTGAACGAACAACCAATGCACTGTGCAGTGATAAAGGACCTGAATGACTCATAGTTAACTCCTGAATTCGTGGTGGTGGGCCGCCATAGAGCAGCCCGTTTGGCTACATGGCCAGCCAGATGGTGACGGGGACAGTAATCACTGCCAGTATGGTACTGACCATGATGGCAAAGGCTGCTTTTTCCGGATGCACATCCAGCGCTGAAGCTACTGCGGCAATATTGGCCGGAAGCGGGTTACAGGCCAACATAACCATGACCACATATTCATAAGTCTGAAGATGAAACTGACGGAAAATCAGGATAATCACCAGAGCATACAGCCCTTGTTTCCAGAGGATGGAGTAGAAGGCGAATTTCCAGTCCGGTACCAGCTTTTCAAATCTCGCCAGTGACATCCCGATAATCATCATCCCAAGGGTAGAGTACCCCCCTACAAAACCGTTCACTCCGCTTTTAATAAACTCAGGTAATTCAAAGTGAAAATATTTTAGAATCAATGCCAGGATCGCTGCATGCAGGGTAGGCATTTTGGCAACACGGATCAGACTGGTTTTTACTGAATAGAGTCCGCGAGCGGTAATGTAATAGGCCGCGGTAAATTCATAGATACTGGAAGCGACCTTGGCAAACACCACAATACTGATTGCCGCCGCGCCATCCGGAGTTCCTCCCAGCAGACCTATGGCCAGTGGCAGAACAAAATAGCCAACATTACCCTGACCGCCGGCAGCGCCAAACAGGTTGGCGCGGTTGTCTTTCCATAAAAAACGCCCGACGAACAACGCCAGAAAGGCAGCAATACAGGATATGACATAAAATACTACCGAATACATGGCATATCCGACGCCTGCCGGAGAATTCAGTATTAATACAAAACAGACAATCGGTGAAAAAATATAAATTAATAAGTTGGCAATGTCTTTGGAATTTATTTTAAATTTCCTGGACGCATACCAGCCTATCATCGACACAGCGATTAAATATGCCACGCGTGGCATAATTTCATAAGCGGTCATTTTATTTTTACCTGTGTATAGTAAGTAGGGTAATTTAAACAGTGATTACCATCGGCATTTAAATGTTGTTTCCAAATCATTAATGGCCTGCTGAGAAAGCAGTGCTGCCTTGCGACCCGTTTCTATCCATAGTTTTGCTGTTTCTTCTAATTCTTCGAGAATATAACTTGCCTGTGAAACACTGTTTCCCCAGACAACCGGACCCAGCCGTTCCAGCATGACACCTTTGACCTTATCCGCCAGTCCGGTCACTATTTCTGCCACTTCCGGTGCACCGGGTCGTTGATATTCAATCAAGGGGATTCTGCCGACTTTCATGACCTGATAAGGCGTGATGGGAGGCAGAATAGCATCAGGATTCCAGACCCCCAGTAAGGTCAGTAAAACCAAAGAGGTGGAATGGGTATGCAGAACACTGCTGGCTGCGGAATTCTGTTTATAGATACCGCGATGCAACAACAGTGTTTTGGAAGGTTTATTCCCGCTAATCCATTCACCGGCCAGGCTGACTTTCGCAATATCATTCGGATCAAGAGTTCCCAGACAGGCGTCGGTCGGGGTAATCAGCCAGCCATCATTCAGACAGGCACTGATATTTCCCGATGAACCGACAATATATCCTCTGTTATATAAGCTTGCTCCGGTCAGACATATCTCTTCGCGTATTTTATTTTCGTCTTTCATAATAACGTCCTTCCTGAAATATATCGATAAACGTCACTTTGGGTGACGTGACTTCAAGCAAGCTCTGTTTACATTCACCGGAAATAGAGTCGGTAATTATTTCATCCATTGAGGTTAACGGGCAGACGGTATAAAAACCGTATTTTCCATATTTGCTGCTGTCCGATACCAGAATGGTTTTATTTGATACAGAAATAACTGTCTGCTTAACCACAGCTTTACCTTCATAAGGTGTCGAAATTCCGTGGACTAAATCCCAGGAACTGGCACTCAGAAAGGCTAAATCAATATTCAGCGCTTTGATAAAATTGGCTGCGCTTAATCCGACACAGGACAAATTACGTTTATCTACCCGCCCCCCTACGTGATAGAGATCGATCGCGGGGTTAGACATCAGCAACTGACTGATAGAAAAATCATTGGTCACTACCGTCAGATGAAAATTAGCCGGAATACAACAGGCTATTTCAAACGTGGTGGTGCCCGCATCCAGATAGATAATGGTACCTTCAGAGATGCGTTGCATAGCCCGTTTACCCAGCTCTTTTTTCAGCTTATGGTTCAGGTATGATTTTTCCTGATAGGGCAGTTCCTGATGCAGGAGTTCGCTGAGTCTGATACCGCCATTGACCCGCTGAACTTTGCCTTCCCGTTCCAGAATCTGTACGTCCCGGCGGATGGTCATGTGTGACACGTTCATCAGGGACGCCAGGGCATCATAAAGCGCAATCTGGTTTTCATGGACATAGCGATAGATAAAGTCCCGACGTTCATTAGCCGTTAATGCAATCGCCATTTGCCACCACTCTTATCACTGTCTGTTCTGTATCTGTGTTATTGACTGTAGTTTACGGTGATCAATTTCACATTAAAAGTTGCGTAATCACAGATTTTACACCGGGTAAAATTAAGGTTTTTTTAATTAACTCTATGAAAATTAATTATTTTAAATCTTAATGTTATGAATTTATTTTTCACACTGACTTGTGAAATATCAGAGTGACGGGTAGAGGGTTAAAATACCCGTGGCCTGGGTGATTAAACAAACAGGTATCAGCGATGATAAGAGGGGAATACAGGTAAAAAAAACCTCATCAGGAGGATGAGGTTTTCGTTGAGCAGAGACGTCGGGGAAATTATCCGGCAGGCTGTGGATTAGTCATCCAGGAAGCTGCGCAGAACTTCCGAGCGGCTAGGGTGACGTAATTTACGCAGTGCTTTGGCTTCAATCTGACGAATACGCTCACGGGTCACATCGAACTGTTTACCGACTTCTTCCAGAGTATGATCAGTATTCATATCAATACCAAAACGCATCCGCAGAACTTTAGCTTCACGGGCAGTCAGACCAGCCAGTACGTCATGCGTTGCAGAACGCAGGCTTTCAGACGTTGCTGAATCCAGCGGCAGTTCCAGCGTGGTGTCTTCGATAAAATCACCCAGATGTGAATCTTCGTCATCGCCAATCGGTGTTTCCATCGAAATAGGCTCTTTCGCGATTTTCAGCACCTTACGGATTTTATCTTCAGGCATCAGCATCCGCTCTGCCAGTTCTTCCGGTGAAGGTTCACGACCCATTTCCTGCAACATCTGACGTGAAATACGATTCAGTTTGTTGATGGTTTCGATCATATGTACCGGAATACGAATGGTTCTGGCCTGGTCTGCAATTGAACGGGTAATCGCCTGACGAATCCACCATGTCGCATAAGTTGAGAACTTGTAACCACGACGGTATTCAAATTTATCAACCGCTTTCATCAGACCGATATTACCTTCCTGAATCAGATCCAGGAACTGCAGGCCACGGTTGGTGTATTTTTTAGCAATTGAAATCACCAGACGCAGGTTAGCTTCTACCATCTCTTTTTTCGCACGGCGGGCTTTCGCTTCACCGATAGACATACGACGGTTGATGTCCTTCACCTGCTCGATGGTCAGACCAGTTTCTTCCTCAATCTGAGCCAGTTTGTGAAGGCCGCGTTCCACATCATCTTCGACTTCCAGCAGCTTTTCAGACCATGGTTTTTTCATTGCCAGGGCAGCTTTAAACCAGGTGCCATTGGTTTCGTTACCGGTGAACAGTGTGATGAAGTTTTTCTTCGGCATTTTGCACAGTTCAACACACAGTTTCATGATGGCGCGTTCCTGAGCACGGACACGATCCATCATCTGGCGCATATTGTTGACCAGATAATCAAACTGTTTTGGCACTAAACGGAACTGTTTAAAGACTTCAGACAGATTCTGAATTTCGGCAATTGCATCAGCATGGCTGCGGCTTTTGCTTTTGATGACAGTACGGGTGACTTCGTACTGAGCACGTAATTCGCCGAATTTCTCACGTGCCAGCTCAGGATCGATAGAGTTATCATCTTCTGAGTTATCATCGTCGCCATCTTCATCTTCGTCGTCGTCATCGTTACGGTCTTCTTCCGATAACTCAGACCCGATATTGGTCGCTGTTGGTGCCAGATCTTCTTCAGCATTCGGATCGACAAAACCAGTAATAATATCGGAAAGCCGTGCTTCTCCGGCTTCGACTCTGTCGTATTGTTCCAGCAGATAAGTGATTGCTTCCGGATATTCCGCGACTGAGCATTGAACCTGGTTGATACCATCTTCAATACGTTTAGCAATATCAATTTCGCCTTCGCGGGTAAGCAGTTCTACGGTACCCATTTCGCGCATATACATGCGGACAGGGTCAGTGGTCCGGCCAATTTCAGACTCTACGCTGGAAAGTACCTGCGCGGCCGCTTCTGCTGCATCTTCATCAGTATCGGAACTGTTTTCATTCAGCATCAGGTCATCGGCATCAGGGGCTTCTTCTACCACCTGAATACCCATATCGTTGATCATCTGAATGATGTCTTCAATCTGATCGGAGTCGACAATATCTTCCGGCAGATGGTCATTGACCTCAGCATAGGTCAGATAGCCTTGCTCCTTACCACGGGTGACAAGTAGCTTCAGCTGTGACTGCGGGTTTTGCTCCATAAGACGGTATCCACACTTCTGTTAATGAGATCGGTGTTTGTCGGGGTTAACCGGCAAATAACAGTAAAGGCGTTTCATTGGCTGCGGCCTTCATCGCAGCAATGGGCATCTGCCCTGAGTAATCGGCAATTAAGCCGCGAGTAATCTTTTTGTCATCATTCAGGCTTCAGTATAGAAGAAGCCTGACAACTCTGTAGAAACTGGTGGTTTTTACAGCAAAATTTACATTCAGTCACAGGTCGGCGTGTTAGCAGACGCCAACCGACAATCTATTTTTTGGCCAGTGCTGTCAGCAACGATTGCAGTTCAAGCCGTTCGTCGCTGGTCAGCCCATGAGTGCGATCGCGGGCGATCAGCCATTCGAGTCGCTGCTCCAGCGCTGTGTTATAAATACTGGTCAGTGAGTCACTAAACACCGCTTCCACTTCATCATCTACTATCATGTGGTTCCAGACAGCCAGAGTTTCAAGGGACTGTGCCGTTTTAGTATCCCGATAACTTTCCAGTAACTGGGCAGTGGTTAAGCCTGGCTGCTCATTACAGCGCTGTACCAGTTCAGCGAACAGTGGCAGGCCGGCAATACCGGTCTCTTTTAACCCTTCCAGCGACGGGACTTTAGCCGCCAGTGCCGGGTTCTGCAACAGCAACGCAACCAGAATCCGCATAGTGGTTTTTTTCATCACCGGCGAGGCGTTCACCGGTTTGTTTTCTGCCTTTGCCGGTAACAATTTTTCCAACTGGCGGTCGTCCAGAATACCCAGTTTGTTACCCAGCACCTGACGTATATAAATCCGCAGCGTTTCTCCCGGGATCTGACTAATCAGGGGTAGAGCCAGGGTACTTAAACGTGCTTTTCCGTCCCTGGTACTCAGGTCTACCTGAGGCAGTAAATTGTCGAACAGGAAGTCTGACAGCGGTACAGCCTGTTCCATTCGTTGCTCAAACGCCTGTTTGCCTTCTTTACGTACCAGCGTATCCGGGTCTTCGCCGTCCGGCAGAAACATAAAACGCAGCTGGCGGCCATCGGTAATGTAAGGCAGGGCAGTTTCCAGTGCACGCCATGCGGCGTCACGTCCCGCCCGGTCACCGTCATAACAGCAAATCACGGTATCGGTATTTCTGAACAGAAGCTGTATATGTTCACTGGTGGTTGAAGTCCCCAGTGAGGCTACTGCATAATCGATGCCAAACTGCGCCAGCGCCACCACATCCATATAGCCTTCAACCACTAATAACCTGGCGGGCCGGTTATGGATTTGGGTGACTTCATAAAGCCCGTACAGCTGCCGGCCTTTATGGAAAATTGAGGTCTCCGGTGAGTTAAGGTATTTGGGCGTATCATTTCCCAGTACCCGCCCCCCAAAACCAATCACTCTTCCTCGTTTATCACGAATCGGAAACATGACCCGGTCACGAAAACGGTCATAACTACGGCCATTGTCATTAGTGACCAGCATCCCGGCTTCCGTCAGAGAGTGTTTATCTTCCTGATGTTTGCCAAAACGCTTTAAGGCGTTGTCCCACCCTGGTGGGGCGAACCCTATTGAAAAATGTTCGATCACTTGCTGACTCAGTCCGCGGCTTTGCAGATAGTGTCGGGCAGGTTCTGCCTGAGGTTGTGATAAAGAGGACTGGTAAAACTGATTCAGACCGTCCATCAGCTGGTAAAGGCTCTGTCGCTGATGTCGCTCCATGGGGGTGTCACCGCTACCGCTTTCGTAGGGAACTTCCAGTCCGTTCATGGTGGCCAGTTCTTCGATGGTTTCGACAAACTCCAGACGGTCAAAATTCATCAGAAAATCAATAGCATTACCATGAGCACCACAGCCAAAACAGTGGTAAAACTGTTTGTCACCGTTGACGGTAAAAGACGGGGTTTTTTCGTTATGGAAAGGGCAACAGGCGTGATAATTCTTGCCTTGCTTTTTCAGCTTCACGCGGGCATCAATAAGATCCACGATGTCTGTGCGGGCAAGCAAGTCATTGATAAATATACGCGGTATTTTCCCAGCCATAGACTCCGGTTCTTTAACTCATAAACGACAACAAGCCGCGCCTCCTTTCGGAAAGCACGGCCTTTCACTTTACTCAGTCTGCGTGTAACACGCATGGGAGCAGGCTCCCGGACAAATTAGTACAGACGAGTGCGGCGTGCGTTTTCGCGAGCCAGTTTCTTGGCATGACGTTTAACAGCAGACGCTTTAGCGCGCTTACGTTCGGTCGTTGGTTTTTCATAAAACTCACGACGACGGACTTCAGCCAGAACGCCTGCTTTTTCACAGGAACGCTTGAAGCGACGCAGTGCTACGTCGAAAGGCTCGTTTTCACGTACTTTAATTACCGGCATGTAACTCTCACCTCGATAAATTCGATTTGTGCAGCTGGCTGCAGCGCCAGCTTATTTCAAAATGGTGCAGTATTTTACTCCAGCGGGGGCTGGCTTGTAAAGCACCATGAACAATTTCAAACCAACAAAGCGCTTCGCAGCACTGTGGTTGCCGGTTTTTTTCAGACCGCGAAGTATAGCCTATTCTTTGGCCGGTAAAAAATCTTTTTAATGAAATCGTGCAGCGTAGGCCAGAATTGTTAGCTGTGGTACACTCCTGCGGCGAAATCAGAGGTGAGTGTGATGCGAGTTTTGGGTATTGAAACGTCTTGCGATGAAACCGGAATTGCAATTTACGACGATGAATCCGGTCTGTTGGCTAATCAGCTGTATAGTCAGGTGAGTTTACACGCCGATTATGGCGGTGTGGTGCCGGAACTGGCATCCCGCGATCATGTCCGTAAAACGGTACCCCTCATTCAGGCGGCGATGGCTGAGGCCGGACTGACGGCTGCAGATATTGATGCGGTGGCTTACACTGCCGGTCCCGGGCTGGTCGGGGCATTAATGGTCGGAGCCACCGTCGGCCGCTCTCTGGCTTTTGCGTGGCAGGTGCCGGCGATTGCCGTCCACCATATGGAAGGTCATCTGCTGGCTCCAATGCTGGAAGATAATCCACCTGAATTTCCTTTTGTTGCCTTGCTGGTCTCAGGGGGACATACCCAGCTTATCAGTGTCACCGGAATTGGTGAGTATGAATTGCTCGGCGAGTCGATTGATGATGCAGCCGGTGAAGCCTTTGATAAGACAGCTAAATTACTGGGGCTGGATTATCCCGGAGGGCCACTGCTGTCAAAAATGGCAGCGCAGGGGACGGCAGGACGTTTTACCTTTCCACGGCCAATGACCGACAGACCTGGTCTGGATTTCAGTTTTTCGGGTCTGAAGACCTTTGCCGCGAATACTATCCGTAACCATGACGATGATGCCGGCACCAGGGCTGATATTGCGAGGGCATTTGAGGATGCAGTGGTGGATACCCTGATGATAAAATGTAAGCGTGCACTTCAGCAGACCGGGTTTAAAAAACTGGTGATTGCCGGAGGTGTCAGTGCTAACAAAACACTGCGCGAAAGAATGGCAGAGATGATGCAGCAACGCGGCGGTGAAGTGTTTTATGCCAGACCGGCGTTCTGTACCGATAATGGTGCCATGATAGCCTATGCAGGAATGGTTCGTCTGAAAGGAGGAACCCACAGTGATCTGGGGATTACAGTACGGCCGCGCTGGCCACTGGCAGAATTGCCGCCGTTAGTTCCCTGATTTGAGAGGTTTCAGGAGCGGCAGTAGGCTTAGTGTTCGCCGCTATCTGAAGGCCGCGATTTGGTTTTGCGTTTCCACAGGCGGGGCTCCATACCCCGCCACAGACGCTGAATATTGTCGTGATGACGTAGCAGAATCAGGCAGGACAGCATAGAGACAGGAAAGGTAAACTGTGGCTTAAACCACCAGACATAAAAGGGGGCGATTAATGCACTGATAATCGCTCCCAGGGAAGAGTAGCCACTGAGTAGTACTGTCAGAATCCAGGTGCCCATCATCAGCCCGGTCAGGTCCCAGCCAATTGGGGCAATCGCACCCAGCGCAGTCGCCACGCCTTTACCGCCGCGAAAGCCAAAAAATACCGGATAGATATGGCCGAGACAGGCCGCTATTGCCGTCAGACCCAGGAAGAAGGGAGAAACGTGTAACTCCCATGCCAGCCAGACCGGCAACATCCCTTTTATAACATCAAATAATAGCACTGCAACTGCGGCCAGTTTACCGCCTACCCGCAAAATGTTGGTCGCACCCGGGTTGCCAGAACCCCGGGTTCGGGGATCCGGGTACCCGCAGAGTTTGCACAACAGAATTGCTCCGGAAACGGAACCGCAAAGATACGCAAAAAGGATCATACCTGCAGCGATTACTGTCATAATACTTCCCATACCTGTCCGTTGTTTTGGTTGCTGTCTGGATAATACGCATAAAGCAACGGAAGTGGTATCTGATCACCGTAAAAACACAGAGAGTATCACGATGGATCTTGTCTTTATCGAACAACTGACCGTATTTACCACCATTGGCGCCTATGACTGGGAACAGACTATTCAGCAAAAATTGTTACTGGATATAGAAATGGCCTGGGATAACCGCAAAGCCGCGAAAAGTGATGATGTGGCAGATTGTCTTAGTTATGCGGATGTTTCTGAGGCAGTGTTACAGCATCTACAGGGACAGCGCTTTGCCCTGGTTGAGCGGGTAGCAGAAGAAGTCGCGGAATTACTCATGCAGCGTTTTAACTTACCCGGAGTGCGAATTAAAGTCAGCAAGCCCGGAGCTGTTGCGCAGGCGAGCCAGGTGGGAGTGCGCATTGAGCGGGGAATTATTCCTAAATAACCGGAAACAGCTCGTAAATAATTGCCATCAAACTGAAACCCAATCAGAGTATTGACTGTCATATGCCGTGGAACTCATTGTCGGTACAATGAGTTAACGGTTCTGGCATTGTTCAGATAAGTTCACATAGTTGCTTATTTTAAGTCATCAGTAAAGATGACAGCCAGGTGTTGTGTTGATTGGGGTGAATTGGAGAGGATTTTTTGATGGCAGATATGCATCACCTGTTTGTTGCAGCAATTTTGGGCATTGTTGAAGGGTTAACAGAATTCTTACCCGTTTCATCCACAGGTCACATGATTATTGTCGGCCATTTGCTGGGATTTGAAGATGAAACCGCAGAGACCTTTGAAGTTGTCATCCAGTTGGGGTCTATACTGGCTGTCGTTGTGATGTTCTGGCGCAGGTTGTTTGGGCTGATAGGCATCCATTTTGGGAAGGTTCCCCATGAAGGCACTGGTCAGGGGCATTTGACGCTGATTCATATTTTACTGGGTATGATTCCGGCTGTCGTTCTCGGTCTTATTTTACATGACCGGATCAAAACATTGTTTACCCCGATTAATGTGATGTATGCGCTGGTTGCCGGGGGGATTCTGTTGTTGCTGGCAGAATACTTTAAACCCAAACAGCCAAAATCGGTGGGTCTCGATGATATTACCTACCGCCAGGCTTTTATGATTGGTTGCTTTCAGTGTCTGGCGCTGTGGCCTGGCTTTTCACGTTCAGGTGCAACGATCTCCGGTGGAATGCTGATGGGGATAAGTCGCTATGCGGCTTCTGAATTTTCGTTTCTGCTGGCGGTGCCGATGATGATAGGTGCGACAGCGTTGGATTTATATAAGAGCCTCAGTTTTCTGACTGTCAGCGATATTCCGATGTTTGCTATTGGTTTTATTATGGCATTTATCGTCGCCCTGATTGCGATTAAGACCTTCCTGGAACTGATTAAACGAATTTCGTTTATCCCGTTCGCCATCTACCGCTTTATCCTCGCGGTGGTGGTATATATGATTTTTGCCTGACGGTGATTCAAAAGATAAGCATGGCCGGAATTTTTTTCCGGCCATTTTTTTATCTCAGGTGGGGGATGGGGAGTGGCCCTGAAGTGCTGCGACCCGGCGACGGGTCAGCTCAGTGCGGATTTGTGGGCCGCTGAATCCGTCACAAATCACTTCAGACACCGGTACCGCAGCAGCAGCCTGGTACAACGCCAGGGTATAGTCGGCCTGTGGATAGGCTTGTTCGGTTAATCCCTCACGGCCACGGGCATCGGCTTCACTGGCAGTTATCAGTTGCGTCAGGCGTTCCGGCCTTCGCCATACGTCAATATTGTCAAACAGCTGGATCACTTTCTCCGGCGGCTGGCGCTGGATAGTGTGGATCACATCATGATATTCGGTAATAACCAGAGCCAGTTCACGAACATGATTAGGGACTTTCAGACGCTGACACAGTGCACTGACCAGTGGCAGCCCGGCTGCACCATGTCCCGGGTGAGAAGGCCAGACTTCCCGAGGGGTCAGGGCCTTGCCTGCATCATGGAACAGAGCAGCAAAGCGGATTGCGATATCTTCTGTCAGTCGTGCAGCCATAGACAGAGTCATCAGGCTATGGACGCCGGTGTCAATTTCCGGATGCCATTTGACCGGGGCCGGCACGCCAAACAGGTTGTCCAGTTCAGGAAATAATACCTTCAGCGCACCACAATCCCGTAATACCTGAAAGTAGACATCAGGATTATCCGTAGCTAACGCTTTCTCCGTCTCTTTCCACACGCGTTCGGCGGTCAGGTGTTGTAATTCACCACTGTCAGACAGTTGCTTCATCAGCGTCAGCGTGGGATCCGCCACGCGAAACCCCTGTCCTGCAAACCGCGCCGCAAACCGGGCGACCCGTAGTACCCGCAACGGATCCTCGACAAAGGCTGGTGAAACATGGCGTAACAGACGTTGTCTGAGGTCCTGCTGCCCCTGCCATGGGTCAATAATCTCTCCGTCACTGTCCTGTGCCATCGCATTGATGGTCAGATCGCGACGCTGTAAATCTTCAGGCAGAGTCACCCCGGGGGAGAAGCAGGTTGTGAATCCGGTATAGCCATGTCCGGCTTTGCGTTCAGTACGTGCCAGAGCATATTCTTCGTGACTGACAGGGTGAAGAAACACAGGGAAATCACGCCCGGCCTGTTGATACCCAAGGCTAAGCAGATCTTCCGGGGTTGCCCCCACCACGACCCAGTCCCGGTCTTTGACCGGCAAATTAAGCAACGCATCACGGACGGCACCACCGACCAGATAAGTTTTCACACCACAACTCCTGTGTCTGTTAGCCGTTCGCGGCTGCTGGCTGTCAGGTCAGCACTCAGCGCGTGGTATTGTGCAGGAGCCCGGAATTGGTCAGCGCATCCAGCGGTCATTACTTTTACGGCGTGGGATCATCCGTGGCAGTAACAGACCAAGCAACAGACCCAAGCCCATCACGCCACCACCATACATAAACCACTGCATGATAATCGCTCGTTGCTTGTCATCCAACTGAACATTCGCCGCCGCGACTTTTTTCTGTGCGACAATAAGCGAATTTTTCAGTGTCTGGTTTTCCTGTTTCAGAGCATCGATAGCACTGTCGCTGCCGGCCACTTTCTTCTGCATATCGGCAGTCCGCTGGTTCCAGCTGTTATCGATATTCGCCAGCTTATCAGTCAGTTGTTTCACCTGCTGTTGCAGTTGCGGCACCTGGGTACGCAGACTGGGTGTGTCACTCAGTTGTGACAAAGGTATCCAGGTCGTACGTCCTTCTGAATCACGAATTTGCGCGTATTTGCTGTCGGGATTAGTTTGCAATACTGTGACCTGATCGCCAGCGTTAACTTTGCCAACCAGGCGATATTGGTCGCCTGGTCCACTCCGGACCCAGGTCGAAAGCTCATCAGAAATATAACGGGTAGTATCTGCGTGAACCGCAGGGGCTATAGTGCTGAAAGCGAGTAAAAAAATACCGGTGCGTGTAAGTTTATTCATTCGACGTCGTTTTTGCATATTATATGGGTAAATTTATTGCCACAGTCTGGAGAGGGGCCGGACGGATATAAATGAGAACTATCTTGTTCTCGGCGATGTTAAAGCCTAACAAATCAGAGACAGTGCGTCTTTAGTCGATTACTCTGGAAGCGGAGTAATTTACCGGTTTATTGATAGTAATTGTGACATTCAGAGATCCTATGACCATCGAAACAGAATTAAAGTTCATTGCCAGTTCACAGGCTGCTTCTCAACTGGCAGAACGGCTCAACCGCTGGCCACAGCAACACTCTGCGCCACAGGCACTGGCCAACATCTACTTTGAGACACCGGATAACCAGTTACGCCGCTGGGATATGGGGTTACGTATCCGTGGCATTAATCAGCAGTATGAAATGACGTTAAAGACCAGCGGTCAGACTATCGGCGGTTTGCATCAGCGTCCTGAGTTCAATGTCAGCCTGCAGAATGATGAGCTGGATATTCGTCTGCTACCGGAACATGTCTGGCCTGAGGGCGCGGATATTCAGGAGCTGCAACAACGTTTACAACCGTTATTCCGGACCGACTTTGTCCGGGAAAAGTGGCTGGTCAGTTATCAGGACAGCGAAATTGAGGTGGCTTTCGATCAGGGGGCCGTCATTGCCGGTGAGCTACAGACACCACTGTTTGAAGTTGAACTGGAGCTAAAGCAGGGGTCGCGGCAGGCGCTGATGGCCTTTGCTTTTGATTTGATTGCTGACGGTGGCCTGAGGCCGGGCAGCCTGAGTAAAGCAGCCAGAGGTTACCATCTGGCTCAGGGCAATCCGCCGAAAAGCATCCGATCGTTCCCGCGTTTGCAGACAGAAAGGAAACTCAACTGCGAGCAGGGGCTGCTCACCATGTTGTCGGTACTGCTAAGTGAATGGCAATACCATGAAGAGCTTTGGCTGGAAGGAAACAGTGATGCCGGTGCCCGGGTGGCTGAGATTCTACTGGCGCTGCGTGAAGTGTTTACCCTGTTTGGTAGCATGCTGCCTCGTAAAGCCAGTGGCTCATTGCGTGAGTCTTTGCTGACGCTGGAACAGGAAATGACCCAAATCCCTGCCGAAGAACTCTGTTTTTCTGCCCGCTGGAGTGAAACCCAGTTAGCGCTTACTCACTGGCTGACAGAGCAGCCCTGGAAGTCTGTGCTGGAAGAAAAACACCGCAAAAAATTGCAAGGTTCATTTAAACGTTTTTGCGATGTGATGCTGGGACGAGTATTTGCCGAACTGAAGGCGACCACTGCCGAATTTAATCAGCCGACCGAATATCAGGATAAAGCACAACGTATTCATAAACAGCTGCTGGCCGTGTGTCTGTTATGTGGAGCTTACCCGCTGGCGGCGGTGGATAGCTGGCTGGAGCCCTGGTGGCTGGTTCTTCAGCACATTCACCAGGGACGTTATCAGGATCTGCCCTGGACGATTCGTTCTCTGCACCGTCAGGCGCCGTTCTGGATTAACGGTAGTGAAGTACGTCATACCGGCGGATAAGTAAAGCAGGACCGGCCTTCTCATTGGATGTCACAGGATAAGTCTATGTTGCCGTTACCTTTGTTAATGAAACAACACACCCAAAAAGTGGCAGAACTACTCGAACTGCCGGTAGTCTCCCTGAGCGGGCCGGAATCTGCAGCACTGGCTTTCAGCGATTTTATTGCCGAAAACCTGCAACAACATCCTGAATGGCGCGCTAAATTACAGCAACATCCCCCGCAGGCTAATGAGTGGCAACACTATGCCGTCTGGCTTAAACAGTGGCTGGAGGGTGCTGACAGTGAAGCCGGGATGATGAAGGCGCTACGTCTTTTTCGGCGCTATATGATGGTGCGGATTGGCTGGATGCAATGTTTGTCTCTGGCAGAGACTGAACAGAGCCTGCTACAGCTCAGTGAGCTGGCTGAGGTATTAATCATCGCTAGCAGGGACTGGTGTTATCACCAGTGCTGCCTTGACTGGGGCACGCCCTGTAATGCTGACGGGGTGGAACAGCCGCTCTATATCCTGGGAATGGGCAAGCTTGGCGGACGTGAACTGAATTTTTCCTCAGATATTGATTTGATTTTTGCATGGCCGGAGAACGGGGTTACCCGTGGCGGAAGGCGCGAGCTGGACAATACTCAGTTTTTTACCCGTATGGGGCAACGGCTGATAAAAATGTTGGACCAGCAAACTATCGATGGTTTTGTCTACCGGGTCGATATGCGGCTACGGCCGTTTGGCGACAGCGGCCCGCTGGTCATGAGTTATGCGGCCCTGGAGGATTACTACCAGGAACAAGGACGGGACTGGGAACGCTATGCAATGGTCAAAGCCCGCATCATGGGGCCTGCGGATGATCAGGGCTATCAGGAACTTCAACAAATGTTACGGCCGTTTATCTACCGCCGCTATATCGATTTTAGCGTTATTCAGTCTCTGCGGACCATGAAGAGCATGATAGCCCGCGAGGTCAGGCGCCGTGGGCTGTCAGATAACATAAAACTGGGGGCCGGCGGGATTCGCGAATGCGAATTTATCGTGCAGGTATTCCAGTTAATCCGTGGCGGGCGTGAGCGTTCACTCCAGCAGCGCTCCTGGCTGGCGGCGCTGGAAGCCATTGCCGGACTGGGCTTGCTACCCCCGTTGCAGGTCAGTCAGTTACGGGATGCCTGGTGCTGGTTACGCCGGCTGGAAAACCTGTTGCAAAGTATTAATGATGAGCAGACGCAGACCCTGCCGTCTGCTGCTCTGGATCGTGAACGTCTGGCCTGGGCGATGAATGAAAACGATTGGGTGGGTCTGAGTAGCCGGCTGGCAGAGCACATGGAACGGGTGCGAACGATATTTAATGATTTAATTGGCGAAGATGTGCCTGAAGCGGCAGAACAGTCGGAACTCAGTGATTACAGTGAACTGTGGCTCGGCGATTATCAGCCCGGGGAGTTAGCACCGCTGACCCCAGAGCTGAATGATCAACAGCGACAGCGCCTGCTCAGAGAATTGCAGGATTTTCGCAACGATGTAGCCCGTCGGACTATCGGCCCCCGCGGTCGTCTGGCGTTAGATCAGCTGATGCCACGGCTGCTTTCCGGACTGTGTAGCAATTCGCAGGCTGATGAGACACTGCACCGGCTAATCCCGTTACTGACGGGAGTATTGACCCGCAGTACTTATCTGGAATTACTGACCGAATATCCTGCCGCGTTATCTCACCTGATACGTCTGTGTGCGGCTTCACCTATGGTGGCCGATCAACTGGCCCGTCATCCGCTGTTGCTGGATGAGTTACTTGACCCTGCAACGCTGTATCAGCCAACCGCCACCGATGCTTATCGTGATGAACTGCGTCAGTATCTGATGCGCATTCCGGTGGACGATGAAGAGCAACAACTGGAAGCATTGCGCCAGTTTAAACTGACACAACAGTTGCGAATTGCCGCGGCCGATCTCGCCAGAACACTGCCGGTCATGAAAGTGAGTGATCACCTTACCTGGCTGGCTGAGGCCATTCTGGAAACCGTGGTACAACAGGCCTGGAACATGATGGTGGCTCGTTATGGCAGGCCTTCACATCTCAGTGATCAGCAGCAACGCGGCTTTGCCGTCGTCGGGTACGGTAAACTGGGCGGGCTTGAGCTGGGCTACAGTTCCGATCTGGATCTGGTTTTTTTGCATGACAGCCCGGACACTTCGTATACCGACGGAGAGCGCAGTATTGATAGTCGTCAGTTCTATCTGAGGTTGGCCCAGCGGGTGATGCATTTATTCAGCACCCGAACTGCCTCTGGTATTTTATACGAGGTCGATGCCAGGCTCCGTCCGTCCGGAGCTGCCGGTATGCTGGTCAGCACCTGTGATGCTTTTCGTCAGTATCAACTGGAAGAAGCCTGGACCTGGGAACATCAGGCACTGGTGCGGGCCCGGGTGGTTTTTGGCGAGCCGTCGCTGGCAAACCACTTTAACGATATCCGGCGCGAAGTATTGACCCGGGCGAGAGATCCACAGCAGCTGCAAAACGAAGTACGTGAAATGCGTGAAAAAATGCGCCAGCACCTCGGCAATAAGCATAAGGGTCGCTGGGATATTAAAGCCGATAGCGGTGGGATTACCGATATTGAGTTTATTGCCCAGTATCTGGTTCTGCGTTATGCCGCCGGACAACCTGCACTGACCCGCTGGCCGGATAACGTGCGGATTTTTGAAGCCATGGCCGGGGGGGGGATTATGCCGGAACCGGAGGCGGCGGAACTTACCACGACTTATGTCACCTTGCGGGATACCCTGCACCATCTGGCATTGCAGTCGTTACCCGGACATGTGGACCCGCAAATCTTTGAACAGCAGCGTCAGATTGTCCGTCAGAGCTGGCAGCACTGGCTGGAGCAACCTGCGGAGTGAAACCAGGAACCTGTTTGAATAATGGCAACTTTTTAAGCTTGTTGTTGCCTTAACTGAGAATTATTCTGCCGGCTGTATTGCCTGGCCGGCCAGATTGTTTGCAGATAACCACTCCTGACGGGTGTTTATGTTATTATCGGCAAAATTTTTTAGTCTGGTTTACACGCTCTGGAGTCGCTGGAATGAAAGTAACGCTGCCTGATTTTGGCCGTGCGGGTGTATTGGTAATTGGTGACGTTATGTTAGATCGTTACTGGTATGGGCCGACACAACGAATATCTCCTGAAGCCCCTGTGCCTGTGGTTAAAGTCGAAACTATCGAAGAACGTCCCGGGGGGGCTGCCAACGTGGCTATGAATATCGCCGCGCTGGGCACGTCGTCACGCCTGATCGGGTTGACCGGGGCCGATGAGGCCGCACAAACCTTATCCCGTACCCTCGAAAATGTGAATGTTGGCTGTGATTTTGTCGAAGTCAGTACACATCCGACGATCACTAAATTACGAATTCTTTCAAGAAATCAGCAGCTTATTCGCCTTGATTTTGAAGAGGGATTCGACAGTATCGATCCCGAACCCATTAATCAGCAGATGCGATCCACTGTCGGCAGTGTTGGCGCGGTAGTATTGTCTGATTATGCAAAAGGCGCACTGTCGGATGTACAGACACTGATTGGTATTGCCCGTGATGCCGGGGTTCCGGTACTGATTGACCCGAAAGGCACCGATTTTGAGCGTTATCGCGGCGCCACACTGTTGACACCTAATCTGTCTGAGTTTGAAGCCGTCGCCGGTAAATGTCGCGATGTTGACGATATTGTACAACGTGGCATGGCGCTGCTGAGCGACTATGAGCTGTCGGCACTGCTGGTGACCCGCTCAGAAAACGGTATGACACTGCTTCAGCCGGGTAAAGAGCCGGTACATTTACCGACCCTGGCGCAGGAAGTTTATGATGTGACAGGGGCGGGAGATACAGTGATCGGTGTGCTGGCTGCCGCACTGGCGGCGGGTTGTTCACTGGAAGATGCCTGCTTCCTGGCCAATGCGGGAGCGGGTGTGGTGGTGGGTAAACTGGGCACTTCTACTGTCAGCCCGGTCGAACTGGAAAATGCGATTCATGCCCGGCCAGACAGTGGTTTTGGGGTGATGGACGAACAGCAACTGAAAGCGGCTGTTGAACAGGCCCGGGCCCGTGGTGAGAAGGTGGTGATGACTAACGGCGTGTTTGATATTTTGCATGCCGGGCATGTCTCTTACCTGGCAAATGCCCGTCAACTGGGTGACCGGCTGATTGTTGCGGTTAACAGTGATGCTTCCACCCGCCGTCTGAAGGGCGACAGCCGTCCGGTCAACCCGTTGATTAACCGGATGATTGTACTGGGAGCGCTGGAAGCGGTGGACTGGGTGGTATCTTTTGAAGAGGATACGCCACAACGCCTGATCAGCGAAATTTTACCGGATTTACTGGTGAAAGGGGGAGATTATAAGCCTGAACAGGTGGCCGGAGGCCAGGAGGTGGTGGCAAATGGCGGCGAGGTCCGGATTCTGAATTTCGAAGATGGAATTTCCACCACTAATATCATCAAAACCATCACGAGCCGTTCATCCTGATAAGGACAGGCACTGCGGAAGTTGAGACTCCCGCAGTGCATTCATAGATTACGCTTCGCTATCGGTGGGTGCTGACGGCTTAGCGGCTGGCGTGCTCGCCGGGGCGGCCGCAGCCTCCAGAGCGTTAAGACGTTGTTCCAGCGCAGCCAGTTTTTCCCGGGTCCGCAGTAAGACCTGAGTCTGAACATCAAATTCTTCGCGATTGACCAAATCCATACGTCCCAGCTGCGCCTGGAGTACCTGACGAATTTTTTTCTCGACATCATCGCCTAAGTTACGGATCCCCTGTGGCATAGCATCCTGTACCTGACGGGCGAGCTGTTCAATTTTTTTAGTATCAATCATGACCGGTTCCTGTAGTTGTCGCCCGAAAGCGAATGAGGCGCTGTCGGTGGCGCCCCCTGGATAACTTAAGTGTAATGCCTCTGTCGGAAACGGGAAACCTATTAATTAAACCGCAGGATCTGTTAATAACTTTTAGTCGCCAGGTGATTGCCGTTTTTAACATTTGGGGATATAGTGATTTTGCTTATTCTCAGGGCGGGGCGAAATTCCCCACCGGCGGTAAATCAGTTTTCACTGAAAGCCCGCGAGCGCTTCAGCCTCTGGCTGAAGGTCAGCAGATCCGGTGTAATTCCGGGGCCGACGGTTAGAGTCCGGATGGGAGAGGGTAACGATACATTAGTGAGCCTGACCGGTTCTTACCGTTATTTTTTGTCTTACTGACATTCCTCCTAAGCTGCCCTGGTTCTGGTAACATTTATCATATAAGGGTTTTTACCATGAATCAGACTCTTCTTTCTGAATTTGGCACGCCTGAACAGCGTGTAGAACGTGCTTTTGCGGCACTCCGTGAAAATCGCGGTGTGATGGTGCTTGATGACGAAAACCGCGAAAATGAAGCGGATATGGTTTTCGCGGCAGAAACCATGACTGTTGAACAGATGGCTCTGACCATTCGTCATGGCAGTGGTATTGTTTGCCTGTGCATGACCGAACAGCGTCGTCGCCAGCTCGATTTGCCCATGATGGTTGATAACAACACCAGCCCTTACGGCACGGGTTTTACTGTGACCATTGAAGCTGCACAGGGCGTAACCACGGGTGTGTCTGCTAAAGACCGTATCACGACCGTACGTGCCGCAGTGGCTGATGATGCCCAACCTTCTGATCTGAACCGTCCTGGTCATGTGTTCCCGTTACGTGCCCGCGAAGGTGGTGTCCTGACACGTGGCGGACATACTGAAGCGACGATTGATCTGGTCCGTCTGGCCGGATTTAAAGCGATGGGTGTACTGTGCGAACTGACCAATGATGATGGTTCAATGGCCCGGGCGCCGGAAGCCATTGTGTTTGCTAAACAGCACAACATGCCGGTAGTCACTATTGAGGATTTGATTGCCTGGCGTCAGCAGCACGATAATCGCCAGGCCGTCTGAATACCGTCCCTGCACTCAGTTTTCTGAAAGCTGGCAGAGTCTGCCAGCTTTTTTTATGCCTGCCAGCCTGTCATCTCACCGGCTTTCTGCCCGTCGTTCAAAATCTCTGAATATGATCATCATTATCCACCCGGTGTGTTCCCTGTAAAAAAGAGTATTTTGTCACTCATGAGTAATCTGATTTTGCGGAGAAAAATGATGACGGGTTCACGTATGCCGGTTCTGTTTTTAGGGCACGGCAGCCCAATGAATGTGCTGGAAGATAATCGTTATACACAATGCTGGCAGGCGCTGGGGCAACAGTTACCCCGGCCAAAAGCCATTCTGGCGATTTCTGCCCACTGGTATACCCGTGGCACAGCAGTGACCGCGATGGAAAAGCCCCGGACTATCCATGACTTTGGGGGATTCCCGCAGGCATTATTTGACACAATGTATAATGCGCCCGGATCTCCGGAACTGGCAGAGCAGGTCGCGGAGTTGTTGTCACCGGTACCCGTGATTATGGACCACGACTGGGGCCTGGACCATGGTTCCTGGGGCGTGTTAATCAAAATGTATCCGGACGCGTCGATTCCGGTTGTTCAGCTAAGTATTGATGGTACACAACCGGCTGAATACCATTATGAGCTGGGACAGAAACTGGCGACATTACGCTCACAGGGTGTGATGATTGTGGCCAGTGGCAATGTGGTACATAACCTGCGCAAAGCTCGCTGGGGTGGTGGTGATGAAGCTTACCCCTGGGCCGAATCTTTTAATGATTATGTGCGGGAAAATCTGCAGTGGCAGGGGAGTCCGGCACAACATCCGTTAGTGAATTTTATGCAGCATGACGGTGCCGCCTTATCGAATCCTTCGGTTGAGCACTACCTGCCACTGCTGTATGTGCTGGGCGCAGCGACACCGGAAGATAAAATTTCTGTACCGGTTGACGGCATTGAAATGGGGTCGTTAAGTATGTTGTCAGTGCTGGTGGAATAACCGGCCGGCATTACAGGGGACAAAAAGCGTTGTCCCCTGTAAAGGGGTTTAGCTGGTAAAGAAATGTGGATAAAACCGTGACAGATCCTGAGTAATCAGCTGTTTATCTTCACGCAGGCCAATACCTGCGGGCTCATCATCAATCAGCCAGCTTCCGATGACTGTGTGGTTATCACCGAACACCGGTAACGGATGATATTGCTGAATGATCGATCCTTCTTCACCATAGGGGCCGTCAGCACCGGCAATTTCACGACCGTGTTCGATGATCCTGATATTGGCACCTTCGCGGGAAAACAGGGGTTTCACCACATATTTTTCCGGAAGCGGCGGATTATCTTCACAGAACCATGCGGGCAGCAGATTAGGGTGCCCGGGAAACATCTCCCAAAGCAGTGGCAGAATAGCTTTGTTCGAGATAATACTTTTCCATGCCGGTTCCAGCCAGCGCACCCCGGCATCAGCCAGTTTCATGGAAAAAGATTCACGGAACATAAACTCCCAGGGATAGAGTTTAAACAGATTACTGATCACCTGATCCTGCATATCGGTGAACTGACCTTTTTCGCCAAGCCCGATATCGTCGATATACAAAAATTCATTCGGCAGTCCGGCTTCTGTTGCACAATCCTGTAAATACTGGATGGTTGCGCGATCTTCACTGGTATCCCGGCAGCAGCTCAGATGCAGGTAATTAATACCTGATTGCTGATGCAACTGCGCAAACCGATCGATGAGCTTTTCCTGCAGACTGTTAAACTGATCACTGCCTGCGGGTAGCAGCCCTGCGGCAGACTGATCTTCCAGCCAGATCCACTGGAAAAATGCCGCTTCATACAATGAAGTCGGGGTATCGGCATTATTTTCCAGCAGTTTAGCATCACCGCTGCCACTCCAGGCCAGATCGAGTCGGGAATAGAGCGATGGCTGGCGGCTATGCCATGATTCGGTTACGAATTCCCGGACATGCTTAGGAATGCGGAATTTATCCAGCAGTTGATCACTGCCAATCACTCTCTCAACCGCCTGCAGACACATCTGATGCAGCTCTGCCGTGACACTTTCCAGATATTCAATCTGTGACAGGCTAAACTGATAACAGGCTTCTTCACTCCAGTAGGGTTCGCCATACATGGTGTGAAAATTAAAACCATACTCTTCGGCTTTACGGCGCCAGTCCGGCCGTTCTGCAATGCTAACTCGTTGCATAATCTGGATTAGCCCCCGAATGAACGGGAAGTACTGCGACCTGCCGGAGCGGCATTCTGCCGTTGCATGGTATTTTGTCGCGCCACAGACTCACCAAATCCGCCACGGGTAATGGTTGTCGTGGTGGCGGGTTTGGGGGCCATAGCGCTTTTCGGCACGGTGGCAGTACGGCCGGCCGCTGCCGGACCATAGGATTTGCCGGCAGCATCGACAAACTGGCCATTCGCCGGACTCGCCGGATTACGCGGGGTAAACAGTGGCTGCGCCATGCCTCCACCCATCATTCGACCCATCATGTAACCTGCCATCAGTGGCATCCAGAAACTGCCACTTTGCTGTGGCTCGGCGGCGGTAGATGCCTGAGCCGGCGCCTGCTGGCACTGGTTTTCACCGAAGTCGGCCACGCAGTCTTCACGGCTGGCATATTTAGGTGCCGTCCGGGCGGCTTCTTTGACCGCATTGTTATAGGCCACGCTGCATTGAGCTTGCTGGCCCGGGTTGGCCGAACTGCATTGATCGGCGTTCATGTACATTGTGACTTTTTCATCTTTTTGTTCGCAGCCACTGAGCAGTACAACTGCCGAAATGGCAACTGCAACCGGCGTCAGATGGCGCGCCTGCCAGCTTTTACGAAAAGCAGCATGCCGGATATTTTTTGTCCGTTTCATTTTATTTTTCCATAGCCCAAAGGTCAGGAATAAGGATAGGGGAAGGTCGGTTAAAAATGAAGCGGCAGGGCCGGTGATACGGGGATCTTTACGTTGCTATACATAGATTTGCCGGGGAGGGGGCCCCGGCAAATTCAGAACTATTGGCGGAAAGGATTTCCGCTGTGGCGGGCAGCCCGGGTTTGGCGTGCTGCCGCAGGGGTGGCTTTTGCCGGGGTATCAGCCCCATCGGCATAAGCTTCCTGTTGCGGGTTTTCCGGGGCAACCACATCCGGGGATGTCGGTACTGGTTTACCTAGCTGTGAATTTAATACCGCCAGATCCTGTTCATTCAGGGTACCCAGCGCATATTTAATATTCAGCTGATTAATCATATAGCTGTAGCGCGCATCGGAAAGCTGCTGCTTGGCATTATACAAGGTGGTGGTGGCATCCAGTACATCAACAATCGTACGGGTACCCACCTGATAGCCGGCTTCCATCGCATCCAGTGAGCTTTGCGCAGAAACCACCGCCTGTTTATAAGCGTTAATACTGCTGATAGAAGCATTAACGTTGTTAAACGAAGAACGTACGGTCTGAATTGCTGAACGATGAGCAGCTTCCAGTTTTTCGCTGGCTCCGGCAAAATTATACTCAGCCTGTTTGACCTGCGAGGTGACTGCACCGCCGCTATACAGAGGTATGGACAGGCTCAGGCCAATCTGATTGTTGCCGGTGATATTGTTATCCGTAGAGCTGGTAGTATTGGCATACTTACCACCATATCGGGTATTGGACAGGCCGGTCGAAGCGGTCAGACCCAGCGTTGGCATGTGTCCGGCTTCCGCAGATTTAATCTCTTCACGGGCTAAATCCTGGGTCAGACGGGCAGATAACAAGGTCAGGTTGTGATTATCCGCTTGTTTAAGCAGCGCATTAATGGTTTCAGGACGCTGAGTTCTGAATACACCCACATTCAGTGAGGCCAGTGCGTTATAATCATTGCCTGTCACCTGACGCAATGCTTCCATCATATTGTCGAGATTATTACGGGCGGTGACTTCATTGGCCAGAACCGCATCATATTGTGCGCGGGCGTTTTGCACATCCGTAATCGCGACCAGGCCAACATTAAACCGTTGGGTCGTCTGGTCGAGTTCACGGTAAATAGATTGCTTTTGTGCTTCAGTATATGAAAGTGTATCAATGGCATTCAGCACATTAAAATAGGCTGTTGCTGTATTCAGTATCAGATCCTGTTGGGCAACCTGATAGGTCACATCCTGAATTCCTGCTGTTTTTTCCTGAAGTGTTAACGCGCGCCATTTCGACATATCAAAAATAGTCTGGGTTAACTGCAGTGATGCACTGACTGCATTTGAGTGCAGACCGCTGCCATCACGGTACCCGCTATTGAAAGCGTAATCGCCGCCCAAACCTAACTGAGGTAATAACGGGCTGCGTGATTCATTGATTTTCTCAAACGCGGCATCACGATCGGCAGCAGCACTGCGCAGGTCCGGGTTAGTTGCCCTGGCCTGTTGGTAAACCTGAAGTAAATCTTCGGCCTGGCTAAGCTGAGAAAAGCCGGCAAGACTCAGGCTAATAAGAACGGGGAGCAATTTTTTCATTTGCATTCCTTGTATTGCAGCGAAATTGCATAAATGGTGCTGTCGGGAGCCAAAAAATAATCAGCGATTCTAGCAGAGTAAGATGGCATCTTAAGTTGGCTGAACGTGCCTTCTGCTCCGGATCATGCGAAATAAAGGACTGAATTCCCCGCAACGGGGTGTAACAATTACAGTATATAACTTTACATCAGCTTGTCAGTAAAGGTTCTCAGGAGTCAACGATGCAAAAATTATCACCTTCTCCGGTTATTTTCGGCCGCAGTGATGTCGAAATTATTACCAGAGACCCGGTTTATAACGGTTTCTTCTCTTTAGTAAAATACCGCTTTCGTCATCGACTGTATGGCGGAGGAATGAGTGGGGTGGTGACACGTGAAGTCCTGGAACGTGGTAATGCTGTCGTATTAATGCTGTATGATGTATACCGCGATCAACTGGTTCTGACAGAACAAATCCGTATTCCTGCCTATGACAATTCAGTAACCCCCTGGTTACTGGAGATGGTGGCGGGTATGAAAGAACCCGGGGAGTCCGATGAAGATGTTGCCCGCCGCGAAGCACAGGAAGAAGCCGGATTGACCGTTGGCCGGATTAAACCTGTGCTAAATTATCTTTCAAGCCCCGGAGGAACCAGTGAACGAATTTCGATAATGGTCGGAGAAGTGGATGCCAGCCAGGCAACCGGATATCACGGGCTGGAGGAAGAGAATGAGGATATTCTGGTTCGGGTGGTGAGCCGGGGACAGGCTTATCAATGGGTAGAAGAGGGGATTATAGATAACGCAGCCTCAGTTATTGCTTTGCAATGGCTGGAACTGCACTACAAAAGACTGAAACAAGAGTGGACAACCACATGAGACAACGTTACACCCCGGATTTTCCTGAGATGATGCGCCTTAACGAGACAAATTACGCTCAGTTGCGTCGTTTGTTACCGCGTGACGAACAGGAAGGTGCCACAGTTACCTATCAGATTAATGGTGCCAGATACCGTCTGACCATTGAAGAATCAACGCGTTACACAACCAGAGTCAATATCAGCCAGATAGCCCCGGCGGTAAGTTACTGGAGTCTGCCGGCGATGTCTGTCAGACTTTATCATGATGCTATGGTTGCGGAAGTGTGTTCAACTCAACAGATCTACCGTTTTAAAGCACGCTATGATTACCCGAATAAAAAATTGCATCAGCGTGATGAAAAACATCAGATAAACCAGTTTCTTGCCGAATGGCTACGTTATTGCCTGATTTACGGTGCAATGGCTGAGGCCGTATATTAAAGAATAATGGTGTACTCACTAAGGATTTGCCTTGGATAATGTGTTAGTCCCCGGGATTGCTGACGATTTGCAGATCAAAGTGCTGCAAATCACCGACACGCATTTGTTTAAGGGAAAAAATGAAACTCTGCTGGGGGTCAATACCTGGTCGGGTTATCAGGCTGTGCTGGATGCGGTCATCGCCTCGCAACAGCATTACGATCTGATTATTGCCACCGGCGATCTGTCGCAGGACCATTCTGTGGAGGCCTACCAGCATTTTGCGGAGGGTATCCAACGCCTGCCCGCGCCTTGTGTATGGCTGCCCGGAAACCACGATTTTCAGCCGGCAATGTACGATACCCTGGCGAAAGCCGGTATCAGCCAGTCTAAACATGTGTTGCTCGGTAATCGCTGGCAGATGCTGTTGCTGGACAGCCAGGTCTATGGCGTTCCTCATGGTATGCTGAGTGAGTTTCAACTGGAATGGCTGGAAAAAGCGCTGGCGGCTTACCCCGACAGAGATACCGTGATTCTGTTACACCATCATCCTGTGGCATCAGGTTGCAGTTGGCTGGATCAGCACAGCTTACGTAATTCTCATCAGTTGGATATGATTCTGCAAAAATATCCCCGGGCAGCAACCCTGCTTTGCGGCCATATTCATCAGGAAATGGACGAGATTTGGCAGGGCCGCCGGGTGCTGGCAACGCCTTCAACCTGTGTGCAGTTCAAACCCCATTGTTCAGGATTCACTATCGATTCTGTCGCTCCGGGCTGGCGCTGGCTGACACTGGGAGCCGATGGGCAGTTGGCGACGCAGGTGTGTCGTCTGAATACCCGCGAATTTCTGCCAGATATGGAATCGGAAGGATATTAACTAATGTCCACCTTGCTCTATTTGCATGGTTTTAACAGCTCTCCTCGTTCAGCAAAAGCCACCCTGTTACAGCAATGGATTCAGCAGCACCATCCGGAAATTACTCTGCTGATCCCACAGTTGCCCGCGTATCCGGATGAAGCAGCATTGCTGCTGGAGGAACTGGTGATGCAACATGCCGGGCGTCCGTTGGGTATTGTCGGATCTTCGCTGGGGGGATTTTATGCGACCTGGTTGTCACAATGTTTTATGCTACCGGCGGTGGTGATTAACCCGGCGACCCGGCCTTTTGAACTGCTGGAAGATTTTCTCGGCGACAACCGGAACCCATACACAGGGCAAGATTATGTGTTAGAGTCTCGCCATATCTATGATCTGAAGGTGATGCATATTGATCCCCTTGAGGCTCCGGACCTGCTCTGGCTGTTATTGCAGACCGGAGATGAGGTCCTCGATTATCGCGTCGCACTGGAGTATTACTCCGCCTGCCGGCAGACCATCGAGGAAGGGGGCGATCATGCCTTCCAGGGCATTGATCGCTATTTTGCGCAGCTTATTGATTTCCTGGGGATAGCCAGCGAGTAACTTCGCATCCGGCTAACAAAATTCAGAACTAACGAAAAGAGAACGATGACTCAATCAAGTTATAACGCGGATGCTATTGAGGTACTGACCGGGCTGGAGCCCGTTCGTCGGCGCCCCGGCATGTATACGGATACCACGCGTCCTAACCACCTTGGGCAGGAAGTCATCGATAACAGTATCGATGAAGCACTGGCCGGACACGCCAAACGTGTGGAAGTAATCCTGCATGCTGATCAGTCACTGGAAGTGATTGATGACGGACGAGGAATGCCGGTGGATATTCACCCTGAAGAAGGTGTGCCGGCGATTGAATTAATTTTTTGCCGGTTGCATGCCGGGGGTAAGTTCTCTAACAAAAACTATCAGTTCTCAGGTGGCCTGCATGGCGTAGGGATCTCGGTAGTGAATGCGTTATCGACCCGTGTTGAAGTGGCGGTGCGTCGTAATGGCGAAGTGTATGAAATGGCGTTTGAAAACGGCGAGAAAGTCGAAGATCTGCGGGTTACCGGCACGGTCGGGCGTCGTAACAGTGGTACCCGTGTGCACTTCTGGCCCGATGCGTCGTTCTTTGACAGCCCGCGTTTTTCAGTCTCACGCCTGACTCATCTGCTAAAAGCCAAAGCCGTACTCTGCCCTGGCGTGGAGATTATTTTCCGCGATAAAGCCAACAATACTGAGCAACGCTGGTGTTACCAGGACGGGCTGACAGATTATCTGAAAGAAGCGGTGGATGGCCTGCTGACATTACCCGAACAACCCTTTGTCGGCAGTTTTTCCGGCGATACCGAAGCGGTTGACTGGGCCTTACTCTGGCTGCCGGAAGGTGGAGAATTACTGACAGAAAGCTATGTTAACCTGATACCGACGATGCAAGGCGGAACCCATGTCAACGGGCTGCGTCAGGGACTGCTGGATGCGATGCGCAATTTCTGCGAATACCGGAATATTTTGCCGCGCGGAGTCAAACTCTCGGCAGAAGATATCTGGGACCGTTGTGCCTATGTGTTGTCGGTAAAAATGCAGGATCCGCAGTTTGCCGGACAGACCAAAGAGCGTCTCTCTTCCCGGCAGACGGCAGCCTTTGTGTCCGGAGTGGTGAAAGATGCCTTTAGCCTGTGGCTGAACCAGAATGTCCAGCTGGCAGAACAACTGGCAGAGATGGCTATTGCCAGCGCCCAGCGGCGGATGCGGGCGGCGAAAAAGGTGGTACGTAAGAAAATTACCAGTGGTCCGGCACTGCCTGGCAAACTGGCCGACTGCACCGCGCAGGATTTGAACAAAACCGAACTGTTCCTGGTCGAGGGTGATTCCGCAGGAGGCTCTGCGAAACAGGCCCGCGATCGGGAGTATCAGGCCATTATGCCGTTGAAAGGCAAGATACTGAATACCTGGGAAGTCTCTTCGGATGAAGTGCTGGCTTCGCAGGAAGTTCATGATATTTCTGTAGCCATCGGTATCGATCCGGACAGCGAAGATCTCAGCCTGCTACGCTACGGTAAGATTTGTATCCTGGCCGATGCCGATTCTGACGGGCTGCATATTGCCACCTTACTGTGCGCGCTGTTCGTTCGTCATTTCCGTTCGCTGGTAAAAGGGGGTCATGTCTATGTTGCCATGCCTCCCTTGTACCGTATCGATCTTGGCAAAGAAGTCTACTATGCGCTGGATGAAGACGAGAAAGCCGGGGTTCTGGAACAACTGAAACGTAAACGCGGTAAGGTCAACGTCCAGCGCTTTAAAGGCCTGGGTGAGATGAATCCGCTGCAGTTACGGGAAACGACTCTTGATCCTAATACCCGCCGCCTGGTCCAACTGACCGTTGATGACGATGATGTGGATGAAACTCTCAAAGTCATGGATATGTTACTGGCGAAAAAACGTTCAGAAGACCGCCGTAACTGGTTGCAGGAGCGCGGTGATAAAGTTGACATCGAAGTCTAGTGACTGACGGCAGGCTATACGCCTGCCGGTAATCTCTTTTCGGCCTTACCTCTGTAGAATCAACCTTTCCCTGTGAGATGACGGAGTTACAGCTCAGTTAAGGTGGTTTTTGCCCGCTGTCTGTCCGGTGCTAAGGTAATAAATATTACCGACAGAATAATCAGCAGCGATCCTGTCCAGTCAGCCACGCCAAAAGATACTCCCAGTATTAATACTGACAGTATTGTACTGCTCAGAGGTTCAGCACAGCTCAGGATGCTGGCATTTTGGCTGCCGGTCAGAAAGGCACCTTTCAGGAACAGGCTGAAAGTTAAGGCGGTTCCTACCAGCACCAGATATCCCAACGCCAGCCAGCCAGTGGTATCCAGCTGCCCAAGGTGAAGTCCCGGCAGGCAAAACGGAACCAGACAGCCTCCGGCAATCAGCATACTGATTCCGACCACCGGTAAGGTACCGAACTGGCGGATCAGTTTTGACGAGTAAGATGAGTTAAATGCCGCTGCGCCGGCAGAAATTAATCCCCAGATGAGCCCCCATACCGGAAGTTGTAATGAGGACAGATCACCGTGAGTCGCCATTAATAGCGTACCTGCCAGCGAAGTCAGTACAGCGATAAAAGTCATCAGCCCAGGCAAGGTTCGCTTGCTGAACATGGTATACAACACCAGCACCACCGGGGCCAGAAACTGTAATACCGTCGCCGTTGCCGCATTGGTTTTCTGAATCGTGATAAGAAAAGAGAGCTGGACCAGCAGGGTACCAAAGACACTGAAAATCAGCAGTCGTTTGAAGGAAGTAGCTTCGCGGAACATGGCCAACGGATGATTGCCTTGTAATATTCCAAGCAAGGTCAGCAGCAGACCGGCAGCCAGCAGGCGGAGCATTGTCATTCCGCCGGCACTGAAATGATATGATTCAAAAAGATACTGGGCACAGACTCCTGAGCTTCCCCACAGCGTGGCGGCGAGTAAAACCAGATAGATACCCTGTCGGGATGTATTCATTGCAACCTTAAATTCTACGGACACTTGTCGCTAAAATTGTGGGTCATTCTATTTGTAATAAATTATGTATTCCAATAAAAAAATGACTAAATTATCGGAGTTTATTGATCATTTATTAATGAAAAATGGCTCAATAGACCCGTAGTCACGGAGAATATCACCTTTGCCTGAGGCAGGATGAAGCGCTTTACGATTTTCTTACGTTTGTATTTCAGAGTGTTATTGAAATCAATAATGATTCTCATTACTATTTGTGTTCAATAATAATACACCACAATTTTACTCCTCTATGGCAAATAACTCATTGAAATACTCGCTGCTGGCATCGCTGGTAGCAGGCAGTTTTATTATCCCTGTATCTGAAGCAGCCGATACTTTGGATCAAAATTCCACACAAAACACCGCAGCAGCAGTGACAAAACCGGCCTCTCCTGAAACCAAACACGCATCCGCTCCTGAAGCGAAGAAAGAAGATGGATCCACCATAGTAGTGACCGGGCGGGTACAGACCTTACAGGCGCCGGGAGTCTCGATCATCGATCAGGAAGCTATCAAAAAACATCCCATTCAGCGCGATGTATCTGAAATTATCCGTACCATGCCTGGCGTTAACCTGACGGGCAACTCTACCAGTGGTCAGCGCGGTAACAACCGACAGATTGATATCCGTGGTATGGGACCGGAAAATACTCTGATCCTTATCGACGGTATGCCGGTCAGCAGCAAGAACTCCGTACGTTATGGCTGGCGTGGCGAACGTGATACTCGTGGCGACAGCAACTGGGTGCCTCCGGAGATGATCGATCATATCGAAGTTATTCGCGGGCCTGCTGCAGCTATGTATGGAAATGGAGCTATGGGCGGGGTAGTGAATATTGTCACTAAACCGACCGGTAAAACCTGGCATGGTAGCTTTAACAGTTATTACAACGTACCGGAACACAAACAGGAAGGCGCGACCAAACGTGAAAACTTCGACCTGAGTGGCGGGCTGACCGATAACCTGACGATGCGTCTGTACGGTAACTGGAGTAAGACCCAGGCCGATGGTCAGAATATAAACGACGGCCATTCCGCAGAACGTACCGGGAAATATGCAGGTCAGGTTCCGGCGGGCCGTGAAGGGGTCATCAACAAAAATATTAACGGTGTGCTGCGCTGGGAATTTGCCCCGATGCAGGCGCTGGAACTAGATGCTGGCTACAGCCGTCAGGGTAACCTGTATGCCGGAGATACCCAGAATACTAACAGTTCAACTCTGACCAAAGCTTACTACGGTAAGGCAACCAACATTATTTATCGCCAGACTCTGGCGCTGAAATATACCGGTGCCTGGGATAATGGTGTCACCACCAATAACTACATCCAGTTCGAGAAAACCCGTAATACCCGCCTGAAAGAAGGTTTATCCGGCGGCCTGGAAGGGCTGTTTTCGAGCACCGATGAAGGTTTCGCCACCATTAATCTGAATGATACCAATGTCCACTCGGATATTAACATTCCGATCAATGGCTGGGTGCAGCAAAACCTGACTTTTGGCGCTGAATTTAACCATCAGGCGATGAAGGATCCGACGTCGAATTCCTATACCGCGACGTCAGAAATTGACGGAGTCTCTGAAACCAACCGAAGTAAATACAGCTCGGCGAATATCTGGGGTATCTATACCGAAGATAATATCGACCTGACCGATTCAACCCGTCTCACGCCAGGAGTGCGTTTTAACCATCAGTCTTATACCGGCAGTAATGTCAGTCCGTCTCTGAATTTGTCTCAGGATCTGGGTGATGACTTCACTCTGAAGATGGGGATTGCGCGTGCATGGAAAGCGCCAAATCTTTACCAGACCAACCCGAACTACCTGCTGTACAGCAATGGCAACGGTTGTTATGACACAGGGTCTACTTGCTACCTGCAGGGTAATAAAAACCTGAAGGCTGAAACCAGCATCAATAAAGAAATTGGGATTGAATACCATCACGATGGTGTTCAGGCCGGTCTGACCTGGTACCGCAACGATTACCGTAACAAGATCCAGGCCGGTACCACCTCTTCGTACTACAACGGTACTTCAAATGTTTATCAGTGGGCCAATGTACCTAAGTCACTGGTGGAGGGACTGGAAGGTACCCTTAACTTCCCGATCAGTGATAGCGTGACGATGAATAACAACTTCACCTATATCATTGCGAATGAGAATAAATCTACCGGTGATTATCTGTCGATTATTCCTAAATTTACTATCAACTCTACTCTGGACTGGCAGGCGACCAATGACCTGGCTGTTCAGGGGACCATGACCTGGTATGGCAGACAAAAACCGCAAAAATATAATACTCAGGGAGTCGCTACTTCCGGCACAGAAACCTGGCAGGTGAATCCTTATGCGGTATTTGGATTTAGCGCAGTCTACAGTGTGAATAAAAATGTGGATGTGACTGCAGGTATCGATAACCTGCTGGATAAACGTCACTACCGTGAGGGTAATGCCTTAACTTCCGGAGCCAGTGGAACTTACGCTTATGGAGCCGGTGCCCGGACCTATAATGAGTCAGGACGTACTTACTACATGGAACTGGGAATGCACTTCTGATAATCAGTACAACAGGGCGGCGTTCTGTTGCCCTGATTTTCGCTGACTGTCTGACAGAGTTAACCCGATACCACCGTTTTTTGCCGGCGGTATGACGATTGGAGAAAGATGTTGATGAATGTTTCTGGCCGCAGACTGACTGGCTACAAGACTCTGATATCGCTGATCTGTATTAGCGGTTGGTTAGTTGGCACCTGCTCTGTGGCAAATGCCAGACCCAATATGGCCCCGTTGGGACCTAACATTGCTGACAAAGGTTCGGCAGTCTACCACTTCAGGATGAACAGTTTCGATTCGGCAGATGGACAGCGACATTACAGGGTGTGGACTGCGATTCCTGATAAAATACCGCCGTTGAAAGGGTATCCCGTGCTGTATATGCTGGACGGTAACTCAGTGATGGATAAGCTCTCTGAACCGCTGCTGGAAAAACTGTCACAACATAACCCACCGGTGATTGTAGCGGTCGGTTATCAGACCGACCTGCCATTCGATCTTAACGCCCGGACCTACGACTATACCCCTGAGGCGTCCGGGGACGGAAGATCCCTGCAACAGATGAGCCGTGGCAGACCCACCGGCGGGAGTCTGGTGTTTCGTAAATTGCTGGAAGATACCATCGCACCGCAGGCAGAAAAAGGTCTGCCACTGAATACCGCGCAACGTGGGGTCTGGGGACACTCATTTGCCGGACTATGGGTGTTGGACTCGTATGTTAATTCGGATTTCTTTCATCAGTATTATTCCGCCAGTCCATCGCTGGGGCAGATGGACTTTAGCCTGCTGACACAGATGACGTCACTTCCGGCTGAACAGCTGCGGGATAAACAACTGTTTCTGATGGAAGGTGATGGCGATCCGCAACGGAAAAATGCGGCACCGGGGAGTGATGTATTGGGTGCGGTCAGCAGAACCGTGACTCAGTTGCATGATAAAGGCGCTGCGGCCAGTTATCTGCTATTCCCCGGGCTGAGCCACGGTCAGATGTTCCCGGCATCTCTGGAACAAGCACTGCTGCGGGTGTCACAGCAGCAATAACCATGGCCGACAGGTCTTCTGCCAGCCTCTGATTACTGTGACTTCAGGACCACCACGGCGTAGCGGCATAACTGGTCACTGGCATTAGTAAAGATACAATCCACAGGATCTCCTAATTCCAGGCAGTCGCCGCGGTCCAGTGTAAATTGATGATTGCCTTCGCTAAACACCAGTTCACCTTCCAGTACCCAGATCAGTTGTCTGCGTGACATGTATGAGATGGCAGGCATTGGCACCGAAACGCCGGCGAGGCAATTCGACACTAACCAGATCGACGGGGATCGCGCCGGGGGAGACATGGCGGCGGGGCTACTTTCTCCCCGTTCAATTTTGTGGATCATTGCCCGCGACAGCCCGGAGAGTGTCCACCATGAAAATACGCCACGCCAGTGTTGAGGATTGTGAAGCGATTGCCGGTATCTATAACCATGCTGTTATTCATTCGACGGCTCTCTGGACTGAGAGCACCGTAGACAGTGAAGAGAGAAAGTCCTGGATGGCGCAAAGACGGCTGGCTGGCTATCCGGTGATTGTTATTACTGATGAACAGGATAAGGTCGCTGGTTACGCAAGCTATGGAGAGTGGAGTGCGAAAGAAGGTTACCGTTTTACCGTTGAACATTCGGTTTATGTCCGGCATGACTTTCGGGGTAAAGGGGCGGGGCGGTTGCTGATGAATGAACTTATTTCGCTGGCGGTCGCACAGGGATTACATGTGATGGTGGCTGCAATCGAATCCGGGAATCTGGCGTCGATTGCATTGCATCAGTCACTCGGGTTTACCGGTGAAGTCAGAATTCCGGAAGTCGGCACTAAGTTTGGTCGGTGGCTGGATCTGACCTTCCTTTATCTGCCTCTTGAACCTCTGCGGGCGGCTTCAGCATCGGGTGATTCATAAATTCACGGGCAAAAAACTGGATAAAGGCACGTAATCTGAGCCCGGCATTACGTTTCTCAGGCCAGACAATATTCACGGTACGCTGGGTGGTTTCGCTGCCTGCCATTCTCTGCAGACGGCCAGCCAGCAGGTCTTCACGACATACGACTTCAGGTAACCACGCCAGCCCGCTTCCGGCCAGACACAACCGACGGATAAGTGGGATCGAATTCACCACACTGGCGTGTTTTACCGCCCGTGGATCCAACGGCAGTGCTCCTTCCCAGTGTTCTGTTTTGCCGGTAGAAGGAAAGCGGTAGAGCAGAAACCGGTTGGCAGTCAGCGTTTCTGCCGGTGGGTAGTGAGGGGCATGGAATACTCCCATCGTCAGCGTGCCAATTGTCCGGGCATACAAGCGTGAATCGGCACTTTCGCCAAAACGAATCACAGCATCAAAACCCTCTTTGATGATGTCACTGTGATCATCATTCACATTGATCTCCAGTTCTGTCTGCGGATGAGCCCGCATAAACTCTGCCAGCAGTTGACCAAACAGCGAATCGATATTCGGAATACTGATCTTCAGTTTTCCCTGTTCACTCTTTTTCAGTTCACTGAAAGCATTCACCGCATTATCAAATTCCCCGACAATCGTTGTGGCATGTTGCAACAGGATCTCTCCTTCTTCAGTCAGGAAAATATTGCGGGTATTGCGCTTAAACAGTCGGATATGGTGGCGATCTTCAATTTTCTGAATCACCTTCCCGACGGCTGAGGGGGTTAACCCCAGGCTGCTGGCCGCTTCAGCAAAACTATGACTGTGCGCTGCCCGGATAAATATCGATAAGTCTTTGACTGAATACATATTTTTATCCCTGACTGATTAAAGAATATTTTTCTATTCACTATTTCCTAAGTGTAGATTATTCCCGGCTCTGCTAACAGTTAGTATGCCGTGGTCAGCAGAACTTACCCTTCGGGTGGCGTTTTGCGTGGGTAAGCTCAACGGCTTAGACCGGGGGCTGTGAATAAAATTTGTAGGAGAAAGACCATGGCAATTCAGTTTCCACAAGCAGGTAAAAGTTTCACCCTGACAATGAATAACGGGCTGGTGGTAAAAAACAGTTATCATCCACAGCAGGAGATTATTACCGTGGAATTTCTGAGTGGTGAGCTGACCGGGACGATCATGGATGTGCCTTTTCAGTGGCGCGCCCTTGCTGACGGCAGTTTTCTGATCAGCTGGCAGGAATCGGATAATAATACTGTGGTGCATTGTGATAACTTCGACACTGGTCGCTCTTACGCTTACTACACGACAATGGGTGGCGATTTTTATATTATGGAAGGACAAATCGTCTGATACGGACAGCAGGTCGTCCTCCCCGGACAGGTATTTTGTGCGGGTTCTCTGGTAGCCACCGACCTGACGGTGGCAAACTGCAATCTTTGAATGTTTACAGGACCATTCACTCGTTCAAAGTGGATGGCGGGGACCACTGAACTCACCAATGAAAGTCACTCTGGAAGATATGCGAATCTGGGTTGCGGTAGCAGACAGCGGCTCAATTACGGCGGCGGCTGTACAACTGGCAATGACGGTCTCTTCTGTCAGCCGCTCACTCAGCCGTCTGGAGAATAAGCTGGATACCACGCTGATGCTGCGGACCACCCGGCGGATGGCATTGACTTCGGAAGGTGAGCTGTTTCTTCAGCGGGCCAGACAAATTCTGGCCTCTGTGGCATCGGCAGAAGATGAACTGGCTGTACGCCGGGAAACCCCTTCCGGACGGTTACGGATTAATACTGCCCCCTCATTTATGCAGCATGTCATCGTGCCACTATTGGAGGGATTTATCAGCCATTATCCGCAGATAGACCCGGAACTGACAACGGATGATCTGCCGATTGATCTGTTAGAACAACAAACGGATATTGCGATTCGCATGGGCGCATTGCAGGATTCCCGTATAAATGCGCGAATCCTCGGCTACAGCCCGTTGCGGTTGTTTGCCAGTCCGGATTATCTGCGTCGTTATGGTATACCGGTGCAGACAGAGCAACTGGCAAACCATCGTACTTTGGGATTTACTCAGCCTGTGGTGCATAACCACTGGCCAGTATTTAATCATCGTCAGGAATTCATTCAGATTACCCCAACGCTGCGTGCATCGAGTGGCGAAACGCTATTGCAGCTGGCGATTGCCGGTCAGGGGATCGCAAGATTGTCAGATTTTGCATCGAAAGTCGCGGTGAGAGAGGGCCGGCTGGTACCTATTCTGGAACAGGAAATACAAAGTATGTTATTACCGGTTCATGCGCTGTACTACCGTAACACCGCGCTGGCCGTCCGAATCCGCTGTTTTCTGGATTATCTGCAACAGGCCGTGATTGAACACGGCCTGTTGCTGCCCCCCTCGGCTACGTCAAAAAACTAACCGAACACCTGCTGTAAGTGCTGACGGTAATTCTCCAGGTACAGCGGGACCTGTGGATTTTTGATCACATCATTACAGATAAAGGTTGGCAGACCACTCATTCCCAGGAACTGGAACGCTTTATGGCTGTGCAGGTAAACACCATCTACACCCACACCCTCGAAGAATTGCTGAGGGTCAGTAAATGCCTGCAACGGTGCGTTCCAGGTCAGTGACAGCATGTAGGTTTTGCCCTGCAGCAGTCCGCCGGAACCATATTTCTTTTCACTGTCGGCACGGGTACGTCCGTCACTGGCGTATAAACGCCCGTGGCCATAGGTAAAGACTTCATCAATATATTTTTTTACCGTCCAGGGCTCACCCATCCACCAACCTGGCATTTGCAGGATAACGGTGTCATGACTGGCAAATTTCTCAATTTCTGCTTCAATGTCGTATCCTTGGTCGATGCGGGTGACTGACACTTCATGTCCCAGACGGCTCAGTTCGCTGGCACCTTCGTCGCTGAGTGTATGGTTCAGGCGTCCGGCGGAATGGCCGAAGGTGGTGCCCCCGTCAATAATCAGGATCTTACTCATTGTCTGTTCCTCTCGAAAAGTATGCGCCTATTGTTAACCGCAACGTTGCAGAAAAAAATAGCCTGTTCTGCATAATACCTTTGCAGCCAGCGCAATAATCAGCGAATGTAATCTGTTATCACTGCTTGCGGGGAAAGAAATGTTAAAAGTATTCTGTCCGGCCCTATTGTTACTGCCACTGATGGTCAGTGCACAATCACATCTTGATACGGTATTACAGACAAAAGTATTGCGGGTCTGCACCACGGGTGATTATAAGCCCTATAGTTTCTTGCGGCCTGACGGGCACTATGAAGGGCTGGATATTTCGATGGCTGAATCACTGGCTGCCAGCCTTGGGGCTAAACCACAGTGGATTGCAACCCGCTGGAAGACTCTCAGTCATGATTTTGTCAGCCAGCATTGCGATATTGCGGTAGGCGGGGTGTCGGTCACTCTGAATCGTCAGCGAATTGCCTGGTTTGCCAGACCGCTCGGCAGTGACGGAAAAATTCCGCTGGTCCGTTGTGCCGATCGGGAAAAGTATCAGACGGTGGAACAACTTAATCGCCCGGAGGTGCGGGTAACTGAACCGGCAGGGGGCACCAATGAAGCCTTTGTTCATCAGTATCTGCCGCGGGCTACCCTGCAACTGTTTCCTGATAATGTCACCATCTTCAGCCAGATACTGAGCGGTAAAGCAGACGTCATGATAACGGATGCCTCTGAAGCAGAATATCAGCAAGGACGGAATCCGGGATTATGTGCGTTGAATCCGAAAACTCCACTGCAATATGGTGAAAAAGCCTACATGATTCCGCGCGATGACAGCAGCTGGCAACAGTATGTCGATCAGTGGCAGCATTTGAGCCAGGAGACCGGTGAATACCGGAAAATTGCTGAACAATGGTTGGGCGCAGCAGGTTTATAAACCCCTTCACCGACAGGAAAGAGTCTTACCAGGATAAGGGATGCTGATATTTTTTTGATAACTTCCACCAAAATGCTGGTTAAAGCGGTAGCGCTGTCCGTAACGCACCTGTGACTAAGCACGACGAATAAGGTACTATCCCCGGCAGAGAACTGCCACAGACGGGTGTCTGTCTGGCTGCGAAGTGAGGATTGATAATCAATGAGCGACATGACCCGGGACGGTGCAGAACGTCTTGCATTGCACAAATTTACCGAAAACGCCTATCTGAACTACTCCATGTACGTGATCATGGACAGGGCTCTTCCTTATATCGGGGACGGACTCAAACCGGTTCAGCGACGTATCATTTATGCAATGTCTGAGCTGGGATTAAATGCCAGCGCGAAGTTTAAGAAATCGGCGCGTACCGTCGGGGATGTTCTGGGTAAATATCATCCACATGGTGACAGCGCCTGTTACGAAGCGATGGTGCTGATGGCACAGCCTTTCTCATACCGCTATCCGTTGGTTGACGGGCAGGGAAACTGGGGTGCTCCGGATGATCCGAAATCTTTTGCGGCTATGCGTTATACCGAATCGCGCTTGTCACGCTATGCCGAGTTGCTGCTCAGTGAACTGGGGCAGGGCACAGTCGATTACGTGGCTAACTTTGACGGTACTTTGCAGGAGCCGAAAATGCTGCCTGCCCGGTTACCCAATATCCTGCTGAACGGCACGACCGGTATTGCGGTAGGGATGGCGACCGATATTCCGCCGCACAATTTGCGTGAAGTTGCCGATGCGGCCATTGCTTTGATAGATAAGCCCAATACTTCGCTCGATGAGTTGCTGGATATTGTGCAGGGACCAGACTTTCCAACCGAAGCTGAAATTATTACCCCACGCAGCGAAATCCGAAAGATTTATGAGAACGGTCGCGGCAGTGTCCGTCAGCGTGCTGTCTGGAAGAAAGAAGAAGGTGAAATTGTCATCACCGCGCTGCCTCACCAGGTGTCCGGCGCCAGGGTTCTGGAGCAGATTGCCGCCCAGATGCGCAATAAAAAGCTGCCGATGGTTGAAGATCTACGCGATGAATCCGATCATGAAAATCCGACGCGGCTGGTCATTGTACCGCGTTCCAACCGGGTCGATGCTGATCCTCTGATGAACCATCTGTTCGCCACGACGGATCTGGAAAAAAGCTACCGTATTAACCTGAATATGATCGGCCTGGATAACCGCCCGGCAGTGAAGAACCTGCGGGAGATCCTCAGCGAATGGCTGGTATATCGCAGGGAGACAGTACGCAAGCGCTTAAGCTTTCGTCTGGATAAAGTCCTTAACCGGCTGCATATTCTGGAAGGTTTACTGATTGCCTTTCTGAATATTGACGAAGTGATCGAGATTATCCGTCATGAGGATGAGCCGAAAGCTGTCCTGATGTCACGTTTTTCCATCAGCGAAACTCAGGCTGAAGCCATCCTTGAACTGAAATTACGTCACCTGGCAAAACTTGAGGAGATGAAAATTCGCGGTGAGCAGGATGCATTGGCTAAAGAACGTGATGAGTTGCAGGCACTGCTGGCCTCTGAACGTAAGATGAATACCCTGTTGAAGAAAGAGTTGCAGGCTGACAGTAAAACCTATGGTGATTCCCGCCGTTCTCCGCTCAGAGAACGCGAGGAAGCGAAAGCCATCAGTGAAACGGAACTGGTTCCTTCCGAGCCGGTGACGGTCGTACTGTCACAAATGGGCTGGGTAAGAAGTGCCAAGGGGCATGATATTGACCCGGCCGGACTGAGCTATAAAGCCGGCGACAGTTATCTGGCGTCGGCAAAAGGCAAGAGTAATCTGCCAGTGTCGTTTATTGACTCTACCGGGCGTAGCTACACTCTGGATCCAAACAGTCTGCCTTCAGCACGTGGTCAGGGAGAACCGCTGACCGGGAAACTGACCCCGCCACCGGGCGCGGTCGTGGAACAGGTACTGATGGAAGCCGACGAACAGCGGTTGTTGATGGCCTCAGATGCTGGTTATGGTTTTATCTGTACCTTTAACGATTTACTGTCCCGTAACCGTGCAGGTAAAGCTGTGTTGAGCTTACCGGCGAATGCCAAAGTCATGACACCGCTGGCCGTACATAACGATGAAGATATGTTACTGGCGATTACTGCCGCAGGGCGGATGCTGATGTTCCCTGTGAAAGATCTGCCACAGTTATCGAAAGGCAAAGGTAATAAGATTATCTCCATTCCGGCAGCTGAAGCCGCCGCGGGAAGCGATAAGCTGGCCTGGTTGTTACTGTTGCCACCTCAGAGTGTGGTGACTCTGCATGTGGGCAAACGCAAACTGATGTTGCGTGAAGATGATTTACAAAAATTCAGGACCGAGCGCGGACGGCGTGGCACGCTATTGCCCCGGGGTCTGCAAAGAATTGATCGGGTCGAAGTCGATGCACCATCACTGAATCAGGACACGGTGGATACGACAGAATGATAAATCAGCCGGTAGTCTCTGCGAAAAGTAAAAAAAACGTTATACTTGCCGGCTGTTTATCTGGGTTCTGATGACTACTGCCATTGTGGCGTTGCCCGCAATGGAGTTTCTGTCTGCTCTTCAGGGATGGAAGTAATGCAGGCTGCTATTATGAGGTTGTTATGCTGTTGATTGTGCGCGCAATTATCGTTGTTGTTTATTCTATATTCGTGTGTGTGTTTGGTTGTCTATGGTGTTGTTTTTCGCCCAGAAACCCGCGACATGTTGCCACCTTTGCTCACGCTTTCGGCCGTCTGAGCACCGTGTTTGGGATCCGCGTTGAGTTACGCAAACCTCATGATGCCAAAAACTTCGGTAATGCTATCTATATCGCTAACCACCAGAATAACTACGATATGATAACGGCAGCGAATATGGTACAGCCGCCGACCGTAACGGTCGGTAAAAAAAGTCTGGCATGGATACCTTTTTTTGGCCAACTGTACTGGCTGACCGGAAATCTGCTGATTGACAGAGATAACCGTAATAAGGCCCACGATACCATCAGTGAATTAGTGGCTCAGTTTAAAAAGAAAGATATCTCCTTCTGGATGTTTCCTGAAGGAACCCGTAGCCGTGGTCGTGGATTGCTGCCATTTAAAACCGGTGCCTTTCACGCAGCTCTGGCCGCCGGCGTACCGGTGATACCGATTGTTATTTCCAATACGCATAATCAGATTAAGCTGAACCGCTGGCATAACGGACTGGTAATTGTCGAAATGCTGCCCCCGGTAGATGTGAAACAATTTGAAGGCCAGTCTGCGCGTAAGCTGGCAACCCATTGTCGTGAGCTGATGTCGGCCCGACTTGATGAATTAAATGAAGAAGTGGCTCGCCGGGCAAAGGAAAAATAGTGGTTCGCCGCGGCCAAAAATTGGCCCGGCGTGTTGCTTGTTTGTGGTGAACCACCACCTGCGGTGTTATCAGTATAAGGTCAGAAGTATTATGTCTTTTAACCGTCGTCAGTTTCTGCAGTTATCCGCCGGCGCAGCTCTCGGCAGCACTTTGTTTCCGCACAGTGCCCTGGCAGCAGACACCGGAGAAAATACTCTGCCGGTACCTCCTCTGCTTGAGTCACGCCGTGGTCAGCCACTGTTTTTAACCTTACAGGCCAGCCACTGGGCTTTTAACGGCACCAGTAAGGCTCCGGTCTGGGGATTTAACGGACTCTACCTTGGTCCCACCGTCCGGGTGCATAATGGTGATAATGTTAAGCTGATCTACAGCAATCGCCTGCCTGAGCCGGTGTCAATGACAGTCAGCGGATTACAGGTGCAGGGGGCGTTAAACGGCGGGGCACCACGACAGATTTCACCTAATGTTGACTGGGCGCCGATACTGCCGGTGCGTCAGGCTGCAGCAACCTGTTGGTATCATGCCGATACTCCTCACCATATGGCTCCTCATGTGTATAACGGGCTGGCCGGCATGTGGCTGATTGAAGATGACAATAGTAAGTCTTTGCCATTGCCTAAACATTATGGTGTGGATGACTTCCCATTGATTATTCAGGATAAACGTCTGGATAACTTTGGCTCACCGGTGTATGACAGTGGAGCAGATGAAGGATTTTACGGCGATATCCTGCTGGTCAATGGAATCAGGGAACCTTATGTTAATGTCTCCAGAGGCTGGGTCCGCTTACGGTTACTCAATGCTTCGAACGCGCGTCGCTACCAGCTACAGCTCAGTGATAACCGTCCTTTCACTGTCATCGCGGGAGATCAGGGTTTCTTACCGTCTGCGGTCACCGTACAACAGTTATCACTGGCCCCCGGTGAACGCCGTGAAGTATTGATAGATCTTTCCCAGGGGAAAGATGTGTCTATCACCGCGGGTACCGCTGCGACCCTGATTGAGCGTATAAAAGGTATTTTTGAACCCTCATCGATTCTGACCTCAACACTGGTCTTAACTCTGCGTCCTACCGGATTATTACCACTGGTCACTGACGGACTTCCTGCGCAACTCGCTCCCCAGCCACAGGCAAACAATGTTTCCGGCAGCCGTCAGATTCGGCTGGATGATTCTCCGGCGGGAATCAACGGCGTACCCTGGGATATGAAGCGGATTGATACCGTGGTCCGGCAGGGCACGGTTGAGCGCTGGACAATTCAGGCGAATCAGCCTCAGCCGTTCCATATTCAGGGAGCTATGTTCCTGATAATCAGCGTTAACGGCGCTCCGGCGATGGTCGAAGATCGTGGCTGGAAAGATACTGTCTGGGTGGATGGCAGTGTTGAGTTATTGGTGACTTTCCCACAAAATTCTTCAGAGCATTTTCCGTTTGTCTACTATAGTCAAAATCTGGAACTGGCCGATCGCGGTTGTGCAGGCCAGCTGATGGTTCAACAGTCGATAAATTGACAACGAGCATATCTGGAGCCAGTAATGTCAAAAGAAGATGATTTCACCGCCGCGAAAGCCATCTGTAATGAGATAGGGGGGGCGGTACTGGAATTACTGGGAGACGGACAAAGCCTGTCTGTAGAGGGACTGGTGACGGTTATGCAGCAGGCTCAACAGGATGGTCATTCCTACGGCGAACAGCGGGAAGAAGCCATGCTCAGAGCCATCCGTTTGCTGCAAAAATTCATCAGTTAGCCACTGCCGTGGCAGTGGCTAAGCTGTAAACTGCGCGGTTCAGGTCTTGTTAAAGGTATCCGGATCCGGGCCCAGTCGTTTACCTGCTTCCAGCACGGTCAGATCAGTCAGCTCGGTTTTTTCCAGGCTAAAATCAAACACCGAAAAATTCTCTTCAATCCGTTTTGCTGTGACCGATTTAGGGATCACCACCAGACCATTATCGATATGCCAACGGATGACGATCTGTGCCGGGGTTTTCTGATATTTATCCGCCAGAGCGCGAATTTTCGGATGATCAAAGACGCCTTTTCCCCCCTGAGCTAACGGGCTCCAGGATTCGGTCTGAATATGATGTAATCCGTTCCATGCATGCATCGGACGTTGTTGGAACAAAGGGTGCAGTTCTATCTGATTAATCACCGGGGTGACGCCAGTTTCACGAATGATATTTTGCAGATGCTCCTGCTGGAAATTACATACGCCAATACTTTTAATCAGCCCCTGTTTCTGTAACTCAATCAGTTGCTGCCAGGCCCCGATATACTCATTCTGCTGCGGGCAGGGCCAGTGGATAAGGTACAGGTCTATATAATCAAGCTGTAATTTTTTCAGGCTGAGCTCAAGGGCTTTAGCCGCGTGGGTCTGGTCACTGTTCCACAGTTTAGTGGTAATAAACAGCTCTTCGCGTGGCAGAGCTGTATCGCTTAGCGCCTGACCCACACCTTCTTCGTTCTGATATATGGCTGCAGTGTCGATGGAACGATAGCCGGTTTGCAATGCGTGTTGGACGGCATGTCGGGTTTCTTCGACTGAAGCCTGCCAGACGCCGAGTCCAACCTGTGGCATAAGCTGACCGTCATTGAGTCTGATAATGGATTGTTCGGACATTTCAGTTTCCTCCGTGGCAGAAAAACACGTCAGGTGGTGAGGGCTGAAGTTAAGTGTAGTTGCAATCCTGGTATCTGGCAGAGGATGATTGTCTGATATTGAGTATTTTTTAGCCCCTCGCGGGGAGCCGGATACCGGCAAAACTGGAGATTTCATGTCTGATAACGGTTATTGTCAGCGTCTGGCACAGCAGGTCATCGCTTTGCATCATTCCCTGTCCGGAGGGATCAGCCCGCTGAAAAATGTATCGCTGATGTATTCCGATAAACATTTAACACTCAGCCCGGTCATGTATCGTCCGGGGATAGCCATTTTGTTTCAGGGCAGTAAAACCGGATATCTTGGTGATGTTAGTTTCAGTTACGATCCCAGCCGTTATCTGTTGCTCAGTGTCGCACTACCGGTTGAATGTGAAACGCATGGCAGCCGGGAGCATCCACTGGCCGGGTTATTTATTGATGTGGATATGCTGTCGGTGCAGGAAATGATCCTCGAAATTGGCGAACAGTACGATTATCAGCCACCTCAGCTGACAACGGCTATCCATTCAGCAGAGTTAACTCACGATATGCTGAGAATTAGTGAAAGGCTGTTGGATATGATGACCCGGCCTCTGGAAGCCAGACTGCTGGCGAACCAGGTAATTAAAGAGATGTATTTTTATCTGCTGACCGGCCCTTGTGGCAGGGCACTGTTATCTCTGGCCAACAGTCAGACCCGCATTAGCCAGATAGCCAAAGCCCTGCGCAGAATTGAGCAGGATTACCGGACAGGGCTGAGTATTGATGTGCTGGCCGCCGAGGTCAATATGAGTACATCGGCATTTTATCACCATTTTAAAACGGTCACGCAGACCTCACCGCTGCAATACCTGAAACGTTACCGGCTACATGAGGCCAGACGGTTACTGGCTCATCAACAAATGAAAGCCGGCAATGCGGCTATCGAAGTGGGTTATGAAAGTGTGTCGCAGTTTTCACGCGAATATAAACGCTATTTCGGGGTAACGCCGGGAGAAGAAATTCAGCGGGTACGTCAGGCAATAGCAGATACCTGACGTCAGCAGGTTTCGTTTCAGACAGAGGTCTGACGTTTTTTCTTCCACAGAAATACCAGGCTGCCAGCCAGACCGCAGACCAGCAGCAGCAGTGGTAACAGCATCAGTAACGTCATGACCTGATCTTCATGACGTTTAATAAACGGCACATGGCTGAAACCGTAACCCAGGGCGACCAGCAGTACCACCCACAGTAGCCCGCTCAACCAGTTGAACAGCTGGAAACGGGTGTTGCTGAGCCCGGAAATTCCGGCCATGGTAGGCAGAACCGTGCGGACAAACGCCAGAAACCGGCCTGCCAGTAAAGCGGCCAGACCATGACGGTTAAACATCTGCCAGGCCCGCTGATGATATTTGGCGGGTAAATGTTTAAGCCAGCCCTGTACCAGTCGGGTATTTCCCAGCCAGCGCCCTTGCAGATAACCCATCCAGAATCCCAGGCTGGCAGCGCAGGTGAGGATCACTATGGTCGGAATAAAACCCATGACGCCTCTGGCTATCATGGCACCTGCCAGCAGTAATAAACTGTCCCCCGGTAAAAAAGCCGCCGGCAATAACCCGTTTTCCAGAAACAGCATACAAAACATCACCGCGTAGACAATCCAGATAACATGAGGATCTGCCAGTACGGCAAAATCCTGATGCCACAGAGCATGGATTATCTCGTGTATAGCACTCATTTTTTTTCCCGTAACCTGATCTGTGTCAGGGGTTAATACTGCCGGTATCTGCCAACTGACGACAGACACTGCTCATTAATGTCCGGCCATTCAGACCGGATAAATGGTCAGGTATGGCGTGCCAGCCGGTCGAAACCCGCAGCCAGGTCAGCAATTAAATCATCGACGTTTTCCAGACCAATATGCAGTCTGACCAGTGTTCCAGGTAAGTGTGGTTCCTGTTCCGGGCGGATGGCCGCAATTTCATGTGGCTGATTGGCCAGAATCAGGGATTCATAGCCGCCCCATGAATAAGCCATACTGAAATGCCGGAAATTATCCAGGAAGTCAGCCAGTGCTTCACGTGACAGCTCGCGGCGCAAAATAAATGAGAACAAACCACTACTGCCGGAAAAATCACGCTTCCAGAACAGGTGGCCCGGTGACTGAGGCAGTGCAGGGTGGTTGACCCGCCAGACTTCTTCACGACCCGCCAGCCATTCAGCGACACGGATGCTGCTCTCTTCATGCTGGCGCAATCTGACTCCCAGGGTTCGCAGGCCGCGGGAGGTCATGTAGGCGGTATCAGCATCCACCATTTGTCCCATCAGGTAGGAATTTTCTCGTAAGGTGTCCCAGCAGCGCTGATTCGCCACTGCGGTGCCTACCATAGCATCGGAATGCCCTATCAGATATTTAGTGCCTGCCTGAATGGAAATATCGATGCCGAAGTCGAGCGCGTTAAACAGTACCCCGGCAGCCCAGGTATTATCCATCATAATAATGGCGTCCGGAGCGGTCTGACGGATGGCGGCGACAATCGCCGGAATATCCTGGACTTCCATGGTGATGGATGCCGGCGACTCCAGAAATACCACCCTGGTTTCCGGTTTCAGCCACTGAACAATCTCAGCCCCACTGGTATGAGGGAAGAAAGTGGTCGTTACGTTAAGTTTACGCAGTATCACATTACAGAAATCACGGGTTGGCTCATAAACCGAGCCGCTCATCAGGACATGGTCACCGCTTTCAACAAACGCCAGAATGGCATTGGTCACGGCGGCAGCACCGCAGGGATACAGGGCACATCCGGCACCGTTTTCCAGTTCGGTCATGGCATCCTGCAATGAAAAGTGGGTCAGGGTCCCCCGGCGCCCGTAAAATAACTCGCCGCGGGTTCGTCCTGCGGCGGCACGTTTTTTATCAGCCACCGTGTCGAATACCAGCGAGGACGCACGCTGAATTACGCTGTTAACTGCGCCGGCAGTATAGCGTTTTTGCCGGCCGGCACTGACCAGTGTGGTTTCCAGTTTTCTTTCTGATTTCTTGTCTGTCATTGATTCCTGCTCTGCCTGTAAATGCCTTGACTACAACTTAACATGAATTATTGCTCAGGGCAGAGTCAGAAAGAAAAATCGCGGGCCGGATAACATGCAACGTCATGGATAACAAGCTATCCGGACGCTGTCGGCAAACTACAAAATGTCTCTGATATCAGCCACGAAAAACAGAAGAATTTGTAAATACTAATGATAACTACTATCAATTAAGCTGTGATTTGGTATCATCGCGGGATAGCAGGAAATTAATCGTTGAGATGGGGTAGTACTCGTGGTGACCAATAATTTGATGCAAACGGATCTGTCCGTTCTGGGCATGTATCATCATGCTGATATTGTTGTAAAAGTGGTAATGATAGGTTTATTGCTCGCCTCTGTGGTTACCTGGGCAATATTCTTCGGCAAGTTTACCGAATTAAGCTCAGCCAAACGGCGTCTCAAATCAGAACAGAAAGCACTGAAAGAAGTTCGTACACTACAGCAGGCTGTGGAGGTTGCCAGTAAGTTCTCAGCCAGCAGCCATTGCCGCAGCCTGATTGCGGAAGCACAGGATGAACGTCAGCTTTCTGCCGGCGCAGAAGACACCGACGGTATTAAAGACCGTACGGCTTTCCGCCTGGAGCGTAAAGTTGCTGCTGTCGGGCGATACGCATCACGGGGCAATGGTTTCCTGGCGACCATCGGTTCTGTGGCACCCTTTATTGGTCTGTTCGGGACCGTATGGGGCATCATGAACAGCTTTATTGGAATTGCTCAAACTCAGACGACTAACCTGGCGGTGGTGGCGCCGGGGATTGCCGAGGCTCTTCTGGCTACGGCGGTTGGCCTGGTGGCTGCGATTCCTGCCGTAGTCATTTACAACGTGTTTGCCCGGATGATTGCCGGATATAAAGCTTCATTAAGCGATACTGCCGCTCAGGTGTTATTGCTGCAGAGCCGTGATCTGGATTTGGGACAGAGCCATGAGCCGTTAGAACTGCGGGCTTCGGCACATAAACTGCGGGTGAGTTAATTGCTATGGCTATGCATCTGAAAGATGATTTAGAAAGCGATGGCGAAATGAGTGAGATTAACGTGACGCCGTTTATCGACGTCATGTTAGTGCTATTGATCATTTTCATGGTTGCTGCGCCGCTGGCTACCGTGGATGTCAAAGTTAACCTGCCGGCTTCAACCAGTGTCCCTCAGCCTCGTCCGGATAAGCCGGTCTATCTGAGTATTAAAGCGGACAAGCAACTGTATGTCGGCAATAACGAAGTCTCGAAAGAGCAGTTAGTTTCAGCCATTGATTCACAGACCAGTGGCAATAAAGATACCACCATTTTCTTCCAGGCGGATAAAGATGTGGACTATGCGACTCTGATGGGCGTGATGGATGAGCTACGCGCCGCAGGCTATCTGAAAATTGGGCTGATGGGGCTGGAAAGCGCTGGCAGCACCGCAGCCAATTAATTCCGGCACTGAGCAACACCGAATAAGCCTCCCTCCGGGAGGTTTTTTTTTACCTGTTATTCAGAAATAGTCTGATGCTCCTGGCTGAGTGGTTGTTATTTTGTTACCAAATTGTATGTTTCTGTAAATCATAAAGATGACTGCCGTCACATCTTTCCCGTATCAACCGGGGTAAATAGTCTGAGCAGACTAAAACTATAACGGCAGGGTTGAGCAATGAATGATTCGGTAACTTCTGCTCCGGCGACTAAAACCAGCGGAGCTAAATCTATTTTCCGGGTGACCAGCGGAAACTTCCTTGAAATGTACGACTTTATGGTGTTTGGCTATTATGCTACCGCCATTTCTAAAACCTTTTTCCCTGGCAACGATCCTTACTCATCGTTGATGTTGACACTGATGACTTTTGGTGCAGGTTTTCTGATGCGACCTCTGGGGGCTATCATCCTCGGGGCTTATATTGACCACCATGGCCGTCGCAAAGGGTTGTTGTTGACCCTGGGACTGATGGCTATTGGCACCCTGACGATTGCTCTGACCCCCGGATATCAGACGATTGGCGCTGCGGCTCCGTTAATTATCCTGGCCGGCCGTCTGTTACAGGGGTTCTCTGCCGGGGTGGAACTGGGAGGAGTATCCGTTTACCTGTCAGAAATCGCCCCCAAAGGGCGTAAAGGCTTTTATGTCAGCTGGCAGTCGGGGAGTCAGCAAATATCAGTTATCTTTGCAGCGTTGCTGGGACTGATGCTGAATCAGTGGCTTGGCAAGGGGCAGGTGACGGACTGGGGGTGGCGCATTCCGTTTATTATCGGCTGTCTGATTGTTCCTTTCCTGTTCTATATCCGGCGGATGCTGGAAGAAACAGAGAGTTTTCAGCAGCGTAAACATCGCCCGGGGATGACAGAAATTATGCGGTCGGTCGCCAGTAACTGGGCACTGGTGCTGGCCGGGATGTTGATGGTGGTGACCACGACCGTCATGTTTTATATGATAACCGCCTTTACCCCGACCTTTGGTAAGACAGTACTGATGATGACGGACCACCAGAGTTTTATGGTGACGTTATTGGTGGGGGTGTCGAATTTATTCTGGTTACCGGTCATGGGGACATTGTCTGACCGTATCGGTCGCCGTCCACTGTTAATTACTTTCACCCTGTTAACCATGCTGACCGCGTGGCCAGTACTGAAGTGGATGGTGGCAGCACCATCGTTTGGGCATCTGCTGACCGCAGAGCTATGGCTGTCGTTCCTCTACGCCAGCTATAACGGGGCAATGGTGGTCTATCTGGCTGAGATCATGCCGGCTGAAGTACGGGCTGCGGGTTTCTCTCTGGCCTATAGCCTGGCGACAGCATTATTCGGTGGGTTTACCCCGGCGGTGTCCAGTTATCTGATTCATGCGACCGGCGACAAATCAATGCCGGGAGCGTGGCTGACCTTTGCCGGTTGTTGTGGTCTGGTAGGGACACTGTGTATTGGTTACCTGGTACGTCGTTATCAGCAAAAAAAAGCAGCCGGGCCACTACACAGTATGTAGTCCGTTGTCGCTCAGGCCACAGGCCTGAGCGACCTGGTATTTTGCTGTAAGGTCTCTTCTGTGTACTACCCGCCTGAAAAAAACCGAAATTTACCCCGGGATTTCTTCGGGGAAATTATTTTTTTTAGCCATTAGATTAATTAAGGTTTGTTTCCGGCGGATTATCTGGCGTACTATGCCCTTTGACAGAAAATTCTCTGACAGATTTTCATGCAGCAACATTCGTTGCGCTATGTTTGTTTCCGGCCCCTTGGGCAGACCTGTAAATTGTTACAGCTTAATGAAATAACGGAAAATAACTCATATGTTATGGCGTTGGCTGTTGCCTGTTAGTTGTAAATGAATATGACAGCTTTCCTTTTTGTCTCTGTCATTTTTAATTGTATCTTTGCTTAATAACCCAAGACAAAGGGAGTCAGCATGCTGGATGTATCCTGGAATAAATGGCTGGTGTTAATTTCACTTATCATCGCCTTTATCGCCTCTTTTACTGCGCTTGATACCGCAGGACGGGTTGCCAGTTCCCAGGGATGGAAAGCAAAGTTATGGCTGGTGGGTGGCGGTACTGCGATGGGCATTGGTGTCTGGTCGATGCATTTTATTGGCATCCTGGCCATGATGTTTCCGATGCCGATGCACTACGGTACCGTTGATACCGCGGCGTCTTTAATCATCGTTATTATTGCTTCTGTTGCTGCCCTGCAACGGGTAATTGGTCATCAGCAACTGAAGTTTAGTTACCTGTTAAGTGGGGCGGTGTTACTTGGCAGCGGCGTGGTAGCGATGCATTACATCGGTATGTATGCTCTGCTTGTTCAGCCACCGATCGAATGGAATTACTGGCTGGTCGCTTTATCAGTACTGATTGCTTATGTGGCATCAGGTGTAGCGCTCTGGCTGGCTTTCAATCTGCGTAAAGGCGATAACGGTATCGTGATGCGCCGTATACAGGCATCTCTGGTGATGGGGGTTGCCATTGCAGGAATGCACTATACCGGTATGGCGGCCGCCAGTTTTCATGAAACCAGTTATATTGACGGGCATGGGGTGAATTCACCGACTCTGGCTATCTGGGTGTTCCTGTTTACTCTGGCGATACTGGGATCCAGCCTGCTGATTTCGATGGTCGACTCTCAAATTAAAGCCACCAGGCTTGCGAAAAAATTACATCAGGCTAACCGCGAACTCCACAAACTGGCGATGCATGATCCCCTGACATTGCTGCCTAATCGTGTTTATCTGGAAGAACAACTGGAACATTATATTCGTAATGCCTCTGCAGGCATTGAGACCTTTTCTCTGATGTTCCTGGATCTCGACGGTTTCAAAATGATTAATGATGCTTACGGGCACCACGTTGGTGACCGTCTGCTGGTGACGGCTTCTGACCGCCTGAAAGGTATTCTTGAAAAAGATCAGGTGCTGGCGCGGGTAGGGGGAGATGAATTTATATTGCTGACTCCGGGCACCTCTGTCGAGCAGGCTGAAGATATTGCCGCCCGGATGGTGAAGTCGATTGAGCAACCTTTCCATATCGCTGAATATGAACTAATGGTTTCTATCAGTATTGGTATTGCACAGTATCCGCAACATGGCGCTGAAGGGCGCGAAATGATGTTCAATGCTGATGTTGCGATGTATCACACCAAGAATAACGGTCGTAATGGTTACAGCATCTACCGTGCCAGCATGAATTCGATGGGTAAAAGTCAGGTACAACTGAAAAACGAATTGTGGCGGGCGCTGTACCACAACGAACTGCGTCTGTTCTATCAGCCGAAGAATGATGCACAGAGTGGCAGCATCATCGGCTACGAAGCCCTGGTACGCTGGCAGCATCCGACCCGCGGCCTGCTCTCTCCGGATAAGTTTTTACCGATTGCCGAAAAGAGCGGTATGATTATTCAGGTCGGTGAGTGGGTGCTGAATGAAGCCTGCCGTCAGCTGGCAATCTGGCATGCTCAGGGCAATACTGAGCTCTCCGTTTCGGTGAACCTTTCAGCACTTCAGTTTGAGCAGGAAATGTTGCAAAGCGTCGTGCTGAATGCCTTATCGGCCAATCAGGTTCCGGCCGACAAACTTATCCTGGAAATTACCGAAACCACCGCCATGCGTTCCCCGCAGGAAACGATTCGCATTCTGACAGCCCTGAAAGAATATGGTATTAAAGTCTCGATTGACGATTTTGGTACCGGTTATTCCAGTCTGCTGTATCTGCAAAGTATGCCTGCCAGTGAGCTGAAAATTGACCGTGCATTTGTCCGGGAGATCAATAAGCAGTCCACCGATACCCGGTTGTTGGCGATGATCATCGATCTGGCCAAAAATATGAATCTGAACATCGTGGCGGAAGGTGTAGAAACCGAGGAACAGCAACGTCAACTGGCAAGCCTGGGATGTAACATCCTGCAGGGGTTCTATTTCAGTCGGCCGGTACCTCCGGAGCAGCTGGTATTGCCGGAAATCGCCGGTAAGCTGCCCCGTCCGGTTAAACTGGATCTGGTGCCGGAAACCGGATCGCAAAAAATCAGGGCCTGATCGGTGGCACAGTGCTGTCAATAGTCCTGTGGTTGTCGACAGGAACCGTAATTCCGGGGTGATGTGAGTAAATTTCAGCAGATTGCACAACAGATGCAGCAGCAAATAGAGGCAGGCGTCTGGCAGCCAGGGGATAAGCTGCCTTCGTTACGTGCCCAGTCTGAACTGTTGCAGGTCAGTCTGATGACCGTAATGAACGCCTATACTTTGCTGGAAAGCCAGGGATGGATTACCTCCCGCCCGCAATCCGGGTACTATGTCGCCCCCGGCCTTCCCCGGCAAGCTGCGGCGGTCAGACACAGTGAACAGACGGACACTAACCGTTTTGTTTTCGATGTCCTTCAGGCCTGCCGTGACCCACAGATAGTGCCATTTGGCTCAGCGTTTCCCGACCCTGAACTGTTTCCGATGCGGGCGTTAATGCGTTCATTAGGCGATGTTTCCCGGCATTTAACCGTGGGTGATGCTATCGATAATCTGCCGCCCGGTAATGTGGAATTACGCAAGATTCTGGCCCGTCGCTATACCCGTCAGGGGACTTTGGTCTCGCCTGACGATATTGTGATCACCAATGGCGCTATGGATGCTCTGAACCTGAGCCTGCAAGCGGTGACAGAACCGGGGGACTGGGTGATTATCGAAAGTCCCGCATTTTACGGTGCCCTGCAGGCGATTGAACGGCTAAAACTGAAAGCGCTGGCGATCCCTGCCTTACCCGGCGAGGGGATTGATTTGCTCCGACTGGAACAAGCGCTGCAACGCTGGCCGGTAAAAGCCTGCTGGTTAATGACCAGTCACCAGAACCCACTGGGTTACACCTTATCCGCAGAACGTAAACAGCAACTGGTCAGTCTGCTGGCGGAGAATCAGGTGGCGCTGATTGAAGATGATGTCTATGCCAGTCTGTGGGAAGGCGAGCAGCCCCCGCTACCGGCTCTGGCATGGGATAAGGAAGGAACAGTGTTGCATTGTGGTTCTTTCTCGAAAGATCTGGTGGCCGGATTTCGTGTCGGCTGGGTAGTCACCCGGGCACATGCGTTGCGGGTTCAACAACTACAACTGATGAGTACTCTGTCGGTAAGTACGCCGATACAACTGGCACTGGTCAGTTTCCTGGAAAGCCAGCACTATGACCAGCACCTGAAACGCCTGCGGCGCCAGCTTGTCTCGCGTAAAAAACTGGCTATTGCGGCCTTGAAACGGGCCTTGCCCGGGGAAGCCGTGATCCATGCTGATCATGGCGGGTATTTTTTGTGGATTGAACTGCCTGCAGGCATGGACAGTACACTGCTGTATCACCAGGCCTTGCAGAAGGGGATCAGCATAGCGCCGGGCGAGCTGTTTTCAGCTTCCCGGCAGCATCGTCACTGTTTTCGTTTTAACGCCGCCTGGCCCTGGGATCAACGTGCAGAGCAGGCGGTGACTATTCTCGGGGAGTTAATTAGCGACCAGCTTCACCGAACCCCTCAGATAGTCGCTGCACTGCGCCCCCCCCAGGCCAGATGATAGATATCGTAAAAATCCACTTCCCCTTTTTTCTCCAGTAACCTGGCGATACCTTGTTTCACCTGTGACGGCACTTCCGGGTCGTTGTTAATGGCGTGGATGCATTGCTCAGAGACGGCACGAATATAGTACCATTCGCCGTTATAGCAGACCCGTAAATCCAAAGTATCGATATCTTCAAACCGGTATTTAGGCGAGATATCCATCAGCATTAACAGGCTCATCCCCAGGACAAAGGCGGTGGCGAACCAGAAGGCAGGCCAGCCCAACATTTCGGTAGAAAAGATCAGCGCCACGCACAATGCATAACAAAGATACATGACGAACCACAGTCCGGGATGTTTACGTAAAAACGTAAAACTGAAGCGTGGCAGGTTATCCCGTCGTTCCGCAGTATTCAGACGATCGATTTCCTGCTGAAGAATTTGTTTAACTTTATCCATATATCCTCCGCTGTTCTGCCCTCAGTTCATCACAAATATTTCAGGCCGGAAAGAGACAGATTAGCCAATCGTGGCTATAACAGTTAACGGAGCTACCGTTTTTGTTAACCGGTTGCTGCATAACAGTGAAAACCTGTCATTGCAGGCACTGTTATAGGGGGGAACTGTGAAATACAGATTTAACCTGTTAAAAAACAGGTGTTTTGCGATTCCCTGAAACGGTGCACCTTTGCGGTGCGCGCACAGATAACTGGCGTGGTGAGGATTTTCGGGGGCTAATTTCGCGATATTGAGCAGGTTTCTTTCCCAAAACAACACTAACTGACGGGATTTCAGAACATTCTATGTCCAACTCCTGGCATAAAAAATGCAGAGCTATCTCAGGTCATCACAGGAAAGCGGTGGGTGGAGCATGAATCATAGCTATCAGATAGCAGCAAATTTTTATGATGAGATGTTACTCAAAGATGGATTGTACCGGCCCCACTACAAAGACTACTGGGAGTGGTTAAAACAGGCGGATAAAGAGGCTATCGCCCGTAAAAAGGAGGAGGCAGAACTATTATTTCACCGTGTCGGCATTACTTTTAATGTGTATGGGGATGATGACGGTGCTGATCGGCTAATCCCGTTCGATAGTGTTCCGCGTATTATCCCGGCCAGCGAATGGGCACAACTGGACAAGGGTATTCGTCAGCGGGTCCAGGCATTAAATCTGTTTCTGCACGATATTTATCACCAGCAGCATATCCTGAAGGCCGGCATTATTCCTGCCGAACAGGTACTGGTCAATGATCAATATCAACCCTGTATGCAGGGTGTTGATCTGCACCGGAACATTTACGCACATATCGTCGGTGTGGATATGGTGCGTAACAGTGACGGTGAATACTATGTGTTGGAGGACAATCTTCGGACACCTTCAGGTGTCTCATATATGCTGGAAAACCGTAAAATGATGATGCGGTTGTATCCGGAATTGTTTGCCACACAGTCGATTGCTCCGGTGGAACGTTACCCCTCACATTTGTTACAAACCCTTCGTGAAAGCTCGCCGGTCAACGATCCGGTCGTGGTGGTATTAACCCCGGGGCGCTTTAACAGTGCTTACTTTGAACACAGTTTCCTTGCTCAGCAGATGGGTGTTGAACTGGTGGAAAGTGCCGATCTGTTTGTCAAAGATGGTGCGGTGCTGATGCGCACTACCGAAGGTCCGTGTAAAGTGGATGTCATTTATCGCCGTGTTGATGATGCCTTCCTCGACCCTCTGGCATTCCGGGCTGATTCGATGCTGGGGGTTGCCGGTTTGCTGTCAGTTTACCGTGCAGGTAACGTGGTGCTGGCGAATGCTATCGGCACCGGGGTTGCTGATGATAAGTCAATATACCCCTATGTCCCGGATATGATCCGTTATTACCTGCAGGAAGAACCTGTTCTCAACAATGTGCCCACCTGGCAATGTCGTCGTCCAAAAGATCTGAGCTATGTGCTGGCCAATTTAGACAAAATGGTCGTTAAAGAGGTCCATGGCGCTGGCGGTTACGGCATGCTGATAGGGCCGGTTGCCAGCCGTGCCGAAATCGAAGATTTCCGCGCCAGACTGCTGGCTCGTCCGGATAATTATATCGCTCAGGATACGTTGTCGTTATCCACCTGTCCGACATTTACCGGAGCAGGGCTGGCGCCACGGCATATCGACTTACGGCCATTTGCACTGTGCGGAGCCGATATCCGCCTGGTTCCTGGCGGGCTGACCCGTGTGGCATTAACGGAAGGGTCACTGGTGGTGAACTCCTCTCAGGGAGGAGGAACCAAAGATACCTGGGTTCTGGAGGATGATTCATCATGTTAAGTCGCACAGCCAGTGGATTGTATTGGATGGCACGTTATCTGGAACGTGCCGAGCAGCTTGCCCGGGTTCTGGATGTGACTAACCGGTTATCGATGCTGTCGGTTCATCAGAATCAGGGAGATGAACTGTTACTGCCGGTGAATCTGACCGGGACCAGGCAGCTGTTTGAAATGCTGAATGGCCGTTACACCATGCCGCAACTGTTTAACTTTTATGCACTTGACGATCGTAATCCCGGCAGTATTTACAGCTGCTGGCAATCGGCGTGGAACAATGCCCATGCGGTGCGGGGCAGCCTGTCATCGGAAGTGTGGGAGAGTATTAACAGTACCTGGATTGAACTACGTAATATGCGTCGTCGTGGGGTGACCAGTGCTAATGCCGACAGTTTTTTTGACTGGGTCAAGGAACGTTCCCACCTGTTTCGTGGCGCGTTACTCGGCACTCTGTTACGTGGCGATGCGCTATACTTTATTCAACTGGGTACACAACTGGAGCGTTGTGACGGAACCGCCCGCTTGCTGAAGATTAACCAGGAATTGCCCGTGGTCCAGGAAGACTCGGTACGCGAATACTACTTCCTCGATACTTTATTGCGTGCCGTGTCGGCAAAAGAGGGGTATCACACGATTTTCCATCAACAGGTAATGCAGGACAACGTGAATCAGTTGCTGATTCTGCGAAGCGAGAGTCCTCGCTCATTGCACTCCTGTATAGACGCTATCTCAAGGCAGCTGGAGCTGATTGGCAGACACGGGGAAGACAGGCCACGCTTACTGACCAGCCAGATGCTGGCAGAGTTACGATTTAACAGTTGGGAAAGTTTAATTACCGACGGAGTCTCCGTCTGGCTGGAAAACTTCTCTTCGCGGATAAATCTGCTGGCGCAAAGTATTCAGGAAACGTATCTGGAGGCACAATGAAACTGACAATCGATCATAAGACCTGGTATAGCTATGACGATCAGGTGAAACTCAGCACCCAGTACCTGCGTCTGACACCACAGAACACACCCAATCAGCAGATTGTTCACTGGGAGCTGATGCTGCCTGGCGAAGCCACACAGACGGTAGATGCCTACGGCAATGTGATGCATGTGCTGACTCTGGATTCCCCCCATCAGGTCCTGGAAATTCAGGCCCGTGGGGAAGTGACTATTCTTGAGCATGATGATTTCAGCTATACCGATGAATGCCATTTGTCACCGTTGGTATTCCTTCGTTTCTCGCCGTTGACCCAGCCGGATCGTGATATCCGTGCTTTTGCTCAGGAATACTGGCAGGAGGCTCAGCCACTGGTTTCTCTGGAAGCATTGATGACAGCCGTGTTGGAAAAAATGCCGTATCGTCCGGGCAGTACCACCGTGGCCGATACGGCCAGCGAAGTCTTTGCCCGGGGAACCGGCGTCTGTCAGGATCACAGCCACGTTTTTCTGGCCTGTTGTCGCAGCCTGGGGATTCCGGCACGTTATGTCAGCGGTTACCTGTATACTGATAATAACGAGCATGTCGCCACTCATGCCTGGGTAGAGGCCTTTGTGAATGATCGCTGGGAAAGCTTTGATATTACTAATAATACCCGTGATACCCGTCAGCATCTGAAACTGGCTGTCGGGGTCGATTATCTGGATGCCTGCCCGGTCCGCGGAGTACGGCTGGGTGGCGGGGGCGAAAGTATGCGGGCTGTAGCAGCCGTGCAGAAGGTTGCCCCGCAACAATAGCACTTATGGAATCAGGATCCTTACTATGACTTATTGCGTCGCAATGCGTTTATCTTCAGGCATGGTATTCGTGTCTGACTCGCGGACTAATGCCGGCGTTGACCACATCTCTACCTTCCGAAAGCTACACGTTTTTCAGGTAGACAATGAACGGACGCTGGTTCTGCAGAGTGCCGGCAACCTGGCCACGACTCAGAGTGTGCTCAGTTTGCTCAGGAGAGCTCATCAGGAAGAGGGTGAAATGTCAGGGATCCTGAAGTCAGCATCTTTATATGATGTTGCACTGAGGGTCGGAGAAACTCTGCGCGAAGTGATTAAACGTGACGGGGAGGAATTCAGCGGTACTCTGTTGCTTGGCGGGCAGATTCGGGGTGAAGAACCCCGGTTGTTTCAGATTTATGCGCAGGGCAATTTTATTGAAGCCAGTGTCGACACTCCCTATTTTCAGATTGGTGAGAGTAAATATGGCAAGCCGATTATTGACCGTGTTTTGCGCTATGAAACCCCACTGGAACAGGCGATGCAATGTGCACTGATTTCTATGGATTCCACGCTGGCCAGTAATATATCCGTAGGGCTGCCGTTGGATGTGATGATTTACCGGACCGACAGTTACAGCGATGCAGAACAGTACCACCTGACAGATCAGCACCCTTATTTCTCACAAATCAGGCAGTTATGGAGCAAAGGCCTGCTGAGTGTCTTTACCCGTCTGCCGCCTCTCGAATTATAATCCTCTCTCTGTGATGGCAGCCTGTTGCTGTCATCACTCTGTCATCCCTGAAAAGTAATGTGCATCAGTGCCTTATTTAATCTGTATCAGGGGGACTCCCGGTGTTTACCGTCGATCATCTGTTGCGGGACTATTGGCCTGAATTTAATGCCTCTGCATGGCAAAAACGGTTTTTACGCCGGGTGATGCGTGAACAGGAATTTATCCGGTTTGCTGCTGAATATCCTCATCTTCATGGACTGGAGATGGTTGAGCAGATGCTCGAGTACCTGGATGTTCGCTGTGAACTCACCGCACGTGAACTGGAACAAATACCGGTCAGTGGCCCGCTGGTGCTGGTGGCTAACCATCCACTGGGCGCGTTAGATGGACTGGCCTTATTGCATGCCGTAGCTCAGGTCAGACGCGATGTGAAGATAGTGGCTAACCGTTTACTGATGAGTCTCACCTGCCTGCATCCGGTGTTACTGCCGGTGGATAACATGGGGCAGAAAACCGGGCGCGAGCAGTTGTCCGGTATCCGGCAACAACTGGCTAATCAGGGAGTGGTTATCATCTTCCCTGCGGGTGAAGTTTCGCGCTTAAGCAGCAAGGGAATTAAAGATGGTCGCTGGCACCACAGCTTTGTCCGGCTGGCTGCCAAAAGCCGTGCTCCGGTGCTGCCCGTCTTTGTCGCCGGTAAAAACAGTTTGCCATTTTATCTGACAGCCAAACTCTGTCCGCCGGCAGCGTTACTCATGTTGGTCAGGGAAATGTTCCGGTGTCGTGGGACTACCGTAAAAATGCAGGTGGGTGCCCGCATTCCTTTCAGTAACTGGTATGACGGTCACACCCCGGCCAAAGAGCTGGCTTCCCGGCTACGTAAACATCTTTACCGGATTGCCCGTGGCCGCCCCGGGCTGTTTCAGACCGAAAATGCCATTGCCCGACCTGAAGACAGGGTAGCCGTGCGTAAGCAACTGTTTAGCAGTGAACTGTTGGGGAGGCTACCCGACGGCAAATATATTTTTCTCTGGCAACGCGGCAAGGAGAGCTATGTACCGGTGTTGAGGGAGATTGGTCGTTTAAGGGAAATAGCTTTTCGGGCTGTCGGGGAAGGCAGTGGTCGGCGCCGGGATCTGGATCGCTACGATGACGACTACTTCCATCTGGTATTGTGGGACGATGAAACACTGGAAATTGTCGGTGCCTATCGTCTGTTGCCCACCGCATCACAACTCACGGATGCAGAGACCCGGGGGATCTACAGCCAAAGCCTGTTTGAATATGACCCGGGTATGCTACCGGTATTGTCACAGGGTATTGAACTGGGTCGGAGTTTCGTTCAGCCAGCTTACTGGGGCAGTCGCGGGCTGGAGTACCTGTGGATGGGAATCGGTGCATTTCTGGCCCGATATCCGCATATTCGTTATCTTTTCGGTCCGGTCTCCATATCCGGTGGGCTTCCGTTAGCGGCACGTGATTTGCTGGTGGCTTTTTACCGGCTCTATTTCCCTCCGGCGGCAGAACTGGCCACATCCCGGCGTCCTTACCCTGCGTCGTTACCCGAAGTGCTTGCTCAGTTTAGTGGTGATGATTATCAGCAGGACTTGCGCTGTCTGAAGCGCCTGCTGGCGAATATGGGATGCGCTATACCGCCATTGTACAAACAGTATTCGGAGCTTTGTGAACCCGGAGGGGTGCAGTTCATTGATTTCGGTAGTGATCCGGATTTCAATAACTGTGTTGATGGGCTGGTGCTGGTGGATTTATCGCTGATTAAGCCGCTGAGATATCAGCGCTATGTCGGGGTATTTACCCGACAGGATGCCATGAATACACAGCCGAAGGAGACAGTATCGGATACGGCAGAATAAAGCAGGGGACTGGCCCCTGCTTAGCCAAACTCAGGCGTGAGTATTGCTGTTCATGCGGCCCAAATCTTTGTCCAACAGGAAAGCACCGTTGGAACTGTTTTCCAGCATGCCCAGTTTATCCAGAACATTTTTAAAGATCTTCTCTTCTTCATGCTGCTCGGCAACATACCATTGCAGGAAGTTGAAGGTAGAGTAGTCCTGAGTGGTCATCGCGGCATGCGCCAGTTCATTGATTTTACCAGTGATTAACTGCTCATGCTGATAAGTCCGGGTAAACACATCAGACAGGGATTCAAAAGTGACCGGCGGAGCATCAATACTGCCCAGTACCGGTAATGCGCCGGTATCACTCAGGTAATCAAACAGACGCTGCATATGGTCCATTTCTTCACGGGAGTGGGTTTTCAGGAATGAAGCGGCTCCTTCGTAGCCTTTATCCGCACACCATGCACTCATTTGCAGATACAAATTGGCGGAATAGAATTCCAGATTTAACTGATCGTTCAGGCGGGAAATCATATCAGGAGTAAGCATAACAGTGACCTTTTAACAGAGATTATATTTTGTAACTTTATGGTGACGAATTATGCATCAGTTAAACGGCCTTGTGAAGAGGGTGTTTTGATAATTTCTTTATTTTTCATGCTCTTAGTAATGCGAATTATTTGGAATACGTAATAAAAGTCTTTCTCATTGTTATCTGTTTTTTAACAGGTAGCAGATACCCCGCCAGTATCTGCTTCAGCACTAAACCGGAAGTCGCAGAGTTTTCCGGCAGAAAATGGCGCTTATTTCAGCGGTCAGCAACAATAAACCCTGCGGGCTGACATACCGTAAACGCCCGGTTTCATGTAACATATGCCCCGCGGAGAGCGGTGACGGGCAGAAATGCGGACCAAAACCCCTCCGGAACAAGTCCCGGGTATTGACTGATGTCGGTGATTGCCGGTCAGTGATCTCTGTGATAAACGCCGGTGAAATATTTCCCGGCCTGCGTGATTTTCCGGAAATGCATTCCTGCAATGTGTTTCCGCCAACAGTGAAGAACCTGTTAATGGCTACAGCACCCTTTTTAGACGAAGTGGCTCGTCGCCGCACATTTGCGATTATTTCGCATCCGGATGCGGGTAAAACCACAATTACAGAAAAAGTTTTGTTATTCGGACAGGCTATTCAGACGGCCGGGACGGTAAAAGGTCGTGGTTCCAGCCAACATGCTAAATCAGACTGGATGGAGATGGAGAAACAGCGCGGGATCTCGATAACCACTTCGGTGATGCAGTTTCCTTACCGCGATAAGCTGGTTAATCTGCTGGATACCCCGGGACATGAAGACTTCTCGGAAGATACCTACCGTACTCTGACGGCGGTCGACTGCTGTCTGATGGTGATTGACGCCGCGAAAGGGGTCGAAGACCGGACCCGTAAACTGATGGAAGTGACCCGTTTACGTGATACGCCGATCCTGACTTTTATGAATAAACTTGACCGTGATATCCGTGATCCAATGGAAGTCATGGATGAAGTTGAGAGTGAACTGAAGATCGCCTGTGCCCCAATTACCTGGCCTGTCGGCTGCGGGAAGCTGTTTAAAGGGGTATATCATCTGTATAAAGATGAAACCTATCTTTATCAGAGCGGGCAGGGACATACCATCCAGGAAGTTCGTACGGTCAAAGGGCTGAATAACCCACAGCTGGATGAAGCGATTGGTGATGAACTGGCCTCACAATTGCGCGAAGAACTGGAACTGGTTCAGGGGGCATCCCATGAATTCGATCATGAGGCGTTCCTGCAGGGCCAACTGACTCCGGTATTCTTTGGTACCGCACTGGGTAACTTTGGTGTCGACCATATGCTGGATGGCCTGGTGAGCTGGGCTCCGGAGCCAATGCCACGCCGAACCGATACCCGGGAAGTTGTTGCTGCTGATGAAAAATTTTCCGGATTTGTATTTAAAATTCAGGCCAATATGGATCCGAAACACCGCGACCGTGTGGCTTTCCTGCGTGTAGTGTCGGGTAAGTATGAAAAAGGCATGAAGATGTACCAGGTGCGAACCGGTAAAGAGGTGGTGATCTCTGATGCTCTGACCTTTATGGCCGGAGACCGTGCGCATGTTGAAGAAGCCTATCCTGGCGATATTATCGGTCTGCACAATCACGGGACCATTCAGATTGGTGATTCATTTACTCAGGGTGAGAAAATGAAGTTTACCGGCATTCCTAACTTCGCACCGGAACTGTTCCGTCGCATTCGTCTGCGCGATCCGCTGAAGCAAAAACAGTTGCTGAAAGGTCTGGTTCAGTTATCAGAAGAGGGTGCGGTGCAGGTCTTCCGTCCGGTTTCTAACAATGATTTGATTGTGGGAGCGGTCGGGGTGCTGCAGTTTGATGTGGTCGTCGCCCGTCTGAAGAGTGAGTATAACGTTGAAGCTATTTACGAATCGGTGAATGTTTCTACCGCACGTTGGGTGGAATGCAGCGATGTGAAAAAATTCGACGAATTCCAGCGTAAGAATGAGGTGAACCTGGCACTGGATGGTGGTGATAACCTGACCTATATCGCTCCGACCATGGTTAACCTGAATATTACTCAGGAACGCTATCCGGATGTTGAATTCCGCAAGACGCGTGAACATTAATTTCTGACCATTGCTCCGTGGCTTCGCCGGCAGCGGCGGGTCTCGGGTTGCTGTTTTTCCCCACGGCCACTGTCTGTTAACGCAGTGGCCGTGGTTTTTTAACTTTTCTTCTCCACAACCCTCCGGGCCGTCGGCCACCGGGATTTCTCTCTTATGGTAACCAGTGTTGCGTGACAGTGATAAGTTTCCGATGGCCTTCACAGGTAGTTAACTATGTCGCGACTGCTCTGTCAGGCGTATTGCCTGCCAGTTTATGGGTTGGCAAGGAGAGTTATCCCTCTGCAATAGTCATTCAAATAATCATATTGTGATCATATGTAATATCATTACGGTGATAAGTTTGTCATTAAAAACAGTGATAAATGTCACGCTTAACGACTATTCCTGCGAATTAAAGCTATAAATTGACTAATCCGATCCCTGTCACAATTTTAAATACCAGTTATAGGCAAGTGACGAATGTAACGGTAATGTTCATTTGTTCCATGCGTGTGTTAATGATATGTGAGATGTTATCGGTGCTGCAGAGACGCTCCCGGGCTGATACAGATAACAGGAACAGACCGTATTCAAAGGACTTTTAACCTGCAATTAACTGATGTGGATAGATTTATCGCACGGAGATGAGAGATGACCACGATAGCTTAAACAGCGTGGCATATCGGCACAGATAAAATACGGTCAATATCAAGGTCCGAAGGGCCTGTTTATAGGGGTGAAATAGTTTCATGGTACCTGTGGAATATAACGCATTATATCCCTGCGTTTTGTGAAGGTATTCATTTCTGTACCGGCAAGCTGATGAAATCCGGAAACTCACCCCATTTTTCTGAATAGCAGAACAGATTGACAAATATACCGCAGTAAATCTGTGGGGTTTATACGCAGGCAGAATTCTGTCGATTTTCACAGGGTGAATAATATGGCTAAACGATCCAATGTCAGATGGATTATATTTTTCCTGATGCTGATGTTAGGCGCAATTAATTATATTGACCGAGCGTCACTTTCAATTGCACTCCCCTACATATCTGAAGAGTTCGGGCTACATGATGCTCAGGTGATTGGCTTTATTCAGAGTGGCTTCTTCTGGGCTTACGCTTTAATGCAAATCCCGGCCGGTATGTTAGCTGACCGCTTTAAGAAAAGAACCATTATCGCACTGGCCGCGATTTCATGGGGCATTGCTCAGGCAATGGTGGCGGTATGTACCGGAGTGTACTCTCTGTTTGTGGCGCGGGTTGCTTTGGGGGTGACTGAATCGCCTATTATGCCTGCGGGCGCCAAACTGATGGGCACCTGGCTTACCCCTAATGAGCGTGGTCGCGGCTCTATGCTGCTGGATGGTGGTGCTCCACTGGGTACAGCTGTCGGGGCCATTGTGATTACCGCACTGATTGCTTTCTTTAATGACTGGCGAATGGCATTTGTGATTGCCGGTGGGGTGACTGTGGCGATGGGCATCGTGGTTTGGTGGTATATTCGTAATACACCCGCAGAGCATCCCGGAGTTAACCCGCAGGAACTGAATTATCTTGCTGAGGCTAATGGCACCGCAGAGCAAAAACATCTGCCTCCGACATTTAAAGAAATCAAACAGTGTCTGGCTCAGCGGAATGTCATTGCTCTGATCTGTGGCTGGTGTTCCTACAGTACCGTCTTCTATGGACTGATGACCTGGTTGCCGTTTTATCTGCAAAAAGATCGTGACCTGAACCTGAAAGATATGGGGATGGCCATGGCGTTTATCTTCTTCCTGTGTTTTATCGGCCAGATGCTGGGTGGATATCTGATGGATAAGCTGCGTAAGCGTGGTTACAAAGATAATACTGTGTTCCATTCCTTCCTGTCTGTCTCTGCCATTGCGGCGGGTGTCGGGGTCTATCTTGCCGCCCAGGCAACCTCTCCGATGGCCGTGATTATGTGGCTGGGAGTGGCCATCTTTGGTTTGCGCTGGTGTAGTGTTTACTGGTCAATCCCGTCTTTACTGGGGGCGCAAAAGATGGCGGGTTCTATTGTCGGGATCATGAATTTCTCCAGTAATATCTGGTCAGCGATTGTCCCGATTGTTATCGGTTACCTGGTTTACATCACCGGTAATTATTATTCGTCGATGATGTTGTTTGTCGCGGCTGCGGTGGTTTATCTGATTTCATCGTTAATGATTAACTTTGACCGGCCTATTACCGTGGGTGAACGTCATTCAGAGCCGGCAAAACAACCCCTGACCCAGAGATAAATAAAGCCGCCTGCCATATTCAGTGCCGGGGGCGTATCACTGAAATCATGGCATGGCCGTTTTTGATATAAATGTTATTGATTAACCAGCAGGTTTTTCGGGGATATTATGAAAAGGCGTATGTACAGAGGTGGGGACCTGCAACGGGTCCAGAATGTGGATGAGATGCGTGGTGTGGCTCGTTGCAGGGTACCAAATTTTTGTTTTGAATTCCTGGATGGTGCTTCAGAAGATGAAGTATCGCTGAAGCGTAACCGTAGTGTGTTTAATGATATTGCCTTTCGGCCTCAGGCGCTGGTCGATGTCTCCGGGCGGGATATTGGTAAGACTATCCTCGGGGAACGTTGCGAGGCCCCTTTCGTGATTGGCCCTACCGGGTTCAGTGGATTATTGTCAAACCAGGGGGATCTGTCGTTGGCGCGTGCAGCCGCAGCGTCTGGCATTCCTTACGTGTTAAGTAACGTTTCAACCGTTTCGCTGGAAGATATCTGTAATAAGACCGATGCGCGGGTCTGGATGCAAATCTATCTCTACCGGAACCGTAGTTTTGTCGAACAGTTGGTGAAGCGCTTACTCAATTCAAGAATTGATACCATTGTGCTGACGGTTGATAACCCGGTACATGGCAAGCGTGAATGGGACTCGCGTAACTATCGTGGGCATCTGAAACTCAGTTATCGCAATATGCTGGATGTGGTGATGCACCCACGCTGGATGGCAGATGTCCTGATCCCAAACGGTTTCCCGCGGTTTGCGAATCTTGGCGATTTGCTGGAGCCGGGTAAGGATGATGTGAAAGGTGCAGCGCATGCACTGGCCTCACAGTTGTCTGCTGCGCTGTCCTGGGATGATGTTCGCTGGTTGCGCGACTTGTGGCCGCGTAAACTACTGATCAAAGGTCTGCTGAATAAATACGATGTTCTGAAAGCAGCCGAAGCCGGCGCAGACGGAGTGATTCTGTCGAATCATGGGGGACGCCAGCTGGACGGTGCATTATCTTCGATGGAAATCCTGCCGGAAGTGATGGAAGCGGTGCGGGGTCGGATTCCTGTGCTGCTGGATGGTGGTTTCCGTCGCGGCAGTGATATTGTCAAAGCCCTGGCATTGGGTGCGGAAGGCGTGCTGTTGGGTCGGGCGACTTCCTATGGGCTGGCGGCCGGCGGCCAGCCAGGAGTTCAGCGGGTTATCGATATCCTGAAAGAGGAGTTAAGCCGGGTGATTGCCTTACTGGGTTGCCCGCAATTTAGCGAGCTGGATGCCCGTTACCTTGACTGGGAACTGCTGCGTCGTCACACGGCGGACTGGCAGGTATCGCGGCAATAAGCGTTTTTTTTCACCCTGAAGACCGGTGCCGGGCAGAATTCAGCTTATGACGGTACCGGGAAGCAAGATCCCGCCGGAGACTAACTCAGTCTCCGTTTTTTTACCTGATTCCAGGCCGACAGACACTCTGAGCACCGGCAAGACCACCGCAGTGATTTCCCGCCATCATGATGTTGTCCCCGTGTTCCGGCAAATATCCCGGAATCTGCCGCTTCTTAGAGAGCCTGTAAATTGGTTAATATTACTGGCTGTACCTGAGAGGTATCGCAGGTAAGCAGGGAGTCGATGTGCAGGACTTCCGGGGTTAAGCCGATTCCTAAAAATCAGCATAACTATAAAATTCGACTACTATTAATGTTATGTGGTTGCGGTTCGCAGGCTATTACAATATGACTTACTAAAAGAGGTTATCTGTCTGGCCGGACGGAGCAGTCGCACAGGGTAAATGAATGAAAAGAAAGAGCTATTTTTGCCGGTTGTTGCTGGTGTCGCTGTTGATAAGTCTTAATATCAGCGCTGCAGAACTTCCGGTCAGGGGGCAGGGAGCAGAAAAACATACTGATCCGTCTCTCGACCTGTCGTTAAAAAGTGTTGATAAGTTTATGGATGACAGCACCATCACTGCCAAAGTGAAAACGGTGCTGGTGGATGATAAAAAGATTAACAGTACCGATCTTTCGGTGTCGACGACCCGGGGAATTGTGTCAGTAAAAGGATTTGTCGCTTCATACCGGCAACTCAGCAGAGTTAAACAGTTGGTTGCGTCGGTGAAAGGGGTACGGCAGGTCAAAACTGACCTGCACATCAAACCTCAGCAGCAGACTACCCTGAAAAGTTATGCCAGTGATACGGCAACCACCAGTGAAATTGTGGCCAGATTAATGACAGAAAAAAGTATCTCTTCTCGTCATATCTCGGTGACAACCACCCAGGGAGTGGTGTTACTGACTGGCAAGGTTAGCAGCCGTGAACAGAAGGTTCATGCGGGTGACATTGCCGCTAAAGTATCGGGTGTCAGTGAAGTAAAAAATCAGTTATCTGTTGGCGAATAACCCGATTTCGGTAACTGAAAGGGAGTGTTGTTAACAAAAGAGTATTCAGGATAAATACCGGTTCTGAGCGTTTCAGAACAACATTTAGAGATAAATTTGTTAATGAAAGTAAGGAGATAACTATGTTTCGTTGGGGAATTATCTTTCTGGTGATTGCGTTAATTGCTGCTGCGCTGGGTTTTGGCGGGCTGGCAGGAACCGCAGCCTGGGCAGCTAAAGTTGTATTTGTTGTTGGTATTATTTTGTTTCTTGTCAGTCTGTTTACCGGCCGGAAAAGACTCTGAGCCACGACTGAGACTGTCCCGGTCTTATGACAGTGGTTGCCGGTATGGATACCGGCAACGCTGCTCTCCTGATACACTTCTTTCAACTTTCTGCCGTATTGCCGGAGCTCAGTGCCGGTGTGGTACGGTATTGTGGTGAAAGGAGACAGCCTTGCGATTTATTGATACTCACTGCCATTATGATTTTCCGCCGTTTGAACATCATGAAACGACGGAGCTTGCCCGTGCCCAGAGTGCTGGCGTGGAAAAAATCATCATTCCGGCGGTCAGTCAGGCTCGTTTTGCTGCCGTGATGCAACTGGCCGACACCTGTTCCCCGCTTTACGCTGCGCTCGGCCTGCATCCGGTATGGTCAGAGGATCATTGTGATGATGATATAGACAAGTTGCAGCAATGGTTACATCAACAGCCAGAAAAGCTGGTGGCCATCGGGGAAACCGGTCTGGACTATTTCACTCCGGCTCTTGCCGCTCAGTCCGCGAAACAGATCACCTTTCTCAAAGCGCAGTTTGCATTGGCTAAACGCTATGATTTACCGCTGATCCTTCACTCACGCCGGACGCATGATCCACTGGCCTCGTTACTACGCCAGGCGCAATTACCGGCAACCGGCGTCATTCATGGCTTTGCCGGTAGCCTGTCACAGGCGTTGGCGTTTGTTAAACTCGGTTACCGGATTGGGGTGGGGGGAACCATTACTTATCCACGGGCGGCGAAAACACGTCACACCATAGCCAGTCTGCCCCTCTCCTGTTTGGTGCTGGAAACGGATGCACCAGATATGCCTTTGCAGGGGTTCCAGGGCCAGCCAAACCGACCTGAGCAGGTGGCGGTGGTGTGCCGGATACTGGCTGAATTACGTTCAGAGCCAGAGGAGCAGATTGCTGAAGTGATGCTGGCAAACACCCTGCAGTTATTTCCCCGCTTACAGGCAGTCGGGGACTAAACTCCGGCACGGCGGACTGAATTGTTATTATTGAAACATTTGATGTGACCTTTGCAGTCAACCGTGCATGACTTATCCTTCTTGCCATAAACCTTATTTTCGGCGGTATCTGCGGCATGACTCGATTTATTTGATCTGTCCCGCGATTATCCTGCGCTGTTGTTTGTTATAATATGAACATTAATTAATGTTTTTTGTTGCAAAGTTATCAAAGGGCGATGGCCCGCGGAGGAATTTTTCATGACTGATATGACCGCTACTGCCCGCAAGGCGATAGGGCTGATGGATCTCACTACGCTTAATGATGATGATACTGAGGAAAAAGTGGCAGCGCTTTGCCGACAGGCGAACTCGCCTGCCGGACTGACGGCGGCCGTCTGTATCTATCCACGATTTATTCCACTGGCCCGTAAAGTGCTGCGTGAACAGGGAACACCTCAGGTACGTATTGCCACAGTCACTAATTTCCCTGCAGGTGGCGCGGATGTAGACATTGCCCTCGCTGAGACCCGGGCGGCTATTGCTTACGGTGCGGATGAAGTCGATGTGGTGTTTCCCTGGCGGGCACTGAAAGCCGGTGATGCACAGTGCGGAGCCGAACTGGTGAACGCCTGCAGCAAGGTGTGCCATGACGCAAACGTATTGTTGAAAGTCATTATTGAAAGTGGTGAGTTACAGGATCCTGCACTGATTCGTCAGGCTTCTGAAATTGCGATTGACTCAGGCGCGGATTTTATCAAAACCTCGACCGGCAAGGTGGCCGTCAATGCCACCCTGGAGAGCGCCAGAATTATGCTGGAGGTGATCCGTGACAAAGGCGTGGCCGCCACTGTCGGATTTAAACCGGCCGGCGGTGTCCGTACTACCGAAGATGCTGCCGCCTATCTGGCTCTGGCCGCTCAAATCCTTGGCGATGAATGGGCCGATGCCCGGCATTTCCGTTTCGGGGCCTCAGGTTTGCTGAACAGTTTGCTGCAAACCTGTGGTACAGAGGTAAACGGGATAACTTCCGGTTACTGAACCCTGGCTTATGGTCAGCAGGAGGTTGTTATGTTACTTCCCCAGGAAATTATTCGTAAAAAGCGCGACGGACACGTGCTCAGTGCTGAGGAAATTAGCCACTTTATCCGCGGGATTACCGATAACTCGGTGTCGGAAGGACAAATTGCCGCCCTGGCTATGGCTGTCTGGTTCCGGGATATGACCCTGCCGGAGCGCGTCGCTCTGACTCTGGCTATGCGTGACTCGGGAACGGTGCTTAACTGGCAGGATTTGCAGCTTAATGGCCCGGTGGTGGATAAACACTCTACCGGGGGCGTAGGTGATGTGACATCACTGATGCTGGGGCCGATGATTGCCGCCTGTGGAGGCTATGTGCCGATGATATCCGGGCGTGGTCTGGGTCATACCGGAGGCACGCTGGATAAGCTGGAAGCGATCCCGGGCTTCGATATCTTTCCTGATGATCAACGTTTTCGTCAGATCATTCGTGATACCGGGGTGGCGATTATCGGACAGACCCGGTCACTGGCACCCGCGGACCAGCGCTTTTATGCAACCCGTGATATCAGTGCTACCGTGGATTCCATACCACTGATCACCGCGTCTATTCTGGCGAAGAAACTGGCTGAAGGGCTGGATGCGCTGGTGATGGACGTTAAAGTGGGCAGCGGCGCATTTATGCCGGATTACGCACAATCAGAGTTGCTGGCGAGTGCTATTGTCGGAGTAGCCAACGGAGCAGGCTGCAAAACCACGGCGTTGCTGACCGATATGAGCCAGGTACTGGCCGGTTCCGCCGGCAATGCGACCGAAGTCCGTGAGGCCGTGCGTTTTCTGAGGGGCGATGAACGAAACCCGCGCCTGCTGGAAGTGACACTAGCATTATGCAGTGAAATGCTGGTCAGCAGCGGTTTAGCCGCGGATGATTCATCGGCAAGAACACGGTTATTGCAGGTGCTGGATAATGGCCGTGCAGCCGAGGTTTTTGGTCGGATGGTGGCAGAACAGCACGGTCCGGCGGATTTTGTTGAGTATTACGATCGATATCTGCCCGCCGCACCGATAGTAAAACCGGTTTTTGCCGCGACTCCAGGTTATCTGAATGCCATGGATACCCGGGCTATTGGTATGGCAGTGGTCCGGTTAGGGGGCGGACGTCAGCGAGCCAGTGACGGTATTGATTATCGTGTGGGCCTGACGGAGGTGGCTGAGCTGGGACAGGCAGTGGATGCTCATCGTCCGTTGGCGATGATTCATGCGGCCGATGAGGATAGCTGGCAGCTGGCCGCGGAACATATTACCGCGGCAATCAGTCTCAGTGACCAGCCAGCGAAAGAAATCCCGCTCATCTATCGCAGAATCAGTGAATAAGTCGCATACTGTTCTGATCTGTTTTTTTCACCCTGTTAGACGCATAGGAGGCGAAAATGAAACGTGCTTTTATCATGGTACTGGATTCTTTCGGGATCGGTGCCAGTAAGGATGCAGAAAAATTCGGCGATACCGGTTCAGATACTCTGGGCCATATTGCGCAAGCCTGTAGTGAAGGCCAGGCCGATCAGGGCAGAAAAGGCCCGTTATCGTTGCCTAATCTGACATCTCTGGGGCTGGCAAAGGCGGCGGAGCTGTCGACAGGTAAAATTCCAGCCGGTATGGATGCACAGGCTGAGGTTATCGGGGCATATGCCAGTGCCAGTGAACTTTCATCCGGTAAAGATACCCCCTCCGGACACTGGGAAATCGCCGGTGTGCCGGTATTGTTCGACTGGGGCTATTTTTCAGATGAAACTAACAGTTTTCCACAGCAATTACTGGATACTTTGGTAGAAAAGGCTGGTCTGCCTGGTTATCTCGGAAACTGCCACTCTTCAGGGACGGTGATCCTCGATCAGTTGGGGGAAGAGCACATGCGCACCGGGAAACCTATTTTTTATACCTCTGCCGATTCGGTATTTCAGATTGCCTGCCATGAGGAAACCTTCGGGCTGGACCGGTTGTATGATTTATGCGAAATCGCCCGTAAAGAGCTGACCGACGGTGGTTACAACATCGGCAGGGTGATTGCACGCCCGTTTATCGGACAGAAAGCCGGTGAGTTCGTTCGTACCGGTAACCGCCATGACCTGGCCGTTGAACCCCCTTCCGCCACAATGTTACAGAAGCTGGTGGAAGAGAAGGGCGGGGAGGTGATTTCGGTGGGTAAAATCGCCGATATTTATGCTCAGCAGGGGATCACTAAAAAAGTGAAAGCCACCGGACTGGATGCATTATTTGATGCTACAGTCACAGAGATGCAGCAGGCTCCGGATAACTCAATTGTATTTACTAACTTTGTCGATTTTGACTCAAGCTGGGGACACCGCCGTGATGTGGCAGGCTATGCCGCGGGTCTGGAACTGTTCGATCGTCGTCTTCCTGAACTGATGGCGTTAGTGAAACCCGGAGATATCCTGATCCTCACTGCTGACCATGGCTGTGATCCCACCTGGCACGGTACCGACCACACCCGTGAGCATATTCCGGTGTTAATCTATGGCCCGGAAGTGAAACCTGGCTCCCTGGGACAACGAGATACGTTTGCCGATATCGGCCAGACGATAGCGACATATTTCGGTCTGTCTGCTATGGATTACGGGCGTAACATGCTGTAAAAAGCATCCCTGATTTCTCACTGCCTGGCGGACTGCCAGGCAATGACCTGTTTGAGAGGAAAAAAACATGGCTACACCTCATATTAATGCTGAACCAGGTGATTTCGCTGACGTGGTTCTGATGCCGGGCGATCCGTTACGTGCTAAATATATTGCAGAAAATTTCCTGCAGGATGCCCGTGAGGTTAACAATGTACGCGGTATGCTCGGGTATACCGGTACTTATAAAGGCCGTAAAATTTCGGTCATGGGCCACGGAATGGGGATACCGTCCTGTTCAATTTATGCCAAAGAACTGATCACTGACTTTGGGGTTAAAACTATTATCCGTGTGGGCTCCTGTGGGGCGGTTCGTCAGGATGTTAAACTGCGTGATGTTGTTATCGGTATGGGAGCCTGTACGGACTCCAAAGTGAACCGTATGCGTTTTAAGGACCATGATTTTGCAGCTATTGCTGATTTTGATCTGGTGCGTCATGCAGTAGATGCAGCGAAAAAGCTGGGAGTTGATGCCCGTGTGGGAAATATTTTCTCGGCTGATTTGTTTTACACCCCGGACCCACAGATGTTCGATGTTATGGAAAAATACGGCATTCTTGGCGTAGAAATGGAAGCAGCGGGCATTTATGGTGTAGCCGCAGAGTTCGGAGCGAAAGCGCTAGCTATCTGTACTGTCTCTGACCACATTCGCTCCGGTGAACAGACGACCGCAGAAGAGCGTCAGACCACGTTTAATGACATGATTAATATTGCGCTGGAATCTGTGTTAGCGGGCTCTCCGGCCTAATCCCCGTCCTGCTAATAACGCGGAATAATGTCCCTGCATTTTTTCGCGTTATTAATCTTATGTTACACATTTAAACAAATGACACACTTTAATTCCCGCGGGATCTACCTGGTGCTGGCACTGGCTGGCTAACCCTCTATGATAGGCGTCTGATGATCATGCCCCTGCAAACTATGTTATGTAATGAAGCTGCGTAATTTCGAAATTGAAGAAAAACTGTTTATACGTCGCGCAATAGCGGCTTTTGGCTTAGTGGCGGTTTGCTTTGGCATCCTGGCGTATAACCTCTATCGCCTGCAGATTAACGAACACAGTTACTACCAGACCCGGTCTAACAATAATGACATCAAAATGATCCCTATTGCGCCAACGCGTGGGATTATCTATGACCGGAACGGTACTCCTCTGGTAAAAAATATTACCCAGTATGACCTGACCATTATTCCTTACCAGATCACTAACCTGAAAGAGACCATTCAGGCTCTGACTCCGCTGATTGGTCTGACTCCGGACGATGTGGCTGACTTCTGGCACCGCCTGAAGCAGAACAGCCGTTACAAGCCCATCATCGTCAAAGACGAGTTGTCAGAAGAGCAGATTGCCCGGTTCTCAATTGATGAATATCGCTTTCCCGGCGTGAGTATCGAATCCTACCAGGACCGGCAATACCCGTACGGAGCCGATCTGGCGCATGTGGTCGGTTATGTCTCGAAAATCAATGACAATGACTTTAAGAAACTGAATGCCGCAGGTATTTCAGAGAACTATGCCGCTGACCATAACATTGGTAAGCAGGGCATTGAAGGTTACTACGAGTCTGTGCTGCACGGACAAACCGGTTATCAGGAAGTCGAAGTCGATAACCATGGACGTATCGTTCGGGTATTGAGCGAACAGCCGCCGGTGGCGGGTAAGAATGTCTGGCTGACCCTCGATCTACCGTTGCAGCAATATGTTGAAAGCCTGCTGGCAGGACAGCGTGCGGCTGTACTGGTGGAAGATCCCCATGATGGGTCGGTGCTGGCCATGGTTTCCGCGCCCAGCTATGATCCCAATCCGTTTGTCAAAGGGATCAGCTATAAGGCTTATGAGGAACTGCTGAACAATAAAGATCTGCCGCTGATCAACCGCGTGACACAGGGGCTGTATCCACCGGCATCCACCGTTAAACCTTATATGGCAATGTCCGCCTTGCTAAACGGGGTTATTACTCCACAGACTACGTTCTTCGGGGCCCCCACCTGGACACTACCCGGCACTGACCGCCATTATCGGGACTGGAAAAAAACCGGTCATGGCATGCTAAACGTGACCAAAGCGATAGAGGAGTCTGCCGATACCTTTTTCTACCAGGTCGCGTATATGATGGGGATCGACAGAATTCACCATATGTTGAGCCAGTTTGGTTATGGCCGGCTGACCGGTATCGATCTTCATGAAGAATATAAAGGCCTGCTGCCAAGCCGGGACTGGAAACAGACGGTGCATAAAAAAGCCTGGTATCAGGGGGATACCATTTCTGTGGGGATAGGACAGGGTTACTGGATTGCAACACCGATTCAGATGGTGAAGGCACTGGTGACATTACTGAATAACGGTAAGGTGCTGACACCTCATCTGCTACTCAAAGAACAGCAGGGTAATACGGTCGAACCCTATCAGCCTGCATCTGCGCCAGAGCAAATCGGCGATCCTGACTCTGCTTACTGGTCGCTGGTACGACATGCCATGTTCGGTATGGCCAATGCACCTAACGGTACCGGGTATAAATATTTTCATACCGCGCCTTACGGTATTGCGGCTAAGAGTGGGACTTCGCAGGTATTCAGCCTGAGACAGAATCAGGTGTATAACGCGAAAATGATCCCCGTGCGCCTGCGTGACCATATTTTTTATACTGCGTTTGCACCCTTTAAAGACCCGAAAGTGGCGGTGGCTGTCATTCTGGAAAATGGCGGAGTCAACGGGGTGGTGGCGGCGCCACTGATGCGACAGATACTTGACCATATTATGTTGCCACAGGGCAGTACCGCTCCGCCGGTCGGGGACAAGGGCTCCATCCCACAAAATATTCCGGATAGCGGCGCAGTTGCCCCCGGGTCGGTGACTACAGATCAGTAATCTGAAGCCGCATTGTTCGGTGGGAGAGTGCGGCTGTCATCATCAGATTGATTATGGATAAAGCAAAAGGCCGGGAGTTGCTGGAAAAGCAAGCGGTCAGCACGCTTGTGATGAAAATTGATTGACGCAGCACAGTGATTAAGGTTTAATGCGCCCCGTTGCCCGAATAGCTCAGTCGGTAGAGCAGGGGATTGAAAATCCCCGTGTCCTTGGTTCGATTCCGAGTTCGGGCACCATTATTTAGAAGAACCCGCCTCTGGCGGGTTTTTTGCTTTTGAAAAGCCGAACCCTTCATCGAACAAGGTTCGATATACTCGCCTCATCCCTGAGGCTCGCCCCTGCGGGGTTGCGCTGGCGCGCAATACAACTGTGTTCCCGACACAGTTGTCCGGGTACGGGCACCACTAATTAGAAGAACCCGCCTCGGGCGGGATTTTTGCTTTCATAAATCCGAACCCTTCATCTAACAAGGTTCGATATACTCGCCTCA
>NZ_DDVT01000014.1:0-76370 GCF_002345795.1 Tatumella sp. UBA2305
GCCAGAGGCGGGTTCTTCTAAAGAAGTGGTGCCCGAACTCGGAATCGAACCAAGGACACGGGGATTTTCAATCCCCTGCTCTACCGACTGAGCTATTCGGGCAACGGGGCGCATTAAACCGTAATGGCCCTGGCTCGTCAACACTTTTTACCGGGGGAAATGTAAAAATACCACTGACTGATTGCTTTCTATACGAAAACCCTCCTTTTGCTGTTTTTTCCTGCGGTAAACACCCGCAGTAACGCCTGTGACGCTTTTTATTTTGTGATACCAGCCACAGTTCAACGATGAGATATCTTCCGTACCGCGTGTCTGCAAATTCACCGGAATGACACATTATTGTCATTTTCTCCACTTAGGCTTGCCGCCATGAGATCGATCTCATTGGTCGTGGAGAAGTGATGAGTAATCTGAATACAGTCGCCAGACTGGCCGGTGTGTCGCGGGCCACAGCGGCCCGGGCATTTTCCAGCCCCGAAATGGTACAACCGGCGACCCGTGAAAAAATCTATGCCGCTGCGCAGCAGTCAGGGTTCCGCATCAACCTGGTCGCCCGGCAGCTGCGTACCAGCACCACTCATCTGATTGGTGTGATGGTGCCGACACTCGATAACCCGGTATTTAACGAGCAACTCAGTGCCATGGAGCAGGTGGCCCGTCAGGCAGGCTATTCGTTACTGGTCGCCACCACCGGCTATGACCCACAGCGTGAGCAGCAAACCCTTGAGCAGATGCTGTCGCGGCAGGTCGACGGACTGGTAATGACGGTAGCCAGCAGCGGAGAGCAGTTGAGCGAATCAGGCAGTGGCTGGCCGCCGTTGCCGGTGGTACTGGTACACAACGAGTCTGCTGCCGGAGAAGTGGTCTGCCTGAGTATTGATAACTGCCGGGCGATGGCCGAAGCCACCCGTTTTTTGCAACAGCAAGGGCATGCGCGGATTGCGATGGTCGCCGGGCCGTTGCAGCAGTCTGACCGGGCAGCGAGGCGTTATCAGGGATATTGCCAGGCAATGACTGAGGCCGGACTGGTTCCCGCCCCATTGATCGAAATGCCGGAACATACCCGCAGTGATGTGGGTTATCTGCAGGAGTTACTCGGGAGTCCACAACCGCTGACTGCGGTGTTGTGTTCAAACGATCTGCTGGCGATCAGTCTGATCGGTCAGCTGCAACGGCGTGGAATCCATGTACCCCGGGATCTGTCGGTGGTCGGTTTCGATGGCATCGCTCTCGGGCAGATGGTGACACCGTCATTGTGTTCGGTGGTACAGCCGCGTGAAGCACTGGGTGCCTGTGCTGTCAGCACTCTCTTACAACTTATCCAGGGCCAGCAGGCGGTATCACGTCAGCTGGATTTTGAAATTCGTCAGGGGGAAAGCGTCGCGGCCCCCCGGAATATTGCCCACACCAGAGGAAATTATGAATAAATCTGTTTTTATCCGCAGTGCATTGCTGGCGACTTCGCTGGTTATCACCGCACAGGCCCAGGCCGCCGTATCAACCGCTATCTGTTACAACTGTCCGCCGGAATGGGCTGACTGGGGAACCCAGCTAAAACATATTCGCCAGGATCTGGGGATCCAGGTGCCGCAGGACGATAAAAACTCCGGCCAGGCACTGGCACAACTGGTGGCAGAAAAAAATAATCCGGTAGCCGATGTTGCTTATCTGGGCATTACCTTTGGTATCCAGGCGGCAAAATCAGGGGTGGTTGAAGGTTATAAGCCCGCCAACTGGGATCAGATCCCCAAAGATATGAAGGATCCCGATGGGAAGTGGATTGCACTTCACTCCGGGACTATCGGCTTTATGGTGAATGTAGATGCGCTGGGAGGGCTGCCGGTTCCCCATTCCTGGAAAGATCTGCTGAAGCCGGAATATAAAGGCATGATCGGTTATCTGGATCCGGCCAGTGCTTTTGTGGGTTATGCCGCCGCAGTGGCCGTGAATCAGGCAATGGGCGGTTCTTTAAATAATTTCAGCCCGGCGATTCACTATTTTCAGGAGTTAAGTAAAAACAGCCCGATAGTGCCGAAACAGACAGCTTATGCGCGGGTGCTTTCCGGTGAGATTCCGATTCTGTTGGACTATGACTTTAATGCTTACCGGGCACGTTATAGCGATAAAGCCAATGTACAGTTTGTGATCCCTCAGGAAGGAACCATCCAGGTACCTTATGTGATAAGCCTGGTTAAAAATGCCCCGCACCTGGCTGAAGGCAAGAAGATTATTGACTATGTTCTGTCGCCAAAAGGGCAGCAGTTGTGGGCAAATGCCTGGTTACGTCCGGTGATAGAAACCGCCGGAATGAGTAAAAAAGGATTCCTGCCAGACAGCGATTATGCCAGGGCACATACCGTGAATTACCAGCAAATGGCGGATGTACAAAAGGCATTTTCTGCAGAATATCTGAGTGAGGTTCACTAAATGCGGCAGTTGTTCGCCGGACAGTCCCCTGCACGACGGGGGCTGTCAGCCAGAAGGTTACGGCCGGGCGTGCGGATCTATGCGCTGGCACCGGCACTGACGGTATTCGTCGCCTTCTGGGCAATACCCTTTGTTTATCTGGTCGTGATGGGAACAGAACCGGATAACAGCACCCATCTTAATGCTTATCTGACGGTCCTCACGCGGTCACGTTATCTGAGCAGTCTGGGCACCACATTGCTGTTATCGGCAGTAGTGTCGGTGGTGGCCGTCGCTATCAGTGCGGTGGTGGCTTGTTATCTGGCCCGCCATGCAGTACCCGGTAAAGGGGTTCTGTTGGCTCTGCTGACTTTCCCGTTAGCATTTCCCGGAGTGGTGGTCGGATTTCTGATGGTGATGCTGGGAGGACGTCAGGGATTACTGGCGCAACTGAGTGTTCTGCTGACGGGGGAGCGGTTCACCTTTGCTTATAGCCTGGGTGGATTATTCCTCGGTTATCTCTATTTTTCGATTCCACGGGTCATTATGACCCTGTATGCCGCCTGTGAAAAACTGGATGTCTCGCTGGAAGAAGCGGCCAGGGCCATGGGGGCAGGGCCATTACAGATCACCCGGGATGTTATTTTACCGGGGCTGGCTCCGGCACTGATTGCCAGTACCGCGCTTTGTTTTGCGACCAGTGTCGGTGCTTTTGGAACCGCCTTTACCCTGGGAACCCAGCTAAACGTGCTGCCGCTGACGATTTATGGTGAATTCACCAATTATGCCAATTTTGCCACCGCGGCTGCATTGTCGGTGATTCTCGGTGCGATTACCTGGGGCGTATTACTGCTGGCCAGGCGTCTGGCGGAAATCCCTGCGGGAGGTTCAGCATGAAGAAACTATTATCTGGCGGCCAGGCATTGCTGACCCTGTTGGTGTGCCTGTTTCTGATAGTCCCGGTAGTCATGTCGGTGATGACCGGCTTTATGCAGAACGCATTTCGCGGTATCAGCGGTGGATTCACGCTTCACTGGCTGACGGATGTGTGGTCGATGTATTCCGGTACCTTCTGGCTGACGCTGAAAATTGCGATGGCCTGCCTGGTGTGTAACCTGTTGCTGGGGATACCGGCGGCCTGGGGATTGCTAAAACTACCACGACGCCAGCAGACAGTCATTGAAGAGTGTCTGCTCCTGCCGGTAGCCATTCCCGGGCTGGCGACGGCTTTGGGTATGCTGCTGCTGTATGGCCGGTTTCATGATTTTCGCGGTAGCTGGCTGTTTATTCTGAGCGGCCACGTGTTGTTTACCCTGCCATTTATGGTGCGTCCGGTGCTGGCAGTGATGAAGTCATCAGGAATTTCGGTGATGGAAGAGGCGGCATCCAGCCTGGGTGCCGGCAGCCTGTACCGTTTGATGACGGTGGTGATCCCTAACTGTTGGTCGGGGATTATTGCGGGGGCATTTATGGTGATTACTTTGTCGATTGGCGAATTCAATATTACCTGGATGCTGCACACGCCGCTGACCAAAACTCTGCCGGTCGGGTTGGCCGACAGCTATGCCTCAATGCGTCTGGAAAACGGTTCTTCGTACACCACCTTATTCCTGATCATGATCATGCCGCTACTGACGGCCATGTATGCCTTACCCCGACTGCAAAAACGATTTTTTCGGGACAATAAATAGAGGAGAGAGACGATGTCTCAGCCTGTGGGTATCCGGTTAACCAATTGTTCCCGGACCTTCAATCAACATATTGCCTTGCACCCGCTCAGCCTGGAGATTATCCCGGGAGAAACCCTGGTGCTGTTGGGCCCTTCCGGATGTGGCAAGACCACGACTCTGCGGATTATCAGTGGACTGGAACAGTGCGATCCTGGTGGTCAAATATGGTTTGGTGATCGTAATGTCACGAATGTCGCCATCGAAAAGCGTCATGTGGGTATGGTGTTTCAGAATTACGCACTGTTTCCTCATTTGAATGTGGCGCAGAACGTTGCCTACGGCCTGAAGATCCAAAAGCTGCCCTCTGAAGTCATCCGCTCAAGGGTGGCAGAAATGCTGGAGATGGTGGATCTGAGCGCACTGGCTCAGCGTCCGGTACAGGCGCTTTCCGGGGGACAAAAACAGCGGGTTGCTTTGGCGCGGGCGATGGCTGCCAGACCCGGCGTTTTATTGTTTGATGAACCTCTGGCGGCCCTGGATGCACAGCTCCGTGACCGGTTACGGGATGATATTGGTCGGTTACTCAACCGGCTGTCTATCACAGCCGTTTATGTCACCCATGACCAGCAGGAAGCCATGGCGCTGGGAGACCGGATTGCGGTGATGAACCAGGGGCGTATCGAACAAATTGGAACTCCCCGCGAAATTTATCACCATCCGGAAACGGCGTTCGTCGCCGACTTTATCGGTGCCATAAACCGAATCGGCGATCATTATTGCCGGCCGGAGGATATTCGTCTGGGAAGTATCAGCGGAGCCACACTGACGGGTCAGGTGGTGGAGAGTGTGTTTCTCGGGCAGGTGTTGAGGGTTACCGTGGATACCGGCAGCCAGCATAAGGTCAGTGTTGATTGTCCGCCGCGTGAACAATGGCATGCGGGGCAGCATGTCGGTTTGCATCTGGCGGGAGAGGCGTTATTCAGGGCAGGGAAAAGGATGTGAACAACATGAGAGATACTCCATTCACGCTGGTGCAAATCAGTGATTTACATATTAAAGCTGCGGGTCAGCTGACCTATAAAGTTGTCGATACTTATCATGCGTTGCAACAGGTGACTGAGCAGATTAACCGGATGCGGCCAGCAGCGGATGCGGTAGTGATCACCGGGGATTTAACCGATTTTGGCCGCGATGATGAATACCGTCAGGTGCGTCAGTTGCTGGATACACTTCAGATGCCGTGGTTTGCCATTCCGGGGAATCATGATGACCGACAGGCCTTTTATGGTGCTTTCGCTGACAAGTCGTGGTGTCCGGTACCCGCCCCGGCATTAAACTGGGTGAACGACGATTTTCCGGTACGACTGATTGGCCTCGATTCAACGATTCCCGGGAAACCCGGCGGCAGGCTTGAGTCAAAGACATTGCAGTGGCTGGATGAGATATTACTGCAGGCGCCCGACAGACCCACGATCGTTATGCTGCACCACCCACCGTTTATCAGTGGAATCGGCCATATGGACCGGCAGCGTCTGGAAAATCCTGATGATTTACAGAAGATTATCAGCAGACATCCGCAGGTGGTTCGCCTGCTGTGTGGCCATGTTCATCGTTATATGGTCAGTAGTCTCGGAAACACGCTGGTATGCACGGCCCCCGGTACCTCTCATCAGGTCGCGCCGGATTTCAGTGCTGACGGTGCCGCCTGTTTTGTGCTGGAGCCAGCAGGCTTTCTGGTGCATCGCTGGCAGCCGTTACAGCCACTGGTGACACATTATCTGCCCGTTGGAAGCTACCCGGGACCCTGGCCATTTTATGATGAGAAAGGACAGCTGATAGACTAATCAGGTTGACTCCGGGCCTGCTGGCCCGGTGACGGGGTTAACTGAGGGCGCCGTTCTGTCGGCATAACGCCATTTGCAGGATATCTTCTGCTAACCGTCGCGCGGTGGCAATATCCTGCAGGTTACGTTTCACCAGTAATTTGCTCAGGCAGCCTTCCAGCACCAGTTCCAGCTGATCGGCCACCATGGTTGGGTTATCCAGTTCGAGAGCTATCAGGTTCTGGTGAGTATATTGCCAGGAAGCCTGTTTTTGTTGCTCGGCCACCTGATGAATCGGGTGGTGAGGCGCGGGAAACACACTGCATGCGGCGATAAACAGGCAGCCGGGAAAACGACCGCGCTGCACATGCTCTTCCAGCAGAGTGTAACGCATCAGTAATTTTTGAATCTGGCTAAGTTCAGTATTGTGTTCAATCTGCTTTCGCCATTCGCCGATCTGGCGGCCATGAAATTCCAGTGCATCGCGCAGCAATATTTCTTCAGAAAGTGCTTCATCCGCGGTGATCCCCCGGTCCTGCAATTGCTGTTTCAGATTGCCGGTAACGGCCAGACCTTGCTGCTCCAGAATGAGTAGTATCTGCTCATGTACTTGTTCCTGAGACACATTAACCTCCGTGAGTTCCACACCGGTCGTTAGCCGGCGCAGTTGGTTATGTTATTCAGCGCGCAGTTTCCGCAGATGGGCCAAAAACTGGCTGGCGTTCATATAGCCGGTGACCCGTGAATCAGGGATTTCATGTCCGTTGGCATCAAAAAACAGTAACGTCGGTAGCCCCAGCACATTCAGGTTTGTCAGCAGGGCGTTATCCTGTGCGCTGTTGGCCGTGACATTGGCCTGTACCAGCCGGAACTGAGAAAACTCCTGTCGTACCTGTGGATCGGTAAAGGTATACTTTTCGAACTCTTTACAGGCTACACACCAGTCAGCATATAAATCAACCATGGTGATTTTTCCCTGAGCCTGACTGAGTTGCTGTTGCAGATCAGCCACCGTACCGATGTTTTGGAACGGCAGGGCCTGGTCCTGTGATGTCGTTACACCCGGGGTCGCGAAGGCCCAGTCCTGCAAAGGACGGGCGGCCACCAGGGCGGCCAGCAACCAGACAATCTGTAATACCCGCATCCAGCCTTTTGGACTCTTCAGGCTGAGTGCAAACGCCCAGCCAAAGAATGCTACCCCTAACAGGCTCCAGAGCCTCATTCCCCAGAGATCACCGGCGACGCGGTCTATCAGAAATACCGGTAATGCCAGGATAACAAAGCCAAAACCCTCTTTCACTGACTGCATCCACGGGCCACTTTTTGGCAGCAGTTTATTGCCAAACAGCGTCACAATAATCAACGGCAACCCCATCCCCAGGGCGTAAAGGTACAGAGTGCCGCCACCGGCCAACATGTTACCGCTTTGGGCGATATACAGCAGGATGGCACTTAGCGGCGCAGTGGTGCAGGGCGAGCAAATTAATCCCGCTAAAGCCCCCATCAGAAACACACCGCTAAGCGAACCGCCCTGCTGGCGGTTGCTCCAGAGTGTCAGCCGGGTTTGCAGTGATGAGGGCAGTTGCAGTGAGAACAGTCCAAACATCGACAAAGCCAGCAGGATAAACACCGCAGACAGGGTCAGTAATATGACAGGACTTTGCAGTGCTGCCTGAAAACGCAGTCCGGCAGCCGCGACGACGATACCCATCAAGGTATAGGTCAGGGCCATGCCTTGCACATAGACGAAAGCCAGCAACAGAATTCGCGATGCCCTGACATCACGGCGTCCACCGAGGATGATGGCCGAAATGAGCGGGTACATCGGCAGTACGCACGGGGTGAACGCAATCCCGATGCCGATCAGCAGCGCCCACAACGGTGAAAAAGGTAATCGTGACACTGCCGGGCCGCTCTGAGGTTCCGGTACGGGGGCTGGTGTGGCAGCTGCCGTTGCCGGGGTTTCGCTGCTGGTTGTGCTGACCTGCGATAATGGAATCTCACGGGTTTCCGGAGGATAACAGAATCCGGCAGCCGCACATCCCTGATAACTGACTTTCAGGGTCGCTCCGGGACGGGCGCTTTTCAGTGTTACGGGAATTTGAACATCCTGAGGGAAAATCTGACTTTTGCCGAAGAATTCATCTTCGTGGGGTTGGCCGGAGGGCAGATCAATCCCGGCGATCACCGCATTGGTGCCGGTGATACTGAATTGCTGGCGATACAGGTAATAACCGGATTTCACCTTCCAGCGCAGCACAACATTATGGTTATTCTGGCTAAAATCGAAACCGAAGGCCTGATTCACCGTCACAAAATGTGGCGATGATCCGCTGTCGAATAAGCCCGCCTGCGCATGCAGGCTGAAGAGAGTCAGTGCCAGTAAAATCAGGCGAGTGAGGCGTGTAACCATGACAAGTATTCACTATCTCCGTGTTGTACAGGGATCACCAGTAATTCAGGGATATCGTAAGGATGTTCCTGTTTCAGCAGTGACAATAAGTCCTGTTGATGCTCCGTATCACTTTTAAAAATCAGTTGTACTTCTTCGGAACATTCCAGCTGATCCTGCCAGTGATATATAGAGGTCATACCAGGCAGGAGATTAACGCATGCCGCAAGTTTACGGCGAATGGCTAGTCGCGCCAGAGCCGTTGCCGTCACTTTATCGGGGGTGGTGCATAACACAATAATGGCAGAGGATGGATTCATTGCGCACTCCTGAGTCAGGCTGGCATGATAGCATTTTTTTTCGGCAACAACAGAATGCAGACCGTAACAGAAAAATTCAGGAGGAGGGTGGACAGGGAAGCTCTGGTCCGGCAGCTGAGGCCGGACCGGGAAGCCGTTATTCGTTATCTTCGGTATAACGTTTAGCTTTGTACACCGGGTGCATCAGGTTATCGACCGAGAAAATATCATCCAGTTGCTCATTTGTCAGAAGCCCTCGTTCAAGCACGACTTCACGCACGCTTTTACCTGTTTCAGCACAGATTTTCCCGACAATATCACCATTGTGGTGGCCGATATACGGGTTCAGATAGGTCACAATACCGATAGAGCTGAATACGTATGACTCACAGATTTTCTGGTTAGCGGTAATGCCGGTGACACATTTTTCCAGCAGGTTAAAGCAGGCGTTACTCAGAATGCTGATGGACTCAAACAAAGCCTGACCAATCACCGGTTCCATCACATTCAGCTGGAGTTGTCCGGCCTCTGCAGCCATGGTCACGGTGGTGTCGTTGCCAATCACTTTAAAGCAGACCTGGTTGACGACTTCCGGTACTACCGGGTTCACTTTAGCCGGCATAATGGACGAGCCGGCCTGTAACTGTGGCAGGTTAATTTCGTTTAACCCGGCACGGGGACCGGAAGAAAGCAACCGCAGGTCATTACAGATCTTCGACAGTTTCACCGCCAGCCTTTTTAATGACGAGTGGACCATCACGTAGGCACCACAATCAGAGGTCGCTTCAATCAGGTCTTCGGCAGCCACGACCGGCAGACGGCTGACTTCAGCCAGATGCCTGACGGCCAGTGGTTGATAACCGTCAGGTGTATTCAGGCGGGTACCAATAGCCGTGGCCCCGAGGTTCACTTCCAGCAATAACTCGCCGGTGCGCAGAATACTGCGGGTCTCTTCCCGCAGCAGTATGCTGAAAGCATTAAACTCCTGGCCGAGTGTCATCGGGACCGCATCCTGAAGCTGGGTACGGCCCATTTTCAGGATGGTTTTAAATTCTTCTGATTTGCGCTGGAAACCATCCGCCAGCGAATTGATAGCATCCACCAGTTTCAGTAGCGAGTTATACACCGCAATACGAAATCCGGTCGGGTAGGCGTCATTGGTTGACTGACACATATTGACGTGGTCATTGGGGTTAAGATACTGATATTCACCTTTATTATGGCCCATCAGCTCCAGACCGATATTCGCCAGCACCTCATTGGTATTCATATTTACCGAGGTTCCCGCACCGCCCTGATAGACATCGACCGGGAACTGATCCATACAGGTACCATTGTTCAGTACTTCATCACAGGCTCTGATTATCGTATCAGCAATATTACGGGGGATGGTTTGCAGATCCCGGTTGGCCATGGCTGCCGCTTTCTTCACCATTACCATGCCACGGACAAATTCAGGGATGTCACTGATTTTATTACTGCTGATGTAAAAGTTTTCAATTGCACGTAACGTATGAATTCCGTAATAAGCATCCGCCGGAACTTCTCGCATGCCGAGCAGGTCTTCTTCGATACGAATATTGTTAGCCATGTTAACCTTCTTGTGTGTGCTTTCTTACTGAAGCGATGTGTCACAGGTTATGTGATCATTTTGTTGTGATTGTCTGATGCCGAGATTTTATCTGCATATCAGTTTATCAGCACGATCATCTTCTGTTTATAGATTAAATAAGCAATGCAGATCACTTTTCAATCACTTCTATTTAACATAACAGCTCAACGTGGCCCGATTTATGAAACAGTGATAATACGAACAGCCGCAGGGCTAGTTATAACGAATTACCGTCGCGCGGTTGAAATCACTTTTTGTTATACCCATCTATAATTTTATCATCATTACGATGTCACTGATTTTGCTGCCCTGCCACATGGCGGGGCCTTCACTTACAGGAGACCGCCGTGCGCTGGTTACCGTTTATTCTCTTTTTTCTGCTCGCCTGGATCGAAATTTCGATATTTATTCAGGTCGCTCATGTGATTGGCGTTCTGCTGACGCTGATACTGGTGATTTTTACCTCTGCTGTTGGCATTTCCCTGGTCAAAAATCAGGGGATGAAAAATTTTATGTTATTACAGGAAAAGCTGGCCCGTCACGAAAATCCGGCCGCTGAGATGACCCGAAGTGTGTCTTTAATTATCGCTGGCTTTTTACTGGTATTACCGGGTTTTTTTACCGATTTTCTCGGACTTTTACTGCTACTGCCTCCGGTGCAGAAACATCTGACACTGAAAGTTATGCCGTATCTGAAGGTGTGGCGGGGCGGCCCGGGTGCTGCTAATGACAGTGGTTTTACCGTTGAAGGGGAGTATGAACGTAAGTCGCAGGATGTGATTGAACATCAGGATGATAGTTCCTCCCGCAAGCCTTAACTCTGTCCGGCAGCTCACCACCTTTGACGGATGCTGCCGGTCACCGGCTCCCACAGGCAACACAGTTTGCTGATGACGCAGACTTCTGCCCCGACTGCACTATTGAATAATTTCCTTTCTGAGACATATTCCCTTTCAGCACAATCCCCCTGAAATTGCCTTTACCAGAGTGGTTGTTGTCGAATTAAAAAAAATTATTTTTTTACCCTTGAAAGGCCTTTGTCCTGACCTTATCTCTGAAAGCACGAAGCCGGGCGGTATCGTGCCGGTATTCAACCTCAATAAACCAGTGACTGGGCATTTCAAAGGAGAGCTATCAAATGACAATTCGTCCATTGCACGATCGCGTTATCGTCAAGCGTAAAGAAGTAGAAGCTAAATCTGCTGGCGGCATCGTTCTGACCGGTTCTGCTGCGGGCAAATCTACCCGTGGTGAAGTGCTGGCCGTAGGCAATGGCCGCATCCTTGAAAGCGGCGAAGTTAAACCACTGGATGTGAAAGTGGGTGACGTTGTGATTTTCAACGAAGGTTACGGTGCAAAAGCTGAGAAAATTGATAATCAGGAAGTCCTGATCATCTCAGAGAACGATATCCTGGCCGTTGTGACAGAGTAATCTGGCAACCTATTCCACCAACGAACTCAATTTAAGGAATATTTCAAATGGCAGCTAAAGACGTAAAATTCGGTAGTGACGCGCGGGTAAAAATGCTGCGCGGTGTGAACGTACTGGCAGATGCAGTAAAAGTTACCCTGGGCCCGAAAGGCCGTAACGTGGTTCTGGATAAATCTTTTGGTGCACCGACCATCACTAAAGATGGTGTTTCTGTTGCCCGTGAAATCGAACTGGAAGACAAGTTCGAAAACATGGGAGCCCAGATGGTTAAAGAAGTGGCTTCTAAAGCTAACGACGCTGCCGGTGACGGTACCACTACTGCAACCGTTCTGGCCCAGTCTATCGTGAACGAAGGCCTGAAAGCTGTGGCTGCGGGTATGAACCCAATGGACCTGAAGCGTGGTATCGACAAAGCAGTCGTTGCTGCGGTTGAAAAACTGAAAGCTCTGTCTGTGCCTTGTTCAGACTCTAAAGCAGTGGCTCAGGTTGGTACTATTTCTGCAAACTCTGACGAATCAGTCGGTACTCTGATTGCTCAGGCGATGGAAAAAGTCGGTAAAGAAGGTGTTATCACCGTTGAAGAAGGTACCGGCCTGCAGGACGAGCTGGACGTGGTTGAAGGTATGCAGTTCGACCGTGGTTACCTGTCCCCTTACTTCATCAACAAACCAGAAACAGGTTCTGTTGAACTGGAGCAGCCTTTCATCCTGCTGGCTGACAAGAAAATCTCTAACATCCGTGAACTGCTGCCAGTTCTGGAAGCGGTAGCTAAAGCAGGTAAACCTCTGCTGATTATTGCTGAAGATGTTGAAGGTGAAGCGCTGGCGACTCTGGTAGTCAACACCATGCGTGGTATTGTTAAAGTCTCTGCGGTTAAAGCTCCTGGCTTTGGTGACCGTCGTAAAGCAATGCTGCAGGATATCGCTATCCTGACCGGTGGTACTGTTATCTCTGAAGAGATCGGTATGGAACTGGAAAAAGCTACCCTGGAAGATCTGGGTCAGGCTAAACGCGTTGTGATCAACAAAGATACCAGCACCATCATCGATGGTATTGGTGAAGAATCTGCCATCAAAGGCCGTGTCACTCAGATCCGTCAGCAGATCGAAGAAGCGACCTCTGATTACGACAAAGAAAAACTGCAGGAACGTGTTGCTAAACTGGCCGGCGGTGTTGCTGTGCTGAAAGTGGGTGCCGCAACTGAAGTTGAAATGAAAGAGAAAAAAGCCCGCGTTGAAGATGCCCTGCATGCGACCCGTGCTGCGGTAGAAGAAGGTGTGGTTGCTGGTGGTGGTGTGGCGCTGGTTCGTGTGGCTGCACAGATAGCTGGCCTGACCGGTCAAAACGAAGACCAGAACGTGGGTATCCGTGTTGCTCTGCGCGCGATGGAAGCTCCACTGCGTCAGATCGTTGCTAACGCCGGTGAAGAACCTTCTGTGGTTGCTGACAAAGTGAAAAACGGTGAAGGTAACTTCGGTTACAACGCTGCTACTGAAGAATACGGCAACATGATTGACTTTGGTATCCTGGACCCAACTAAAGTGACCCGTTCTGCTCTGCAGTACGCAGCTTCTGTTGCTGGTCTGATGATCACCACCGAATGCATGGTGACTGATCTGCCTAAAGATGACAAAGCTGACTTAGGTGCTGCTGGCGGTATGGGCGGCATGGGCGGTATGGGCGGCATGATGTAATTTACGTTGCACTTACTCTGTTAAGTGCACAAACAGAACGGCAACCGGTCCAGGTTGCCTCCTGTTGCATCATTTCTCCACGGACCCGGTATCCTCAGGAACCGGGTCTTTTTTTTCTTAAGACGGGTGTGTTAATACATTCAGAACAGGCATCATGTAACAATTTCGCGGCAAAGTATTTTGTGGCTGGTTTTTTAATTTTACCGGCGCTATGGTGTTAATCTGATTTGCGGATTATATTTCCCACTCTCTGGTTGAAAGCTGCCACGGTTGTCAGTTCTGGCATAATGAAAATAATGAGGAAGAATATGCGTTTAAAAATCTCTGCGGGGCTGCTTTTTGCCACTGCAATGCTAACGGGATGTAGTTCTACCGGTAATCAACTGACTTCCAGTGGCGAGAGTGTACGTTTTGTGGATCAACAACCCGCAGCACAGTGTAAATTCCTGGGAACCGCCACCGGAGAACAGAGTAACTGGCTGTCTAACCAGGGCGCTGAGGGCGGGAACTCGATGCGCGGAGCAGCCAATGATTTACGTAACAAAGCAGCCGAAATGGGCGGTAATGTGATCTATGGCGCCAGCACTCCGGGTCTGTCTATAATTTCCAGTTTTGTGCCAGTGGCGACCAAAATGTCTGGTCAGATCTACAAGTGCCCTTAACATTCGGTTAGCCCGACGGTGGCTGTGGTATCCACCGTGGGCCAGGCGGCGACAGGCAGGGGAGGCTTTCCTGCCTGTGTTATTTAATTCAGGCGTTTAAAGTCCTGGTTAGCCTGATTTAGCTGACGGTTCAGTTTTTCAATATCCTGTTTTTTCTCCGCCACTTTTTCCCGGTATTTCTTTATCTTACTGCTGTTTCCACGGGCAACAGCCTGGTTCAGATCGTCTTCTGCTTCACGCAAATCCTGTTTTTTATCGGCGAGTTTCATTTCTGCCCGGGTGATTTCCTGACGCGCATCATCCCGCACTGACTCCGGTGTACAATAAGTCTTCACCTCATCCAGTGCTTTCTGCAACCCTGCCAGCTGGGAACTGTTGTTATGTTGGCGCGCATAACTCATTTGTTTTTCAATCGCGTCACGTTTTTCGGCACAGGTTTCAGCGGCACTGGCTGCATTAATGGCCAGCAAAGCAATCAGGGTCATACTTAATGCGGTCAATGTCTTTTGCATAAATTATCCTTTGGTAGGGTGTATCCGTGGGTGCCAACAATAATCACTCATAACGCTGTCGGGCCGCTGAGTCGGCCTGACAGTAATCACCGGATAATAGTGGTTTGTTGCAGAGTTTTAGCTGCGTTGGATCAGTAATTATGGCCTTTCATTGTTGTCTGAGTTGTAAATCCAGCGGGGTTTTACTGGGCTCTCCACCAATCTCTCTTGCCAGTTTAGGTACCATATAGCCAGAAACCATGCTCAGCAGTTGGCGCATAATCTGCCGGGCCTGATCATCTGAAACATAAAAATGGGCTGCACCCTGTACCTTATCCAGCACATGCAGGTAGTAAGGCATGATTCCGGTATCAAACAGCGCATTACTGAGTTCAGCCAGCGTTGCGGCGTTATCATTTACCCCACGCAACAATACACTCTGGTTCAGTAAGGTGACACCACTGCGTTTCAGACGTCCCATGGCTTCTGCCAGTGAGCTGTCTATTTCATTAGCATGGTTGATATGGGTCACCATAATGACCTGTAACCGGGATTCCGCTAACCGACGGCACAGTGCATCAGTGATCCTGGCCGGAATGACCACCGGTAACCGGCTGTGGATCCTTAAGCGGCGAAGATGAGGGATAGCTTCCAGTTCAGTGATGAGCCAGTCCAGTTCGTGATCCTTAGCCATCAGCGGGTCTCCGCCGGAAAAAATGATCTCATCCAGTTCCGGATGCTGGCTGATGTAGTCCAGAGCGGTACGCCAGTTTCGTTTGTTACCCTGATTGTCCTGATACGGGAAGTGGCGGCGGAAACAGTAACGACAGTTTACTGCGCAGCCGCCTTTCACCAACAAAAGTGCACGATTACGGTATTTATGCAGCAGACCCGGCACCGCACTTTGCTGCTCTTCCAGCGGATCGGTACTGTAACCCGGGGTGACGATAAACTCCTCCTGATCGGTGATCACCTGACGTAACAGCGGATCGTCAGGATTACCTTTTTCCATTCTCTGAATGAAGGCGCGTGGTACCCGTAAGGCAAATAATCGGCGTGCATCGGCTCCGGCATGTAATGCCGGCAGATGTTCCAGATCTAAAAGTTTCAGTAATTCATTGGGTTCGGTAACAACTTCCGCAAGTTGATGCAACCAATCTTCTCTGGAAGGGGTATTTAGGGTTACAATGTTTGCCATTTTTTTGGCTTAGTCCAGTATCCATTTGTCGAGGGCCTTCATGGCAACATATTCTAGCAACGATTTTCGTAACGGTCTTAAAATTATGTTAGATGGCGAACCTTATGCCATCGAAGCGAGTGAGTTCGTGAAACCAGGCAAAGGCCAGGCATTTGCGCGTGTAAAAATGCGTCGTCTGCTGACCGGTAAACTGATTGAAAAGACATTTAAATCGACCGACACCGCAGAAGGTGCTGATGTTGTCGATGTTACCCTGACTTACCTGTACAACGATGGTGAGTTCTGGCACTTCATGAACAACAGTACTTTTGAACAGCTGGCCGCGGATGAAAAAGCCGTCGGTGAAAATGGCAAATGGTTGCAGGATCAGGCGGAATGTATCGTTACTCTGTGGAACGGTAACCCAATTACCATTACCCCGCCTAATTTCATCGAAGCAGAAATTACCGAAACCGATCCTGGCCTGAAAGGTGATACTGCGGGGACAGGTGGCAAACCTGCAACGCTGTCTACTGGTGCCGTGGTTAAAGTTCCACTTTTCGTCCAGATCGGTGAAGTCATTAAAGTTGACACCCGTTCCGGCGAGTACGTTTCCCGCGTTAAATAAGTTTTGTCAGGCGCATCCCCGGGATGCGCCTGAATCACGGATTGAAGACAATGAAACAGCGATTCTGGAAGCTGCTGCTGCTCTGTTTACTGGCATCGGCACTGAACGGATGCAATACTTTTCATGGTTTTGGTGAAGACGTTTCTCATCTCGGCAATGCCATCGCCAGGGCTGCGAACTAAAAAACTAAATTTTGTGAACTACCTCATTCAGTTGGCGCACAAATTTCCAAATAGCAGCTATCCTTTAGTTGCTGGTCATTTTGTTGTCATTTCTGTCATGAGGGAATTTATATGATTGCTAAAGGCGTGTTAGCTCTGGTTTCGGTCATTCTGCTTTCTTCGGTTCTGACGGCTTGTAATACCACCCGTGGTGTTGGTGAAGATGTTGAAGCCGGAGGGAAAGCTATTCAACGCACAGCCCAGTAAAGCGTAATATTCTTTCTGTGTTACGGGGACGGCGCTGCCGGCCCCTCTTCTGAGTCATTCTTCCACTGGTTTTCTTTTCTTCTGAGTGACTTAACGGTTACTACCATTGAATCACTTCCGGTAACGGTCCGGCGGCGGCCTGCGACAGAATACTAACGCCCGTCAGCCCGCCATTGTTTGTCGGTTAAGTTGCATGTAGACTTCCTCACTTTTGTGAGATCCGGAGTACCAGACATGAACGAAACCGCAACCTGGCAACCCAGTGCCCCTGTTGCTAATCTACTTAAACGTGCGGCTATTTTAGCGGATATCCGACGCTTTTTCGCAGATCGCGGTGTCCTTGAAGTTGATACTCCGGCGATGAGCCAGGCCACGGTTACCGATATTCATCTGGTCCCTTTCCAAACCCGTTTTGTTGGCCCGGGGGCTTCGCAGGGACTGGATTTATGGCTGATGACCAGCCCTGAATATCATATGAAGCGCCTGCTGGCTGCCGGCAGTGGTCCGATTTATCAGATGAACCGGAGCTTCCGTAATGAGGAAGCGGGTCGTCACCATAACCCTGAGTTCACTATGCTGGAGTGGTACCGGCCGCATTACGATATGTACCGGCTGATGAATGAGGTAGACGATCTGTTACAACAGATCCTTGAGTGCGACAGTGCAGAGACACTCTCTTATCAGCAGGCCTTTATTCGTTGTCTGAACGTCGATCCGCTATCGGCTGAAAAAGAGGCGTTGGTGACAGTGGCTGAGACGCTGGGTGTGGGCGATCTGGCTGCTGCAGAAGAGGACCGTGACACCCTGTTACAGCTATTATTTATGCTTGGGGTGGAGCCGAAGATTGGTCAGGATAAGCCGGCATTTGTTTACCATTTTCCGGCCTCTCAGGCGTCACTGGCCGAGATCAGTACCGAAGATCATCGTGTTGCCGAGCGTTTTGAGGTCTATTACAAAGGTATTGAACTGGCGAATGGTTTCCGTGAACTGACCGATGCCCGCGAGCAACGTCAGCGTTTTATGCAGGATAACCGGCGACGTGCGGAGAAAGGTCTGCCACAACAGCCGATTGACCAGTTTCTGCTGGATGCACTGGAACACGGATTACCCGATTGTTCAGGCGTCGCCCTGGGGGTTGACCGGTTAATTATGCTGGCACTGAAAGCAGAATCACTGAGCGAAGTGATTGCCTTCCCGGTCGATCGCTGCTAATCCTTCGGGTCCTGCCCTCCGGCAGGACCCTTTATTGCTGACCTCTGTTATACACTTAACCGTTATAATCCACCGGACTTATAGGTTTTGGTGGCTGGTGTTCCCTGAGTGGCCGGTGATGCGCTGCCTACTTTTTCCATCCTGACCTGGAACGGCGGGAAAGGCATTTCGATATCATTCTGCCCGAAGCCATGTAAAATCAGCTGATGAAGTTCATGGCGCAATGGCATCCGGTGTCCCATTTCCGCGGCATAAATACGCAATTCGAACAGCTGTATTCCTTGTTGCAGATCGACCAGGAAGGCTTCCGGAGCAGGCGTATCCAGTACGTAGCTGCAACGTTCAGAGGCCTGCTTAAGTATTTCTGTGACCAGCTCACTGTTTACGTGGGCAGGTGCCGGAATGGTCAGAACCACACGGGTCACGGCATCGGACAGTGACCAGTTAACAAACTGCTCAGTAATAAACGCCTTGTTCGGCACAATAATTTCTTTGCGGTCCCAGTCGGTAATCGTGGTGGCGCGGGTGTTTATCCGGGAAATGGTGCCGGTCAGTTCACGGATGGTGACCGTATCACCAATACGGATCGGTTTTTCGAACAGAATGATCAGACCGGAGATGAAGTTAGCAAAAATTTCCTGTAACCCGAAGCCCAGTCCGACACCCAGAGCCGCGACCAGCCATTGTAGTTTAGCCCAGTCGATACCCAGCATCGAAAACGCGGTCATCACCCCGATGATCATCAGTACATATTTGGTCAGTGTGGTGATGGCATAACCGGTACCAGGAGTCAGGCTCAGGTGCTGCAGTATTGCCAGTTCCAGCAGGGCTGGCATGTTTCTCACCAGTTGCAGGGTGATAACCAGCACCAGAATAGCAATCAGAACTGCTCCCAGGGTGACCGACTGAATATTTTCTCCGCCCTGCGAGGAAGAGACCTCCCATAGTGGAATATTCTCAAGGAAAGCAAAGGCTGAATGTAATTCAGACCACAACAGGATTAGCGAAACCAGGGCTATCAGGGTCAGTAGTGAACGTACCAGACGCAGTGACTGTGCGCTGATGGTATCCAGATCGACTACCGGTTCTTCAATCTCGTAACTTTCGGTGCCGGCCACATGGTGCTCTTTTTCTTCCTCACCACTACGGGCTCGGCTGGCCAGTTTATCGGCACGCTTCTGCCGGGCACGGTCAAATTCGATTCTGCGTCGCTGAATCAACATCCAGCGGCGGATGATATGATAGACAACCAACAGCACAAACCAGATAGCCAGTGAACTTTCCAGCCGGGCAAGCAGTGCCTGAGAAGTCGCCAGGTAACCGACACAGGAGGCAAGGGCGGCGACCAGTGGGATGGCCATCATCACATCCCAGAGCAGGGTATTGGTCATATTGTCACTGTTGCCCTGCCGGTCAAAGTAGAGTGGCAGTCCGGCACGCTTCAGGGCGTTAGTCACCACAGTGAGTGCAATACAGATACAGATAAAACTCAGACGACCAAGAGAAGCCGAGAATTGTCGATCCTCAAGGTTATCAAACGTAATCAGTACCATGATCAGCGGAACAATCACCCCGACGGTCAGCGAGTAATAACGCATTGCCCTGGCAACACTGGCCTGTGGCCAGCGAAAATGGGTAATAAACAATCCGTGGTTCCGGGCAAACGCGGCGCTGATCATAAAGGCCCACAACACCGGCAAGGTGGCAGTTACCCCGTCGCCTATCGCGACAGCGATAGGATAGGGCCAGGCATGCTGCAACCCGTAACCCAGCGCCGCCCATAGTACCGGCAGTGGCAGTGCCACCAGGATAGACCAGAAAACCGTCCGGACAGTCAGGCTAAAGCTGTCCAGCGTTACCTTGCCTACTTTTGCCGCGGCCCGCTCCAGAAAGGCACGGTAATGGCGGCGTGAGCTGATACTGACAGCCACCAGAAATAAGGCTCCAATCACCGGAAGGATAGATTCGCGGGTGGTAAACATCATGATCAACGCTTTACCTAATTGGCTGAAGGTATCCAGCGAGATTAGCCGCGACAGGTCCTGAACGACCTGTACCGGATAGTGCAGCGTGACGGGGCCGACATCTGCTGTCCAGAACAGGTAGCGGTGGGTGGCATCTTTGACTTCGTTTAATGCATCCTGGAGTTGAGTGTTGGAAACTTTCAGTTTGGTAATTTCGAGGATCAGGGAATCGCATCCCGAAATCAGCGAGTTCAGTAATTCCCGCTGTGTTTTCAGTTGCGCATCCAGAATACGTGTCTGATCGCTGGTCAGTGCTGCCCCGTTCTCCTGGGTCAGTGAGTGCAAACTTGCCTGACGGTTAAGTAAATCCTCGTAGTGCAAACGTTGCACCCGTAGTTCTCCCATCTCGCTGTCAATCTGCTGAGATTTAGGGACTTCCGGTAACCTGGCGACCTGGGCACGCAGGGCTTCTCCCAGTAAGTTAGATTCCCCTAACCATTGCGACTGTTCCCGTAAGGTGGTGAGTGCCTGACGTACCTGCAGGGTCTGGTTGGCGGCCAGTCGTTGTTGGGAGGCTACCAGATCCATACGCTGAGCCTGCTGATTCAGGTCAGAAGAGAGATCGCGGTTAATATTGAATTGATCACTGATACCCGGCGGCAGCTCACCACTGTTTTCTGCCAACTGTTCGGTACGTTCCAGCGCCTGCTGAGCTTCCTGCTGCCGTAACGTATTCAGTTGATTACGCAGCGCCTGAAGATAGGCATCCAGTTGCGTCATGGTTTTCTGATGCAGTTCAGCCCGCAGACGTGCCAGTTCCAGACGGTTACTGGCTGATAACTGAGCCAGTTCCAGCTCGGTAACTCTGGCTTTATTCGCCGCATTGCCGGTTTCTCTGGCCCAGATTTTAGCCTGCCCCAAAGCCGTGGGTGGGGTTTGTAATCCCTGCAGACGGCGGTCGCTGTCGGCCAGAGCCCGTCGTGCTTCGGTCTGTTGCTGTGGTAAAAGTGCCAGAGAGTCACTGATTTCGCGTGCTCTGTCCTGTTCCTGCTGGGCCTGTCGGCCTTCTTCCAACTGCTGGCTGCTGGCCTGCAGGATTTCCTGCTCCAGCTCACTGCTGTTCAGTGAGGTATTGACGGTTTTTGGCGTCCCGGTGACAACAGCGATCTGCTGTCTTAATTGTTTTGATAATTTAGGAAAATTATCAATCACCGACTGGTACTGACGGGCCTGTTCCATGGAGGCTGTGCGCTGATCGACAAATTCCAGTGCTGCCTGCAGTGACTGTATCTGTTCGGTCTGTGCGGCACTGTTTTTAACATTTTTTGCCTCTTCCAGTGCCTGCTTTAACTGTGTGGCGTCCGGGAGAGCGGCGGCATACAGTGAAAAGCTGAGCATAAAGCCCAGCAGTAAAACCACAATCGAGCGCACGGTATTGTTCTCCGGATTAGCCAGTGACCGAACTGTCAGCGCTTTCTGCCGTGAACGGTGTCGCCAGTGGTTGACCGAGGCGTGTTTTGGATTCCGCTTCCAGTGACTCACTGAAAATAACTTTATTGCGGGCAAACAGATTAATTACCGTGGAACCGAGTTTGAAACGTCCCATTTCTGCGCCTTTGAGCAGGACCACGGCTCCTTCGGAATTTGCGTCCGGGTAGTGCCAGCGCTTAATAACACCTTCCCGTGGTGGCGTGATAGTTCCGGCCCAGACGGTTTCGATACTGCCAACGATGGTTGCACCCACCAGAATCTGTGCCATTGGTCCGAAATCGGTATCGAAATAGCAGATTACGCGTTCATTGCGGGCAAACAGGTTGGGAATATTTCGCGCTGTCAGGGGATTAACTGAATAGAGATCGCCCGGCACATACACCATCTCACGTAAAATCCCGTTACAAGGCATATGCACGCGGTGATAATCGCGCGGTGCGAGGTAGGTGGTAATAAATTGTCCGTCACGGAAGGCATTGGCCCGTTGATCGTTACCTGCCAGCAGAGCTTCCAGGGAATAGTAATGACCTTTGGCCTGGAATATCTGGTCATTTTCGATGCGTCCGGCCTGGCTGACAGCACCATCGGCCGGTTGAATCAGATGATTAGGATCCTGATCAATGGGCCGGGCATCTTCTTTCAGCGGACGCACGAAAAAGTCGTTAAACGTCGGGTAGGCAGTAGTATTTTTTTGTTTAGCTTCCGTCATGTCGACTTTGTAATACCAGACAAAAAGATCGATTACGGCGCGGGTCAGCCAGCCACCACGACGGCTGGCTGCCCATCCGGCCAGTTCGGTTAAATGTTTTTTGGGTAAAATTGCATTAATGCCAAGTTTGATACGATCCAGCATTTTGCCTCCTGCGTAATCACGACGTTAAAATAATCAGGCGAAACAGAGTGATGCCTGAGTGTATTGGCGAACCCGCCGTTATGTCAGTCAGTCCTCACTGACAGAAAAATTTTTTCTGACTTTAACTAAAGCCATACTTTCCAGAATACGGTGATAACTGTCGAAACGAATATCACTGATCTTTCCTTGCTCCACGGCCTGGCGGATGGCACATCCCGGGTCTGTGTCATGTTTACAGTCGCGGAATTTGCAGTGGCCGAGATAGTCGTTAAATTCGACAAACCCCCGGGTGATTTGTTCGGGCTCAAGATGCCATAAACCGAATTCACGCACTCCCGGAGAGTCGATCACATCTCCACCTTTCGGGAAATGGTAGAGGCGCGCTGCCGTGGTGGTATGTTGCCCCAGGCCTGAGTTATCAGAAACATCATTGGTCAGAATTTCATTCTCACTTTCGACGCTCAGCCCCAGCAGTGTATTCAACAGGCTTGATTTTCCCACACCGGACTGGCCGGCAAAAATACTAATCCGGTCAGTGAGTGCTTGCTCAAGTGGCTGCAAACCCTGTTGGCTATGGCTGGATACCATCAGTACCGGGTAGCCTATCTGCCGATAGATATCCATCTGGCTGTCGACAAACCGCCGGGCTTCATCATCCAGCAGGTCGGTTTTATTCAGGACCAGTAGCGGAGCAATCCCCAGTGTTTCGCAGGCAACCAGGTAGCGGTCGATGATATTCAGTGACAGCTCAGGCAGGATGGCCGAAACGATAACAATCTGATCAATATTCGCGGCCACCGGTTTCAGGCCATCATAATAGTCAGGACGGTTGAGTACAGAAGTTCTCTCATGCACCGCTTCAACAATACCTTTGCCGGTACCACTCTTTGGCGCTCGCCAGACCACACGGTCACCGGTCACCAGTGAACGAAGCGTACGGCGGAGATTACAGCGTAGTATCTGGCCTTCGCTGTCTTCCACATCGGCATGCATTCCCAGGCGGCTTATTACAATGCCTTCCTGCGGTTCGCCAAACAGGCTGTCATCCGGCTCGGCTTTCTCAACCCGTGGTTTCAGGCGCCGCTGATGATTCGCATTAACACGGCGTTGCTGACCTTTTGACAGTTTATTTTTGCTCACACATCCTCTCATGACTTGCCGGACTTCGACCCGACGATGCAAAACGGCTATGATACCATTAATAGCGTTCAATAGACGATTTTAGCAACGGTGAGAAATACCCATGTCCACAGCAAGTGAAAATAACCTGATTTGGATCGACCTTGAAATGACCGGCCTGGAGCCGGAGCAGGATCGGATCATAGAAATCGCCACACTGGTCACTGATGCTGACCTGAATATTCTGGCCGAAGGACCGGTTATTGCCGTTCATCAGTCAGATGCTCAGCTGGCTTTGATGGACGACTGGAATGTTCGTACTCACACCGGCAGTGGTCTGGTGGATCGGGTAAAACGCAGCGAGTATGACGACCGCGCGGCAGAGCTGGCGACACTGGAGTTTTTAAAACAGTGGGTGCCGGCGAATGCCTCACCTATCTGTGGCAACAGTATTGGCCAGGACCGGCGTTTTTTATATAAATATATGCCGGAGCTGGAAGCCTGGTTCCATTATCGCGCACTGGATGTCAGTACGCTCAAGGAGCTGGCGCGTCGCTGGAAACCGGAGATTTTGCCAGGCTTTAAAAAAGCCGGTACCCATCAGGCGCTGGACGACATTCGTGAATCAGTGGCTGAACTGCGTTACTATCGCGAAAATTTTCTTAAGCTTTAAGCTGAATTGTCTAATCTGGCATCAACCTGACGATTAAATCAGCAGTCAGTCACCAGGCAGGAAAAATATCCTCTGCGGGGCTTGCGCCGGGAAATTATTCTCGTATAATTCGCACCCCGTAACGATGAAGAATTTTATACGTTACCGGCGCGGGAATAGCTCAGTTGGTAGAGCACGACCTTGCCAAGGTCGGGGTCGCGAGTTCGAGTCTCGTTTCCCGCTCCAGATTAAGATGTGAAATAAACGATGTAAAAGTACCACCCTGCGGGAATAGCTCAGTTGGTAGAGCACGACCTTGCCAAGGTCGGGGTCGCGAGTTCGAGTCTCGTTTCCCGCTCCAGATTCAGACAGACAGACCGGAAATTCCCTCTGTCTGTCACAGAAAAAAGGACCTTCGGGTCCTTTTTTCGTTTGTGCGTTTCGCCCGAACCCTTTTGCATGACAGTCACTCCCGATGGTGCAGTACCTTGTCCCGAATCTGACATTCAGGACAAGGCTACCGCTGATTAGCCAGAATGAGTTTTCTGGCTGACAGAGGCTGCCGTCTTATTTCCGCTGTAGATAAAGCCTAACGCAATCACCAGGCACACCGCCGCCAGGATACGGTTCCACGACAGGGGAATGGCCTGATTGCCCAGCCAGCCGAAGCTGTCAATCATCATTGACATCGCCAGTTGCCCAAGAATTACCGCCACAGTGGCGACGGCAGTGCCAATCCGCTGCACGGCAAAAACCATGGTCAGTACATAGGCAAGACCGAGAAATGACCCGGTCAGCTGCCATTTCGGGACCTCGAACAGGGTAGTGCTGTGTGCAGGTTCCAGGAAGATGACCAGCAGGGCACTGACTGCTGTCCCACAAAGGAAGGTGAGAAAGGTGGTACGAATAGCCCCTTGTGTCGCCCCCAGTTTCCCGTTAACCGCGGCCTGAACACTGAGTAACGCACCGCCAATAACGGCGAGTATCACCATCAAAATAATCATCATCATTTGCCTCCGGCAATCAGGATCAGGGCCGCAGCCACAAACAGCAGGGCTGTCAGCCTTTTTACATTCACCGGCCGACGCTGTGCACCAAACCAGCCAAAATGGTCAATCAGCAGGCTTTTACTGACTTGTCCGGCCAGCACTCCTGTCATCAGCAGGGTAATTCCCGTCACCGGGGTGGCGACCGTCAGAATAATGACGTACATCGGCCCCCAGATCCCCCCTGTCAGTTGCCAGCCAGGTGAAGCCAGGAAGGGCTGAGGGTTTCTGGGCCCCCAAAATAGCATCAGCAGCCAGGTCAGCGCGGCTTCAACACCAAACAGGCTCAGGCTTGCCCAGTAATGTCCTACACGTTCACCCAGCGGCCCGAGAATACCGGCCTCTACCGACAGTCCCATCCCTGCCAGTATCACCAGCATGATTGCGGCTAATTTCATGGTGTTTAACTTCCGGATAGTCAGAAAAAACCAATAATAATATTTGAGTGATTTTCTAAAAACAGGGAAGATTGCATAACACTTATGCGTTTTATGCACAGATAGATCATGATGAGTATTAGCACCCGGGCAATGCAGTTGTTCGTCGCTGTTCTTGATACCGGAAATTTTTCAGGAGTGGCGCGCAGGGAATCAATGTCACCTTCATCGGTATCGCGTATTATCAGCCAGCTGGAAGATGAACTGGGATTACAGCTGTTGTTCCGCAATACGCGGACGATTGTCCCGACAGAGGCCGGACGATTGTATGGCAATACTTTTCGCCGGGTTCTGGAGGAACTTAGCAGTACGACTCAGCAGCTATTGGATCGTGAGCGTCAGCCGGCAGGGTTGGTACGGATTAATGCTCCGGTAGTTTTTGGATACCGGCATATTGCACCGTGGCTGGCAGAGCTGACTGACCGATATCCCGGATTGCGTATTGAACTGACTCAGACCGACGATTTTATCGATCCGCTTGGTGATGCTGCTGATCTGCTGTTTCGTATTGCGCCACTACAGGACTCTGGTCTGCACTTCAGGGTGGTGGATACTTCTGTCTATCATCTGGCAGCCAGCCCGGAGTATCTTGCCCGTCATGGCACACCGCAAGCGCCGGATGATCTGGAGGATCACCGGTGCCTGGTCTACAAAGGCGTCATGGGAGCTCAACGGCTGTTTTTCACCAAACCAGGTCAGGCGACGGAAATTCAGGCTCCGCAGGGGGTACTGTTATCTAACAATGCGGAGACTTTGCTTAATGCTGCATTACAGGGGGCCGGCATTATCGCCATGCCAGACTGGTTAATTGGCGAATTACTGAAACAGCGCCAGCTGGAGCGGTTGCTGCCTGATTACCAGGTCGCTGTCAGCCAGCAGGAACTGGTGATTGCAATGCTTTACCCGCACGCGCGTTTTATGCCGCTGAATGTACGTACGGTCATCGACTTTTTCGCCGATAAATTTGGCAGCCCGGCATACTGGAAATTTCAGCCAGCGAAACAATAAATCGGAGCAGGGAGTTTATCGCCAACGACTTTGAATCAGGCGACCAGGGCGGTTAAAACCAGTAAGAAAAAAAAGATGGCATGAGGCTTGCCGTCTTCGAAAAGTTAGTCCATAATACTGTCCATCCTGTTACGGGGAACTAAAAAACACCTTTCAATCAAAGGGTTAGCCAAGATTCTCCGGTAAGTTGATAGTCACAGGAGTTTAGCAGTACACCTTCCAATGCGGGAATAGCTCAGTTGGTAGAGCACGACCTTGCCAAGGTCGGGGTCGCGAGTTCGAGTCTCGTTTCCCGCTCCAGTTTTTTCGGTATCTTCTGTTTTTTTGTCACTGTCTGCCTTTTTTTCTGCTGATCTGGCGTAATTTCTCATCTCTGACAAATCTCCGGTGCATAAAAAAAGCCAGCGTAGCGACGCCAGCCTTAACAGATAAGCTTTGTGTGTTATCCGGCAATTTTCTCTGATTGCAGAGTAAACTCCTGATACAGTTCCCGGGCGCGGGCACTCACAGGGCCGCGGGTTAATACTTTATCTTCAATGCGGTTGCAGTGCAGAACTTTTCCGTGGTTACCGGTACTGAAAATTTCATCGGCATTCAGAACGTCTTCCGGAGTCAGAGTGACTTCCTCGACGGTAATTCCGTCTTCACGCAGCAGTTTGATCACACGCTGGCGGGTAATCCCGTTCAGGAACGTACCGTTGGGTACCGGAGTGTAGGCGATTCCATTTTTAACCATCCACAGGTTAGCCGCGGCAAACTCAGCGATGTTGCCTTCTGCATCCAGCACTGCAGCGGTATTAAAATCACGCTGGTTAGCTTCACGGATAATACGCTGTGTATTCGGGTACAGGCAGGATGCTTTTGCTTCGGTTGGGGCCATAGTGGCATCCGGACGACGGAACGGGCTAAAGGTGGCACTGAAACCGTTATCTTCGGGCAGGGCGGTTTCAAAAATATGTAATGCGAAAGTCGTGGTATCCGGATCGGGTAACAGGAAACCGCCCGGAGAGAAGAACAGGACCTTAATATAGTAATCCGTGTCATGAGGCAGTTGTTTCAGTCCTTCACGCACCAAATCTGCTATCTGTTCTGCAGAAATCTTAGGCTCCATACCCATAGTGATTGCGGAGCGGATCGCCCGCTGGCAATGTGGTTCAAGGTCGGGCAGATAGCCTTTGACAGAGCGTGCGCCATCAAACACACCTGAAGCCATCCATAGTGCATGATCGGTTAATCCAATAACCGGCTTGTCCGTTGTACTCCACTCTCCATCAAACCAAATGATTTCGCGACTATTCATTGTTTTTTTCCAGGTTGCTTATTTAATTTTTATCGAAACTGTTTCGTATGGAAAGTATTTACCAGTTAGAACAACAGCTAAATGCAGCATACCAAGAAATATGGCGGGGTGAATAGTTTCCTGAGGGATGATTTTATCGCGATCTTTTTGGTGAGATGACCTGTGATCCTCCGCGGGATCGTGGGTCATGATGAAAGGATCGCATGATCCTCTGTGTATCCTGCTGATCCCTCTATTTTTTTGCTACCGTGATTGCCGGATAAGGTACCAGACAGATGTCAGCTGTTGTACAGAGACTAAGCAAACAGTCTGTGGCAGGAGATTTGTTGATTGCTATCAGGGGAGGATAGCTGCATAATGCGCCTCCCCGAAAGGCACCGACAGAGACCACCCGTACGAAACAGCATTCAACGGGATATTTTTTGCGGATAAATCTCCTGAAATCGGATAAAAACCGTGGTTTTATTCTGTAGTCTGTAAACAGAGTTATCCACAATCACGGCTCATTTTCTTCATATTAATTCTCTTCAGTCCCGGACGTACCTGAACGATATAATATATTGATTTAATTATTTATATTTTCCGGTGCTGCTGAATGTGACCCCGGTCATATTTCATCCGTAGCCCTTGAATGTCTGAGCTTTTTTATTTTTTATCCACAGCAGAAAAAAACGGCCTGTCAGGCTCTGAGATTAGTTTCTGACCCAGACGAAAATATCGTGTATCGCGGTTGTCAGGATAATCCCGGGTAAACCCTTTTTGACCTTTGGTATGATATTGTGACTCCTTTTCTTTTACTGGTCAGAGGTGGTTAATGTCTGTGAATACCCTCAACTTGCCGTCACTTTCCGGGGCCGTCTGGCCAGCCAGTCAATTTCCATCACTCGAACAGCAACTCTGTAGCCTCTGCGGGATATCTACGCGGACGTTGATGGAACGGGCGGGACATGCGGCTTTTCAGCATATCTGCCGGTTATGGCCACAGGCCAGCCATTGGCGGATTCTCTGTGGTAGCGGGAATAACGGCGGTGATGGTTATGTCGTGGCGCGTCTGGCTAAGCAGGCGGGTTTGCGGGTGACATTAATTGCTTGTGATTCCGCGCGATTACCGGAAGAAGCACAGCATGCCCGGGAGCAATGGCTGGCCTGTGGTGGTGAATGTCTGCCGGCTGACAGCGATTGGATCGGTGAAGAGCATCTGATCGTTGATGCACTGCTGGGGATCGGACTGAACCGCGCACCGGAAAATCCTTACCGACAGTTGATCGAGAAAGTACGGGAACGATCCGTGCCGGTATTTGCTCTGGATATCCCCTCCGGGGTGATGGCCGATAGCGGAACAGTCCCTGGTGTGGCGATTAAAGCGGATGTCACGCTGACATTTATTGGCCTGAAAGCCGGATTGCTGACCGGTAAAGCCCGTGATTATTGTGGAACGATCCTGACAGATCCTTTAGGGCCCGATCTGGCAGGAACCCATGTCGATCCCCCGGTATGGCGTAAGGATGTTAGTCATCTGGCTGGCTGGTTGCCTTCCCGCAATGCGACAGCGCATAAAGGCGATCATGGAAAACTTGTGCTTATTGGGGGTGATAAGGGCACTGGCGGAGCTATCCGTCTGGCGGGAGAAGCGGCACTGCGGAGTGGTGCCGGGCTGGTGCGGGTTTTGACACATCCGGATAACGTCATTGCATTAGTGACGGCACGACCGGAACTTATGACCGCAGCGATGTCTGAACAACAGCTTGAAGAAAGTCTGGAATGGGCCGATACCGTGGTCATCGGACCCGGTCTGGGACAGCAGGCCTGGGGAAAAACTGTCTTCAGCCAGGTAAAAAAAAGTAAAAAACAGACACTTTGGGACGCTGATGCCCTCAACCTTCTGGCAATCGATCCGGATACACGTCAGAATCGGATTCTTACTCCCCATCCGGGAGAAGCTGCAAGATTATTAGGCACATCGGTGCAGAGTGTTGAAAACGATCGTTTACTGGCTGCGCGTCAGTTAGTCCAACGATATGGCGGGGTGGTCGTACTGAAAGGCGCCGGAACTGTTATCAGTTCATCCGACGGAGAAACAGTCATTGCCGATGTCGGCAACCCGGGGATGGCGACCGGTGGGATGGGAGATGTACTGAGTGGTGTTATTGCTGCTCTTGCTGGTCAGAAACTCTCTCTCTATGATGCAGCCTGTGCAGGGGTGGTCGCCCACGGTGGTGCCGCCGATTGGGTAGCCCGCAAGCATGGAATGCGAGGTATGTTAGCCAGCGATTTGTTTGAACCGCTCAGGCGATTAGTTAATCCGGAATGAATCTAAAACAAATAATGAATACCACTGTCATCTCTTTACCTGAAGAATCTGCAACGCTCGCTTTAGGCGCAGCTCTGGCTCAGGTTTGCCGTCAGGCAACCGTCATTTATCTGCACGGCTCTCTGGGCGCCGGGAAAACCACCTTCAGTCGGGGTTTTATCCAGGCACTTGGCCATAGGGGAAATGTGAAAAGCCCGACTTATACTCTGGTAGAACCTTACGTGATTGATGAACGGGCAATTTATCATTTTGATTTATATCGACTGGCTGATCCTGAAGAGCTCGAATTTATGGGCGTCCGCGACTATTTTGGCGGGGACGCTGTTTGTCTGGTGGAATGGCCGCAGCAGGGGCAGGGCTTTCTTCCTGAGCCAGACTTAATCGTAACGATGAGCTATGACGGCGATGCCCGACAGGCGGAGATTACCGCGGGAAATACGTATGGTCAGATGCTAATGGATAAGCTCACTACAGACGGGAAAAACGCATGACATGGACGTGCCGTTGCTGGTATGGATTAACACTGTTACTTTTACTGTTACCAGGGCTGGCGTCTGCGGCTTCCCTGTCTGATATCAAGGTGGATAACGGTCAGTCACTGACTACCGTGACGCTTAATTTTAATGGTAAACCAGGCTATACGTGGTTTCCTCTGCATAATCCGGAGAGGATCGTTCTGGATATTCGGCAGGCAGGGACGATGAAAGGGTTGCCGCTCAACTTCAGTGGCCAGAATCTCGTCAAACGTATTCGTACCAGCCGGCCGGTAAATAAGCAAAGTTTCCGCCTGGTGTTTGAACTGGCAACGCCAGCCAGCAATGTGGTGCGTGTGGCGCAAAAAGGTAATCTGTATCAGGTTATTTTTTCACTGCGTGGCAAGGGGGCTGTTAACTCTCCGACACCGTCAGCTTCTGCTAACCCATCCGTCAATCCCGTTACTCAGATTGCCGCCCCGGTAAGTCAGGTTGCCACCAGTGGCCAGGTGATTGTGGCTATTGATGCCGGGCATGGTGGTCAGGACCCGGGAGCTATTGGGCAAAATGGTCTGAAAGAGAAGAACGTTACCATCTCGATTGCCCGTAAATTACAGAAATTGCTTAACGCTAACCGAAAGTTTAAGGCCGTTATGACCCGTACGGGTGATTATTATGTGTCGGTGATGGGGCGTTCTGAAGTAGCGCGTAAGGAGAATGCTAACCTGTTGGTCTCTATCCATGCCGATTCAGCACCCAGCAACAGGGCGACCGGGGCTTCGGTTTGGGTACTGTCTAACCGCCGGGCGAATTCTGAGATGGCCCGCTGGCTGGAAAAAACCGAGAATCAGTCTGAATTACTGGGCGGTGCCGGGGATTTACTGGCCAATAACCAGGCAGACCCTTATTTCAGTCAGGCAGTATTAGATCTGCAATTTGGTTATTCCCAACGGGTTGGATACGACGTTGCGGTTAAAGTGATCCAGCAACTGCGGGCAGTGACACCGATGCATAAACGGCTACCGGAACATGCCAGCCTGGGGGTCTTACGTTCACCGGATATCCCTTCGTTGCTGGTAGAAACCGGATTTATCAGTAACCGTAATGAGGAACGTCTACTCAGTAGCAATGCCTACCAGGATAAAATAGCAAAAGCGATTTATTATGGGGTGTCTAACTACTTTAAAGCTCACCCGATGCAAAATATCCCGGGGAAAGAGAATAAGGCTCTGCCGGTCACCCGCTCACAGTCAGCGAATAGCGCCGCAATACAGATTCATGTGGTACAGCGTGGTGAAACCTTATCAGGGATTGCACAACGTTATGGTGTCAGCGTTAGTGCACTGACAGAACTGAACAAACTGAAGAAACCCGGTGTCTGGGTAGGGCAGAGGTTGAAAGTCATGGCTACTGCCAAAACTGTTCCGGCCACGGGAGTGCGCAAACCTGCTGTGGTCAGACATAAAGTGGTACGGGGAGATACATTAAGTAGTATTGCCTCGCGTTATGGTGTGAGTAGCAAAACCATCATGCAGCAAAACCATATGCGCTCAGAAAATGTCATGCTGGGCCAGACTCTGACTATTTCGCAGCCATAAATGTTCCGGCAACGACAGGTTGCCCGGACGCAATTTTTGTGAGGAACGGCGATGGCAATACAGATATTACCGCCGCAACTGGCTAACCAGATAGCTGCCGGTGAGGTGGTTGAACGCCCGGCATCGGTGGTTAAAGAGCTGGTGGAAAATAGTCTGGATGCAGGTGCGACAAAAATTGAAATTGATATTGAAAAAGGTGGCGCAAAGCGTATTTCCATTCGGGATAATGGCGCGGGAATTGCCAAAGATGAACTGACGATGGCACTGGCACGTCATGCTACCAGCAAAATCACCAGTCTGGATGATCTTGAAGCCATCATGAGTCTGGGGTTTCGCGGTGAAGCACTGGCCAGTATCAGTTCGGTGTCAAGACTGACACTCACCTCACGTACTGCTGAGCAGAGTGGCGCCTGGCAGGCATATGCCGAAGGCCGGGACATGGCAGTTACGCTGAAGCCCGCTGCACACCCTTGTGGGACTACGCTCGAAGTGTTGGATCTGTTTTATAACACCCCGGCCCGGCGAAAATTTCTGCGTACCGAGAAAACCGAATTTGCCCACATTGATGAAATCATTCGCCGCATTGCGTTGGTTCGTTTTGATGTGGAGTTGTTGTTAAGCCATAACGGAAAAACGGTCAGGCATTACCGGATTGCGACTGACCAACGACAACGGGAACGTCGTTTAGCGGCCATTTGTGGTTCGGCTTTTCTGGAGCATGCACTGCATCTTGAGTGGCAACACGATGCACTGAACCTGACCGGTTGGGTAGCAGACCCCGCAGGGGCCAGACAAGTCACTGACCTGCAATATTGTTACGTGAATGGCCGCATGATGCGGGATAAGCTGATCAATCATGCCATCCGTCAGGCCTATCAGGATAAACTCGGCGAAGATCATCAGCCTGCCTATGTCCTGTATTTGCAGATTGATCCGCATCAGGTGGATGTGAATGTGCATCCGGCCAAACATGAAGTCCGCTTTCATCAATCCCGTCTGGTCCATGATTTTATCTATCAGGGGGTATTGAGTGCATTGCAAAGTGCAGCGCAGGTGTTGCCCGATGAACCCTCCGCCCCAGAGGAGGGAGGGATGTATGCCCCGGCCAACCGAAGTGCTGCCGGAAGTAACCGGTTTTCACTGCCTCCGGCGACAGCACCTGCTGCTACTGAACCAGGGCAATTGTCATCTGCAGCACCACGCTCCGGAGCAGTGACAGGGAACCGAAATGCTTCCGGTGGTGTTCCGGCGTCCGCATTCACTACACCGGGATATCAGGCTAAACAGGGTGCACTGTATCAACAGATGTTGAGCACGGCCGCCCGGACGCAACCCGCTGTCGGAGAACCCGCACCGGCACCTCTGACATCTCACCAGCAAAGTTTTGGCCGGGTGTTAAGCGTGCTCAGGCAGTCGTATGCGTTGACAGAAGGGCCTGGCGGGCTGAGTGTCATTTCGCTAAGTGTGGCCGCACGTTGGCTGGTCAGAGCTCAGTTACAACCTGTTGACGGAGCGTTACGTTCGCAGCCATTACTGATTCCGGTACGATTAAAAGCAGAAAAACAGGAACGTCACTGCTTAGCGCGTCATGCCGAAAGTTTGCAGGCTCTTGGCCTGGATTTTGCGGTGGATGCTCAGCATGTCACTTTGCGTGGGGTGCCTTTACCATTGCGCACACAAAATTTACAAATCTTGATTCCGGAACTGTTAGGCTATCTTTCCCTGCAGGCAGAAAGCAGTGCAGATCACCTCGCACAATGGCTGGCCTTACGTTGCCATATTGCGCATCCCGAATGGAATCATACCCAGGCGATTGCTCTGTTGGCTGAGCTGGAACGCCTGACACCCGCGCTGGTGTCAGCTCCTCCTGCCGGATTATTACAGGCAGTGAATTTAGATAATATCTTTGAAGCGTTTGAACATGAGTAATATAAACCTGGCTGACCGGCCGAAGGCGATATTTTTGATGGGGCCTACCGCCTCGGGTAAGACAGCACAGGCGATTGCGTTACGTCAGAAAGTACCGGTCGAGATCATCAGTGTCGATTCTGCGTTGATTTACAGAGGAATGGATATTGGTACGGCAAAGCCTTCGGCAGAGGAGCTGGCACAGGCACCTCACCGGTTACTGGATATCCGTGATCCGGCAGAGGCTTATTCGGCTGCGGACTTTTGCCGTGATGCGCTGAAAGAGATGGATGAGATTGTACAGCAGGGGCGTATTCCTTTGCTTGTGGGTGGGACTATGCTGTATTTCAAAGCGCTGCTTGAGGGATTGTCACCGTTACCGGCGGCGAACCCCGAAGTCCGTCAGCAGATTGAAGACAGAGCCAGAAACGAAGGCTGGGAGTCACTGCATCGTGACCTGTGCCAGATTGATCCGCAATCGGGAATGCGTATTCATCCGAATGATCCACAGAGACTCTCGCGGGCACTGGAAGTTTTTTTTATTTCAGGTAAAACTTTAACAGAGCTGACACAAGTTTCCGGAGAAGCGCTGCCTTACGATGTCATACAATTTGCTATTGCCCCTGTGACACGCGAATTGTTACATCAGCGTATTGAGTTGCGGTTTCGACAGATGCTGGCGTCAGGATTTGAGACTGAGGTGCGGGAATTATTCGCGCGAGGTGATCTGCATACCGATATGCCTTCAATTCGTTGCGTAGGTTATCGCCAAATGTGGTCTTATTTATCGGGTGAAACCGATTACGATGAGATGGTTTTTCGCGGAATTGTGGCGACCCGCCAGCTGGCAAAACGACAGATGACATGGTTGCGCGGCTGGCAAAATGTTCACTGGCTTGACAGTGATCAGCCCTTATTGGCACAAGATGCGATTATGCAGGTAGTTAGTGCTAACATTCGGTGAATGTGTACAATTGATTGGTTACCGTGCGCAAAATTTTTCGCAATTTTTACACTGTTGGTTCTGCAATAATAAACAACAAGCATATAAGGAAAAGATAGAATGGCTAAAGGGCAATCATTACAAGACCCGTTTTTAAACGCATTGCGTCGCGAACGTGTACCGGTTTCAATTTATCTGGTGAATGGCATTAAATTGCAAGGTCAGATTGAGTCATTTGATCAGTTTGTCATTCTGTTAAAAAATACCGTGAGCCAGATGGTTTACAAGCACGCAATTTCGACGGTAGTTCCTTCCCGTCCGGTCTCTCATCATACTAATGCACCGGCAGGAAGCAGTAACTATCATAACAATGGGTCAGCACCGGCTCAGTCACAGCAAGACGGTGACAACGCAGAGTAATTAGTAATCCGCAATGCCAGGGTCGGTGACAAGTCTTTAGTCCCCCACCCTGGTCTTTTTTTAAGAGAGGTTGTCGCTTGTTTGAGCGTTATGATGCCGGCGAGCAGGCCGTACTGGTCCATATCTGGTTTACACAGGACCGGGATGTTGAAGATTTACAGGAATTCGAAACACTTGTCTCTTCAGCAGGTGTTGAATCACTCCAGGTAGTGACCGGAAGCCGTAAAGCCCCCCATCCCAAATATTTCGTTGGTGAAGGCAAAGCAGAAGAAATTGCTGATGCGGTGAAGGCAACAGGGGCCTCAGTGGTCCTGTTTGATCATGCGTTATCACCTGCCCAGGAACGAAATCTTGAAAGTTTATGTCAATGCCGGGTGGTTGATCGCACCGGGCTGATTCTGGATATTTTTGCACAACGAGCGCGTACTCATGAAGGTAAACTCCAGGTTGAGTTAGCCCAGCTGCGCCATCTGGCGACCCGACTGGTCAGAGGCTGGACCCACCTTGAGCGTCAGAAAGGCGGAATAGGCTTACGTGGGCCCGGTGAAACACAGCTGGAAACTGACCGTCGATTACTGCGTAACCGTATCAGCCTGATATTATCGCGATTATCAAGGGTGGAAAAACAGCGTGAACAAGGACGACAGGCCAGGGCGAAAGCCGATGTTCCCACGGTTTCGCTGGTGGGGTATACCAACGCCGGAAAGTCGACCCTGTTTAATACCGTGACCTCCGCCGGTGTTTATGCCGCGGATCAGTTATTTGCTACCCTGGATCCGACATTGCGTCGGCTACAGATTGCGGATGTCGGAGAAGTTGTTCTGGCGGATACGGTCGGTTTTATTCGCCATCTGCCTCATGATTTAGTCGCGGCTTTTAAAGCGACATTGCAGGAAACCCGACAGGCGTCATTACTGATGCATGTGATAGATGCTGCAGATTTGCGGGTGAACGAAAATATTGATGCGGTGAATGAGGTACTGGCTGAAATTGAAGCCGATGAAATTCCAACATTATTGATTATGAATAAAATCGATATGCTGGAAGATTTCGAGCCGCGTATTGATCGTAATGAAGAAAATATCCCCGTCCGTGTCTGGTTATCTGCACATACCGGGGCCGGGATACCCTTGCTGTGGCAGGCACTGTCTGAACGTCTGGCTGGGGAAATTGCCAGTTATGAGCTACGTCTGCCGCCGGGTGCGGGTAAATTACGCAGCCGTTTTTATCAGTTGCAGGCGATAGAAAGAGAGTGGAACGAAGAAGATGGCAGCACCGGGATGCAAATCCGGATGCCAATTGTTGACTGGAGGAGAATGTGCAAACAGGAACCTTCAGTAATTGATTATATTGTCTGATTTTTATTAATACCTTAACTCGTATCGCAGCATCAGATACCACCGCACATACGTTAAATTATCACCGCACTACTATAAATGGAGTACAAGCATGGCGTGGAATCAGCCCGGTAATAACGGACAGGACCGCGACCCCTGGGGAAGCAGCAATAATAAAGGCGGCAATTCCGGGGATAATCGTGGGGGTCGCGATCAGGGACCTCCTGATTTGGATGATATTTTCCGCAAGCTCAGCAGTAAGCTGGGCAGATTCGGTGGCGGAAAATCTGATGGGCAGGGTCAGCACGGCGGAAAAATTGCCGCAGTTGTGGTGGCCGTTGCGGTGGTGGTCTGGGCCGCCAGTGGTTTTTACACTATCGGTGAAGCAGAGCGGGGGGTCGTTACCCGTTTTGGGCAGTACAGCCACCTGGTAGAGCCAGGGTTAAACTGGAAGCCAACCTTTATCGATAAGGTCCGTGCGGTGAATGTGGAAGCTGTGCGTGAACTGGCCACTTCCGGGGTGATGCTGACTTCGGATGAAAACGTCGTGCGCGTGGAAATGAACGTCCAGTACCGTGTCACTGATCCTGAACGTTATTTGTATTCTGTCACAGATGCAGACGACAGCCTGCGTCAGGCGACTGACAGTGCATTACGTGGGGTGATTGGCCGCTCAACGATGGACAGGGTATTGACGGAAGGACGGACTGTTGTGCGCAGTGAAACTCAGCGAGAGATCGAGGAGACGATTCGTCCTTACAATATGGGGATTAGCGTACTGGATGTGAACTTCCAGGCGGCCCGTCCACCAGAAGAAGTTAAAGCTGCTTTTGATGATGCGATTGCGGCGCGTGAAAACCGTGAACAGTATGTCCGTGAAGCTGAAGCTTACGCCAATGAAGTTCAGCCAAGAGCCAACGGTCAGGCGCAGCGTATTCTGGAAGAAGCCAGAGCGTATAAAGAACGGACAGTACTGGAAGCACAGGGTGAAGTCGCCCGCTTTGCCGAAATTTTACCGGAATACAAAGCTGCTCCGCAGATTACTAAAGAGCGTCTGTACCTGGATACCATGGAACGGGTGCTGTCGCATACCCGTAAGGTCATCGTGAGTGATAAAAGTAATAACCTGATGGTATTGCCACTCGACCAGTTGCTGAAAGGTGGCGCCGCAGCGGCCGCGACATCGGGTAAGACCGCGACGCCGGTGACCCCGTTGAAGCCTTCATCTTACACATCTTCTGATGTCAGCATGCGCCAGAGCAGTTCTGGTTATTCACCGGAAAGTGTCCTGGACCAGCGCAGAGCAAATGCGCTTCGCAATGATGGCCAGCGTGATGGAGGAGATGAGTAATGCGTAATTCTGTAATTGTAGCGATCGTTGTCGTGCTGGTGTTGTTATTCACCTCTATGTTTGTGGTCCCGGAAGGGCAACGCGGTATTGTGGTGCGCTTCGGTAAAGTCCTGCGGGACAACGAAAATAAACCACTGGTCTATACCCCGGGATTGCATTTTAAAATGCCTTTCTTTGAGACGGTTAAGACACTGGATGCCCGGATTCAAACCATGGATAACCAGGCCGACCGGTTTGTGACGAAAGAGAAAAAAGACCTGATTGTCGATTCCTACATTAAGTGGCGGATTAGCGATTTTAGTCGTTACTATCTGGCGACCGGCGGCGGTGATATCTCCCAGGCTGAGTTGTTGCTGAAACGTAAGTTCAGTGACCGTCTGCGCTCCGAGATTGGCCGGCTGGATGTGCGGGATATCGTCACTGATTCCCGTGGGCGCCTGACCACGGATGTGCGTGATGCCCTGAATACCGGCAGCGCTGGTAATGATGATGACGTGCAGACTCCGGCGGCTGATGATGCGATAGCCAGTGCAGCGGCACGGGTAGAGCAGGAGACTCAGGGAAAAGTGGCTGCGGTGAATCCTAACAGTATGGCCGCTCTGGGGATCGATGTGGTCGATGTGCGGATCAAACAGATTAATCTGCCGGCGGAAGTGTCGGACGCTATCTACAACCGCATGCGTGCAGAGCGTGAATCGGTCGCCCGTAGCCAGCGTTCACAAGGTCAGGAAGAAGCGGAAAAACTGCGTGCTCAGGCGGACTACCAGGTCACCACTACGTTGGCAGAAGCACAACGTCAGGCACTGATTATTCGCGGTGAAGGGGATGCTCAGGCAGCGAAACTGTTTGCCGATGCCTTTGGTAAAGATCCGGATTTCTATTCTTTTGTCAGAAGTCTGACTGCGTATGAAAACAGCTTTAAAGGGAATCAGGACGTGATTGTTATGAGCCCTGATAACGATTTCCTGCGTTTTATGAAACCCCCGGCTGCGGCGGCACATTAATCAGCGATTAATCATGGCAGGCCGGCGTTAGCCGGCCTTTTTTATGGAATATCAGAAATGAATACAACAGTCTGGATGGCGTTAGCACTGGTATTAGTGCTGGAAGGCCTGGGGCCGATGCTCTATCCCGGGGCATGGCGAAAATTTATCGCGGCTATGACTAAACTCCCGGACACCATGCTGCGACGGTTTGGCGGCGGTCTGGTGGTCGCGGGTATTGTTATCTATTACATGGTGACCCGGTAAACTTTTCGCGGAACAGACCGGCCTGACTGAGTTTTGTGCTACCGGGCAAAAATCGGGCAAAAAAAGTGCGCAATCGTATGCTAAAAATGCTGAAAGAGCGGTTTTCAGATGGTAGAATCCTTTTTTAAGCAATCGGTGGTTTTGGAAAATGGGTAAGAACGTCGTCGTACTTGGCACCCAATGGGGTGACGAAGGCAAAGGTAAAATCGTAGATCTTCTGACTGAACGTGCGAAATATGTTGTTCGCTATCAGGGTGGCCACAATGCAGGCCATACACTTGTCATCAACGGTGAAAAAACCGTCCTCCACTTAATTCCATCAGGTATTCTGCGTGAAAACGTCACCAGTATTATTGGTAACGGCGTAGTGTTGTCACCTGAAGCTCTGATGAAAGAGATGAAAGGCCTGGAAGATCGCGGGATACCGGTACGCGAACGTCTGCTGTTATCTGAAGCCTGCCCGTTAATTCTGCAATACCATGTTGCGATGGACCTGGCCCGTGAAAAAGCGCGTGGGGATAAAGCCATTGGTACCACCGGACGTGGCATTGGTCCTGCTTATGAAGATAAAGTTGCCCGTCGTGGTCTGCGTGTTGGCGATCTGTTCGATAAAGAGACTTTCGCCATCAAGCTGAAAGAGATTGTTGAGTATTACAATTTCCAGCTGGTGAACTACTACAAAGCGGAAGCGGTTGATTATCAGACTGTCCTGAATGATGTGCTGGCGATTGCTGATATCCTGACCGGTATGGTGGTGGATGTTTCTGAACTGCTGGATAATGCGCGTAAACGCGGTGATCTGGTGATGTTCGAAGGCGCTCAAGGGACACTGCTGGATATCGACCACGGCACTTACCCGTATGTCACTTCTTCTAACACCACCGCAGGTGGCGTGGCGACCGGTTCAGGCCTGGGTCCACGTTATGTTGACTATGTACTGGGTATCGTGAAAGCATACTCTACCCGTGTGGGTGCAGGTCCGTTCCCGACAGAACTGTTTGATGACATCGGTGAGTTCCTGGGTCAAAAAGGTAACGAATTTGGTGCAACTACTGGCCGCCGTCGTCGTACCGGCTGGCTGGATGCGGTTGCGGTACGCCGTGCAGTGCAAATCAACTCTCTGTCTGGTTTCTGTCTGACCAAGCTGGATGTGCTGGATGGCCTGGAAACCGTGAAAATCTGTGTCGGTTACCGGATGCCGGATGGCCGTGAAGTCACAACCACGCCACTGGCTGCTGAACGCTGGGAAGGGATTGAACCCATTTATGAGACCATGCCTGGCTGGAGTGAAAGTACTTTTGGTGTGAAAACACCGGAAGGTCTGCCAAAAGCAGCACATGATTACATCCGCCGTATTGAAGAACTGACTGGCGTTCCGGTTGATATTATTTCAACCGGTCCTGACCGCAGTGAAACTATGATTTTGCGCGACCCGTTTGATGCATAATCATACTCAGGCCGGAATATTTCCGGCCTTTGTCTTTCCTGCCAGCATTTTCCTTTCTCCCCGTTTGCTGACCTGGTTCTCCGGTTTTTTAAATAATTCTCCGTAACCCCGCGCTCTGGTTTATTATCAGTAGACAGAGGTTTTCTCTTAATCACTACACAGTTTTTGTCCGGCAGAAACGACGAGGGAACAGTGCAGCTCACCAGCTTTACAGATTATGGCCTACGGGCACTCATCTTTATGGCGGCGTTACCGGAACACCGGATGACCAGTATCACGGAGGTGACGGATGTCTATGGTGTTTCGCGGCACCATATGGTTAAAATTATTAATCAGTTAAGTCGTGAAGGCTTTGTCCGTGCCAGCAGGGGCAAAAATGGTGGGATCCGCCTTGGAATGCCAGCAGAGGCGATTAATCTTGGTGATGTGGTGCGGAAACTGGAACCTTTGCAACTGGTGAATTGTGAGGAGTGTGCTATTACCCCGGCTTGCCGCCTGAAAGCAGCGTTAAATAGTGCAATGGAACAATTTCTGAGCGAACTGGATAACTATACGCTGGCGGATATCGTTCGAAATAACGACAATTTATATAAGATTCTTATCACGGATGCCGCTGTGGTAAATACACATTCATGACATTGGAGGAACCTATGTCAAAAGATCCTTTTCAGCAACGGGAAGCGGAAAAATATGAAAATCCGATCCCTAGCAGGGAATTTATTCTTGCCCATTTAGATAAACGGGAAAAACCTGCCAGCCGTGAAGAGCTGGCCCGCGAACTGGATATCAGTGGCGAAGAGCAGACAGAAGCTTTGCGTCGCCGTCTGAGAGCCATGGAACGTGACGGACAGTTGGTTTTTACCCGCCGTCAGTGCTATGCCTTACCGGAGCGTCTGGATCTGTTACGTGGCAAAGTTATTGGCCACCGTGATGGTTACGGTTTTCTGCGGATAGAAAATTCCAAAGACGACCTCTATTTATCGGCCGAACAGATGAAATTCTGCATGCACGGCGACGTTATCCTGGCTCAGCCGGGAGGCGCTGATCGTAAAGGCCGCCGTGAAGCCCGGGTTGTACGGGTGCTTGAACCCCGTAACAGCCAGATTGTCGGGCGTTATTTTGTCGATGCCGGCGCTGGTTTTGTGGTGCCGGATGACAGCCGTCTGAGTTTCGATATTCTGATTGAGCCGGAGTTCACCCTTAATGCCCGGATGGGGGCGGTGGTAGTGGTGGAGCTGGAGAAACGTCCTACCCGCCGTACCAAAGCTATTGGTCGGGTGATCGAGGTTCTTGGCGATACCATGGGTACCAGTCTGGCAGTGGATATGGCACTGCGGACCCATGAAATCCCCCATAGTTGGCCGGAAACTGTTGAACAGCAAATGGCCGCCATGAGCGAGCAGGTCCCGGAAAAAGCCAAAGCTGGTCGTGTTGATCTGCGCAAGCTGCCTCTGGTCACCATCGACGGTGAAGATGCCCGTGATTTTGATGATGCCGTCTATTGCCAGAAAAAACGTGGTGGTGGTTGGCGGTTATGGGTGGCAATAGCCGATGTCAGCTATTATGTGCGCCCTGGCACTGAACTGGACAATGAAGCACAGCTCCGCGGAACCTCGGTCTACTTCCCTTCTCAGGTCGTTCCCATGCTGCCGGAAGTGCTGTCTAACGGTCTTTGTTCACTGAATCCACAGGTGGATCGCCTGTGTATGGTCTGTGAAATGACCATTTCTGCTTCAGGAAAACTCAGTGGCTATAAGCACTACGAAGCTGTCATGAACTCCCATGCCCGTCTGACCTATAACAAGGTGTGGAGCATTCTGCAGGGCCATCCGGAGCTGCGGGAACAATATGCGCCTCTGGTCGGGGATCTGGAAGAATTACACCGTATGTATCAGGTACTGGAAACTTCACGGGCCCAACGTGGTGGAATTTCGTTTGAGACCGAAGAAGCGAAATTTATCTTTAATGCCGAGCGCAGGATTGAGCGGGTCGAACGTACAGCCCGTAATGATGCGCATAAGCTGATCGAAGAATGCATGATTCTGGCCAATATTGCCTCGGCGAAATTTGTCGAAAAATATCAGGAACCGGCACTGTTCCGTGATCATGATCGTCCGTCTGATGACAGCATTAAAAGTTTCCGCACTGTGCTGAGCGAACTGGGACTCAGCCTGTCCGGCGGTACTAAGCCAGCACCTCTGGATTACTCAGAATTACTCGAAAAAATTTCCGATCGGCCGGATGCCGAAATGCTTCAGACAATGCTACTGCGTTCCATGAAGCAGGCCGTTTATGATCCGGAGAACCGCGGCCATTTTGGCCTTGCCCTGACTTCTTACGCACATTTCACTTCACCAATCCGCCGTTATCCGGATTTGCTGCTGCACCGTGCGATTAAGTATCTGCTGGCGAAAAATGCCGGTGAACTGGAAGGGAATACGACTCCGACCGGGGGGTACCATTACGATCTGCAACAGATGCTACAACTGGGTCAGCACTGTTCTATGACTGAACGTCGTGCTGATGAAGCGACCCGTGATGTCGCTGACTGGCTGAAATGTGATTTTATGCAGGACCAGGTCGGTAATACCTTCAACGGTGTTATCTCCAGTGTCACCGGGTTTGGTTTCTTCGTACGGCTGGATGATCTGTTTATCGATGGTCTGGTGCATGTTTCGACGCTGGATAATGACTACTACCGGTTTGATGCTATTGGGCAGCGATTGATCGGTGAGTCCGGTGCTCATACCTACCGGCTGGGCGATATTGTCGAAGTTCGGGTTGAAGCCGTGCATATGGATGAACGTAAGATAGACTTTGCGTTAGTCTCGAGCCAGCGTCAGCCCCGTGGGGCAGGTAAAACCGCCCGCGAAAAAGCGAAAAAAACGTCCACCGCCGGGGCTGCCGGTAAACGTCGTCGTGCAGTCCGTTCTGCGGCTAACTTCGAGCCAGACAGTGCTTTCCGGACTGAGAGTAAGAAACCGGCAAAAAAGCGCGGTTCAAAAAAGAAAACCACGCAAAACAGCAGTAATGCTGAGGCTCCGGTAAAGAAAGTCAAAAAAGTCTCGGAGAAAACACGTAAAATCGCCGCTGCCACTAAAGCGAAACGTGCAGCTAAAAAGGAAAAGTCGGCGGCTAAAAAAGCTGACTAACGGCCTTTATTCCAGGACATCTGTCGCTCCCCCGACAGATGTCTGTTATTCAACGTCCAACCATTGAACTGAGTTATGAGCGAAATTATTTTTGGTATTCATGCCGTCGAGGCCTTACTGGAGCGTGATCCACAACGTTTTCAGGAAGTATTTATTCTGAAAGGACGCGATGATCGTCGTCTGCAGCCGTTGGTCACAGCACTGGAAGGTCAGGGTATTGTGGTGCAGGTGGCTACGCGTCAGTGGTTGGACAGCAAAGCCGAAGGGGCGGTACATCAGGGGATCATTGCTAATGTGAAACCCGGCCGCCATTATCAGGAAGGGGATCTTCCCGATCTGTTGGAAAAAATCGAACAGCCATTTTTGTTGATTCTGGATGGCGTGACTGACCCGCATAACCTTGGTGCTTGTCTGCGGAGTGCTGATGCTGCCGGAGTTCACGCGGTGATAGTACCGAAAGATCGCTCCGCTTCACTGAATGCGACCGCCAAAAAGGTAGCCAGTGGTGCCGCAGAGTCTGTGCCATTGATTCGGGTCACCAATCTGGCACGCACCATGCGTCTGCTTCAGGAGTATAACGTCTGGATTGTGGGGACTGCGGGTGAAGCAGACCACAACCTGTATCAAAGTAAAATGACCGGGCCGATGGCACTGGTGATGGGGGCAGAAGGCGATGGTATGCGCCGCCTGACCCGCGAGCATTGTGATGAACTGATCAGTATTCCTATGTCAGGCAGCGTATCGTCACTGAATGTATCGGTCGCCACCGGCGTTTGTCTGTTTGAAGCCGTGCGCCAGCGCCAGACTTCCTGATTAGCAGCCCCCGCCCGTTGTGCTTCCGACATTGCGGGTTGTGGGCTGAGTACTGTAAAAGATTGCCTCACTGTACCACCTGCCTGGTACCACCGTGTCACTCACCATAATAATCCGATACCAGCGAACTCCGGCCTGATTAGCCATGGCATAAATTGTCCGTTCGGCATCATCCGGCGAGCCGTACACAGTGACGTGCACATTGGCTGTTTTACACAAATCCAGCGTCTGGGCCAGACTCAGTTCCTGGGCATAAGGCTTTAGCGGAGGACGTGGCACCGGCGTGGGATTGACCAGAGCACAGCTACTCAGCAGTAGCGCAGAAAACAGGAACAGTACACGTAGCGGCATTTTATCATTCACCCTGGCAGAACAAATGGCAGCAATCACAGTGTGGCTTGCGGATATCCAATAGCGGCCGCAGGAATCTGCTGCCGCACGGTGGAAAAGTGGACTCAGTTTTGGTTAGAAAAATTAAAGTCATGCGGATGATTAGCCAGACTACCGCTAATGGCTGCATAAAGTACGGTCTTGCCATCCACGGAAAACTTATCACTGATATTTAACCATCGCAGTTGTTCTTTGTGATGTTTTTCATCATTACGCGACCATAATCCGCTCATGCTATTGTCTGCCGGTGAATAGATCAGGGCAAAACGTTCCGCGGCACAATCATGAGGTTTGCAACTGTAGTAAACCTGGTAAGTGGTATTGTTGAGAGTCACTTCCTGCATCGGCGTTTCGACTCCTCCTTTCTTTACCCAGCCCGGTAAATGCTGCCCGGCAATCAGCTGTGAAAAGGCCCGGCGACCTTGCTGGCTATCGATAAGGGAACTGAGGCCTGGCAGTGGTTGTGCAACAACGGGCAGGGTAGTCGCAGAGAGCAGTGCGACAGCACAGGCTTTACGGAATGTCATATTCATCACTTACTCCTGTTTAGTCAGTAGCCATTTCTGAATTGTTGTGGGTGATCCGGAAATCATAGCACGTTGGCGCGTTGTTCACCTGATGGCGTTGCTTATGGTGGCCTGCAGGGAAGATTTACGGAACTGCGTGTCCTGTAATGATGTGGCTTAAGCCTGACCGTCAGCCGCTTGTTGTCGACCAGTCACCTGTTTTCTGTCGTTGGTCTGATTTATTTGCTTGAGTTTCACCCGCCCGGCCAGTATTATTACGCGTCAATTTTTCAGCCGCACTTAAAAACGTTCCTTGCTTCCATGGGCCGCGGCTGACCCTGACAGGAGGCTGAATAATCCGTAAGGAGCAACCGATGCGTCATTACGAAATCGTATTTATGGTCCATCCTGACCAGAGCGAGCAGGTTCCAGGTATGATCGAGCGTTACACTGGTGCTATCACCGGTGCTGAAGGCACGATCCACCGTCTGGAAGACTGGGGTCGCCGTCAGCTGGCTTACCCGATCAACAAACTGCATAAAGCACACTACGTTCTGCTGAACGTTGAAGCACCGCAGAGTGTTATCGATGAGCTGGAAACTAACTTCCGCTTCAACGACGCCGTTATCCGTAGCATGGTTATGCGCGTTAAAAACGCGGTAACTGAAGCGTCACCAATGGTTAAAGCAAAAGAAGAACGTCGTGATCGTCGTGAAGACTTTGCTAACGAAACCTCTGATGACTCAGATGCTGAGGATTCTGAAGAGTAATCCATGACGGTGGCTAATCATCTGCGCTTGTCCGGCACTGTCTGTGGCAATGTTGTCAGAAAGACCAGCCCCTCAGGAATTCCTCACTGTCAGTTCGTGCTTGAGCACCAGTCACTGCAGGAGGAAGCCGGATTATCCCGGCATGCACGGTGTCGTATCCCTGTCATTATCAGTGGTACTGAACATCTGCAGATTACTCAACATATAACGGTCGGCACGTCACTCATTCTTGACGGTTTCCTGCATTGTCATCAGGCAAAAACAGGACAAAGCAGAATAGTGTTACATGCCGAGCAGATTGAATTGATAGATTCTGGAGACTAGCCTAATGGCACGTTATTTCCGTCGTCGCAAGTTCTGCCGTTTCACCGCGGAAGGCGTTCAAGAGATCGATTATAAAGATATCGCAACGCTGAAAAACTACATCACTGAAAGTGGCAAAATTGTACCGAGCCGTATTACCGGTACTCGCGCAAAATACCAGCGTCAGCTGGCCCGTGCTATCAAGCGCGCGCGCTACCTGTCTCTGCTGCCGTACACTGATCGTCATCAGTAATCGGCCACTGTCCATTAACGACTTTGAGAGGATAAGGTAATGCAAGTTATTCTGCTTGATAAAGTAACAAACCTGGGTAACCTGGGTGATCAGGTTAACGTAAAATCGGGCTATGCTCGTAACTTCCTGGTTCCACAGGGTAAAGCTGTCCCTGCAACCAAAACCAACATCGAGTTTTTCGAAGCTCGTCGTGCTGAGCTGGAAGCTAAACAAGCTGAAACTCAGGCTGCTGCCAACGCCCGTGCAGAGAAAATCAATGCACTGGGTACTGTAACCATCAATTCTAAAGCCGGTGACGGTGGCAGACTGTTTGGTTCTATCGGCGCACGCGACATCGCTGACGCAGTGAATGCGGCTGGCGTTGAAGTTGCTAAAAGCGAAGTGCGTTTACCGGAAGGCGTTCTGCGCTCTGTCGGTGAATACGAAGTTAATTTCCAGGTTCACAGCGACGTTGTTGCTAAACTGGTGATTAATGTCGTTGCTGCTGCTTAATTTGCAGTGCAACAAAAACGCCGGCGTTATGCCGGCGTTTTTGTTTCTGTCGTTTGCCGGACCAGGCCGGACGCACGCTGATTTTACTGGGCCTGGATAAAACTGCCGTTACTCTGACGGACAAACAGCACCGGTCCGTTGCTACCGTTAAGGGTTAATCCGGTGACTGTACCTCTGGCATTGATTCGCAACCGGATTTGTTGACCTGTCTGTAAATTACTGAGCGGTTTATCCGCCCCTTCAACATTGGCCATCGCAAACACATCACTGACCGGCAAATTGTTGTCTCTGAATAACTGGGCCAGTGTCTGTCCTTCGGCTATCTGATAGTTGTGCCATTGTCCCTGCGGGTCATCTGACGACGGAGCCGGAACAGAGGATGAGCTGTCGCTGCTGTTATCCAGTTGTGCCTGCATCACTGTTGAGTTGTGATTCAGCGGCCGTTGTACCGGAAACTGCTGTGACTGACCTGGCAATAAAAAACCGATGACTACCAGCATCAGGCCGGCAAAAATTCCCCAGCGATGGCTGAGTGGCAGAGGATCCATCCAGTGCAATTTCCGGGGCCAATGCCGGACAGAACTAAGAAGGGAAGACTGGCCGGCGGTATTTTCCTGTTTCCGCATACTTGTTTCCTCTGACGAAGTGAACAAACGGCGCAGGCTATGGGGCTGTATAGCCCTGATGGCATCTGCAACGCGACTTCGGATAGTAGGGTGCTGACGGCGGGCAAAATGGCCCATTTGTACTCTCTCTTATTATACGGCGAATGATTGTTGCGTTACGACTCTGACCTATTGTTTATAGCAGACCCGCAGATAGTTGCACTTTATGCCTGCTATTGTTTCTCTTTCAGAAAAAAAAGTCACCAGTTGCAGGTTCGGTTTTACCCCGGAGCCGTGCGCTGTTATGCTGCCGTCTCAATTATCCAGGATAAAACAGGAACAGGAAATGACGACTCTTTCTTTTGATAGCGTTGAAGCGCAGGCAAGTTACGGTATTGGACTGCAGGTTGGGCAGCAGCTGTTGGAATCAGGATTACAGGGATTACAGCCTGAAGCCTTACTGGCCGGTCTGCGTGATGCTCTGGAAGGAAACTCGCCGGCTGTCCCTGTGGACGTCGTACACCGTGCACTGCGCGAAGTTCATGAGCGTGCTGAGGCCGTACGTCAGGAACGTACTCAGGTGATGGCTGCCGAAGGTCTGAAATACCTTGAAGAGAACCGCCAGCGTGAAGGTGTCAGCAGCACCGAATCTGGTCTGCAATTTCGCGTACTGACTCAGGGCGAGGGCCCTATTCCTTCACGTCAGGACAGGGTTCGTGTTCATTATACCGGTAAACTGATCGATGGCACGGTATTCGACAGCTCAGTGCAGCGTGGCGAACCGGCTGAATTCCCGGTCAGCGGTGTTATCGCTGGATGGATCGAAGCATTAACCCTGATGCCGGTAGGCTCGAAGTGGGAACTGGTGATCCCTCAGCAGCTGGCTTATGGTGAGCGTGGCGCAGGTGCATCGATTCCTCCGCTAAGCACACTGGTCTTTGAAGTTGAGTTACTGGAAATCCTGTAATTCTAATGCTCAGTATAAACCGGCCGATGTGCCGGTTTTTTTTGGCTTAAATTTAGTGATACAGCCGATATAAGGGGATTGGAGCACGGGCTTTTGCAATCAACAGCCTTCTGCACGCCCTGAAAAATACGTTACACTGAAAAACTGAAATTAATGATGCATCTCTGTCACGGGATGCCGATTGTAACGAGGTGAATCATGCTGGAACAACTTTGCCAGTTGGCGAGAGCGGCCGGGGCGGAAATTATGCAGATCTATGATGCCAGCCAGCCCGCCGAAGTTTTGCACAAAGCGGATAACTCACCGGTCACCGCGGCGGATATTGCTGCTCATCATGTGATCCTCGATGGGTTATCGGAACTGACCCCGGACATTCCGGTATTGTCGGAAGAGTCCCCGGTCTCCTGGGAAGAGCGTAAGCAATGGCAGCGCTACTGGCTGGTTGATCCGCTGGATGGTACTAAAGAGTTTATCCGTCGTAATGGTGAATTTACCGTGAATATCGCTCTGATTGAACAGGGTGAACCCGTCGCGGGGGTCGTTTATGCACCTGCCAGTGATCTGATGTATTTTGCTGCTGAGGGTAAGGCGTGGAAAGAAGAGCTGGGGGTTCGCAGCCAGATTCATGTTCAGCAGGCCAGCCCTCCGCTGGTGGTTGTCAGCCGCTCGCATGCGGATGCTGACAGCGAGTTGAAAGAGTACCTTAGCCAGCTGGGTGAACATCAAACCGTTTCGGTGGGGTCTTCGCTGAAATTTTGCCTGGTGGCTGAAGGTAAGGCCCAGCTCTACCCGCGTTTCGGGCCCACCAATATCTGGGATACCGGAGCAGGCCATGCCGTGGCAAAAGCGGCTGGAGCCCATGTGACGGACTGGGCCGGAAAAACGCTGGATTACACACCCCGGGAGTCGTTCCTGAACCCTGGTTTTCGCGTTAGTCTGTTCTGATAATCACTGTTTACCCGGAATAAACTGCTGCTTTCGCTTACCGCAGAGGCTCAAAACACAGGAAAACAGCAGACGCCAGGGGCCTCGCGGGTGTGATGTTGTGGTTTTTTGTGCGGCAGAAATATTTCTTTAACCTCGTTATCTGCCGCGAACACTGCCTTACCCGGTCTTTAACTGCACCGCTTACCTGCTATTTTATCCTTGTTTCATTTTACTGAAATATATTCCCTGCATGATACGCGCTCACCAGTTGTTAATGATTTGTGTGATACTGCACAGATATTGGTTTTATACTGTATTATAATAAATATACAAAATATAAGACTATTCCATGATGATTTTGTGGTTTATCTGATTGAGCGGTGGGGCACTTTTTTAGTAAGTTGTGGTCATAACAGTGAAATCCGCTAATGGATCTCTGACTGTCAGGGCATCAGCAAGTAAGGATCATAAGGATGAAGATTTTTCAGCGATATAACCCTCTGCAAATCGCTAAATACGTCAAAACGTTATTTAAAGGCAGTTTGTATATTTCTGGTATAGGGGCTTTTGACTTCGATAAAGGCAGGCTGTTACTGCCGTCTGTAAAAGATAAGCAGCAACTGAATGTGATGTCGGAGATTAACCGGCTGGTACTGCGCTTACAGGCAGAATATCGTTAAAAAAGCCAGGGCGCCGTCAGGCGCCCTGATTATGGGTTTAGTTGCCCGTCGTACTCTCTTCAGCAACCACGGTTCCCGCCGGAGCCACAACGGCAGGTCGCTCGTCTATCCTCGTGACCAGTAGTTGATCGATACGATAGCTGTCGATATCCACCACTTCGAACTTATAGCCTGAGAACATCACAAAGTCAGTCCGTTTCGGTATTTTCCTCAGCATATACATCATAAAGCCACCGATGGTTTCGTAATTACCGTTATGCGGGAACTCATCGATATGCAATACCCGCATCACATCGTCGATAGGCGTACCACCCTCAACTAACCATGAATTTGCATCTCTGGCGACAATTTGTTCTTCAAAGCCCTGGCCTACCAGGTCTCCCATCAGAGTTGTCATCACATCATTCAGGGTGATGATACCCACGACCAACGCATATTCATTCATAATGACTGCAAAGTCTTCACCTGCTGATTTAAAACTTTCCAGCGCTTCTGACAGGGTCAGGGTATCCGGGACTATCAGTGCCGAGCGGATCTGCACCCCACTGTTGAGGGTCAGGCTCTGGTTGCCGAGTACACGTAACAATAACTCTTTGGAATCGACATAACCGATTATATGGTCAATATCGTTGTTGCAGACCAAAAATTTTGAATGCGGATGGCGTGCAATTTTCGACTTCAGGGTGGCTTCATCTTCGTTCAGATCGAACCAGACAATATTTTCACGGGAGGTCATCGACGATGGAACAGTACGTGATTCCAGTTCAAATACGTTCTCGATAAGTTCATGTTCCTGCTTACGGAGCACCCCTGCAAGAGCACCAGCTTCTACCACCGCATAGATATCATCAGGAGTGATGTCATCTTTACGGACCATCGGTATTTTGAACAGGCGGAATATATTGTTCGCCATGCCGTTGAAGAACCACACCAGCGGGCGAAATACCATCAGGCAAAAACGCATTGGGTGGATGATCCGCAGGGCGATTGCTTCCGGCGCAATCATACCGATGCGTTTCGGTGTCAGGTCAGCAAACAGAATGAACAAACTGGTGACGATGGTAAAGGAGCAGATAAAGCTCAGTTGGTCGGCAATTTCCGGCGAGAAAAAACGCAAAAACAGCGAGTTAAAGGCCGGAGAAAACGCAGCATCGCCGACGATACCGCCAAGAATGGCGACGGCATTCAGGCCAATCTGTACCACGGTGAAGAACATGCCCGGCGATTCCTGCATTTTCAGGATATGTTGCGCCCGCACATCTCCTTCATCTGCCAGTAATTTGAGTTTAATTTTGCGGGCGGCTGCCAGCGAAATTTCAGACAGAGAGAAGAAGGAACTGATCACTATCAGTAATAAGATGACAAATAAGCTATCTAACATAAAAGGTCCAATTTTTATACTTTTGTCATTTTTGGCGTGGGCAACAGAAACATCCACGTATGGCATTAAGGCCACACCGGCTATCCGCGCCAAAAATGTCTGTCCGGCAGCTCAATAGCGTACCTCTCAGACAGAAACGATTCAGGTTTTCCTGAGCGCCGATTATAACAGCAGCCACAGAGACGCCGCCAGAGGGAAAGGTGAACAATTTTTCATCACCAGGGGAATGTATCGTTAAAGGAAAAATGGCAGTTTTTTATCTTAGCTTCTTGGGTGACTTTGCAGCTTAAAATTGCTGGATTGGTTTTTTATCTTACTATGGGTGTTGTGTTAATTGATGCATTTACCGACAATACCCAATGAGTCTGTTATTTTTATCTTTTTTTGTTGTTTTTTCCCCCGGGGCCGGATGGACGACTACGCTGTAGATAAGGTATTTAAATATATTCCGGGCGATGACTCCGGGAAAACGGCCGGTATTAACAGGAGTTTGCGTGCCACGTCTACGTTTATCGCTATATAGTGTGACGGTATTGCTTTTGGCAGCCCCTTCGCTTCCCGCTGCAACTGTTAAGTTGCAGCTGACAGGGCTTTCAGGCGAATTACAAAACAATGTCCGGATTCGCCTGGCGGCAATAGCTAGTGAAGAAGTCTCCAATGACACTCGTTTTGAGGCTCGCCTGACCGACTCGATTAAAGAGAGTCTCAGAGCATTAGGCTATTACCAGCCGGAAATCACCTTCCCAACACCACCTGGCGCGTTGGCAGGTAAAAATACGGTTATCCGTGTGAATGTGGATGCAGGACCCCCGGTGAAAATTGCCGGCAGTACCATTTTGGTCGAAGGGGCTGGCAGCAAAGATCCTGATTACACTCAGTGGGTGAATAAAGGGCGGCCGAAAAATGGGACTGTACTGAATCACGGACAATACGACAGTTTTAAAAGCGGTTTTTCCAGTATCGCCATGCGCAAAGGCTACTTTGACGGTGAGTTCAAAAAAAGCCAGCTGGGTGTTTCGGTTGACCGGCATGAGGCTTTCTGGGATCTCGATTATGACAGTGGGCCGCGTTATCGCTTCGGAGATGTCAGCTTTGAAGGCTCGAATATTCGTGAAGAATATCTGCGCAAGCTGATCCCTTTCCATAAAGGTGATTATTACAGTTCTTCTGATTTGGCGGAATTAAACCGCCAGTTATCTGCTACGGGCTGGTTCAGCTCAGTCGTGGCCGCTCCTGAGTTTGATAAAGCTCATACCACTAAAGTTTTGCCAATAAATGCAGCGTTAACTCCGGCGGTTAAAAACTCGGTGGAGACTGGTATCGGCTATTCCACCGATGTCGGACCGCATGTTAAAGCAAGCTGGAAACGACCCTGGGTTAATGAATACGGTCACAGTCTGTCGGTTAACACTTACCTGTCACAGCCTGAGCAACAGCTGGACACGAGTTACAAGATCCCATTACTGAAAAGCCCGCTGGAGCAATATTATCTGTTGCAGGGGGGCTTAAAGCGTATTGACCTGAATGATACCAAATCAGACACCTCGACGCTGGCGGTTTCCCGTTACTGGGAAAATAAGTCGGGCTGGCAAAAAGCGCTCAATTTACGCTGGAGTCTGGACAACTATACCCAGGGTAGCGTTTCAGATAAGACTATGCTGATCTATCCCGGGGTGAGTGTTAACCGAACCCGTTCGCGCGGCGGGATGATGCCGACCTGGGGCGATTCTCAGCGCTATTCGGTCGATGTGTCTGACACTACCTGGGCATCAGACGTTAATTTTGTTATTTTTCAGGCACAAAATGTCTGGATCCGCTCGCTGGCGGAAAAACATCGTTTTGTTTTCCGTGGCAACTTTGGCTGGATAGAAACCAGTGACTTTGAACGTATACCTCCTGATTTGCGCTTTTTCGCCGGGGGGGATCGCAGTATCCGGGGTTATAAATATCAGGGAGTTTCGCCACGTGATTCAGACGGCAAGCTGACCGGGGCTTCGAAGATGGCTACCGGCTCAATTGAATATCAGTACAACTTCACCGGGAAATGGTGGGGGGCGGTGTTCGTTGACTCTGGTGAAGCGGTGAATAATTTTAAAGATACAGATATTAAAACCGGGACCGGATTTGGTATCCGCTGGGCGTCTCCTGTGGGCCCTATCAAACTGGATATCGCCGCCCCGGTGGGTGATAAAGATAATCACGGAGTACAGTTTTATATAGGGCTGGGGCCGGAACTATGACGCGATGGAAGAAAGTCCTGACAGGGATCCTGATATTTTTATTGCTGCTGCTGATGGTGGTGGGTTTTCTGATTGGTACAGCACCCGGCCTGCATCTGGTGCTTAACAGTGCCGCTCGCTGGGTGCCCGGGCTGCAAATACAGCAGGTAGAAGGTGGCTGGAGCAACCTTACTCTCAAAGGGCTGAGATACCAGATGCCCGGGGTGAGTGTGTCCGGTGATGAACTGCACCTGTCGCTGGATGCTTCATGCCTGCTGCACTCTTCAGTCTGTGTTAACGATATTTCTCTGAAAGATGTCAGCGTGGTGGTGGACAGTAGTCAGATGGCTCCCGCCTCGCCACAGAAACCGGAAGAAGAGAGCAGTAGCGGGGATATCTCCACACCTTATCCCATTATATTGCGGCATCTTGGTTTAGATAATGTCAGTGTCAAAATTGATGATACTGCAATTGCCCTTGGAAGTTTCTCTACCGGGCTTAACTGGCAGGGGCGTCAGCTAACGCTGACACCGACCAAAATCGCCGATCTGCTGCTGGCACTACCCAAAGCGAAAGCGACTACTCAAAAGGCTTCTGAAGAAGCAGTGGCTAAACAGACGGATAAGCTGAAGCAGAATGTTGCTGCGACAGCAGGGCAACCCACAACTCCGACAGCAACCGCTGCGAACGGCACCGATGATCCTGCGGCTTCAGAGCCGAAAACCGCAACGACGAAACCTCAGCCGGTACCGGAACAATCACCGTCAGAGATGCTGAGAGCGTTGTTTGCTAAACCATTACTGAATCTGCCTGAGTTTCGTTTACCGCTGGATCTGACTATTGAAGAGATCCGCGGGGAAAACCTGCGCCTGACCGGGGATACCGATCTCACTGTCAACCAACTGCTACTGAAAGCTCAGGCCGTCGATAATAAGGTGGATTTACAAACCCTGAAAGTGAATGCTCAGCAGGGAATACTCAGTGTGACCGGTCAGGCGACCCTGAGTGGTGACTGGCCGCTGAATCTGACACTGAACAGTGATGTCAATATGGACCCGGTGAAAGGCCAGAAAGTGAAGCTGGTGATGCAGGGAGCGGCCAAAAAACAAGTCAGTCTGAATCTTAATCTTTCCGGACCGGTGAAGGCTCAGTTGAAGGCAATGGCTCAGCCAGCAGTGACCGGGCTGCCGTTCTCGTTATCTCTTAACAGTTCTCAGTTGCGCTGGCCGCTGACGGGTCAGGCTGACTGGCTGGTGAAAAACCTGGCGCTGAATACGGGGGGTAAAGCGACGGATTATACCATCTCATTACGGACCTCGGTGTCCGGTAGCTCCATACCCCCTGCAGATATTGCCCTCGATGGTAAAGGGAATACCGATCAGTTCTCTCTGGATAAGTTACGGGTGTCTGCGTTACAGGGCAATGTTGATCTTCATGCGCTGGTGGACTGGACCAAAGCGATTAGCTGGAACAGCCAGCTGACACTGAGCGGCATTAATACCACTAAACAGTATCCGGACTGGCCGGCGAAACTTGACGGTAGTATGACGACCCGCGGCAGTCTTTATGGCGGTAGCTGGCAGGTTCGGGTGCCATCACTCTCGCTGACCGGTAATGTGAAACAGAATGCGGTAAACGTAAAAGGTTCGCTTTACGGCAATAGCTACAACCAGTGGAATATCCCGGGGATCAGCCTGTTGCTGGGGCAAAACCGGCTGGAGGTGAAAGGTACCCTGGCCGATAAAATTAACCTTGATGCTACTATCGATGCCTCACACCTTAACAATGCTCTGCCAGGACTGGGTGGAGTAGTGACAGGAGCAATTAATGCCCGCGGTACGCTGCAACAGCCGGAACTGCAAGCCGATCTTAATGGTCGTGGTCTGCGTTGGCAGCAACTGAGTATCGGCAGCTTTAGCCTGAAAGGGAATGTCAGTTCGGCACAGCAAATTGCCGGTAAGCTGGCATTACGTGTCTCGCAGCTACAACAGGCGGCATTAAAAATTAGCAGTATTGTGCTCGATGCCAGTGGCAGCGAAAAACAGCACCAACTGAAGCTGACGGTGGCAGGCGAACCGGTGTCGGGTCAATTGCAACTAAACGGGAGTTTTGACCGGCAGACCCAACGCTGGCAGGGCGCTCTCAGCAATACACGGTTTGACACTCCTGTGGGCGAGTGGCGGCTAAGTAAGGCCATCAGCCTGGATTATAAAAATGTGCAGAAAACCATTACGGTAGGTCCCCATTGCTGGCTGAATCCGAATGCGCAGATTTGTATTCCGGAACCGGTGGTAGCGGGTGCTGACGGGCATGCACGCATTCAACTGAGTCGTTTCGATTTGGCGATGCTTAAGCCGGTATTGCCGGCAGATACCCAGCTTAAAGGGGTATTTAGTGGTGATGCCCGGGTGAACTGGACGGCGGCCGGTGGCTTGCCTACCGGTAATGTCACCCTGACCGGTAAAGGTGTTGAGGTAAAACAGAATGTTCAGGGCAATATTTTACCGATCGCCTTTGATGTTTTGAACCTGAAAGCCTCACTGGTAGGGGGTAAAGCCCAACTGGGATGGCTGGTGAAGATTGCCAATAATGGGCAACTGGACGGCAACATTCTGATTAATGATCCACAGAAGGTGCGTAACCTCAGTGGTACGGTCAATATTGCTAACCTGTCACTGGCAATGTTTAATCCGGCCCTGGCGAAAGGTGAACAGATTAAGGGGATGCTGAATAGTCAGTTGCGGCTGGCCGGTAATCTGCAAAATCCACGGGTATTCGGCCAGACGGCCTTAACTGACATGGTGCTAAGCGGCAATTTTATGCCGGTAGAGATGACCGCAGCAAACCTGAAACTGATATTCTCCGGAGTCAGCTCGACCCTGCAGGGACAGATCCAGACCCGACAGGGTTCTCTGAATCTGACAGGTAATGCCGACTGGGCTCAGCTGGATAACTGGCGGGCGCGGATCGCCGCCAAAGGTGAAAAAGTCCGGGTGACTGTCCCGCCAATGGTCAGGATGGATGTCTCGCCGGACCTGGTATTTGAGGCCACGCCATCGGCTTTCAATCTGGACGGTAAAGTGGATGTCCCCTGGGCAAGAATTACCGTACAACAGGTCCCGGAGAGCGCTGTAGGTGTTTCTTCTGATGAAGTGATGCTGGATGATAATCTGAAGCCGATTCAGCCTAAAACCGCATCAATTCCGATAAACAGTAATTTAATCATACATGTAGGGGATAATGTCCGGCTGTCTGCTTTTGGTCTGAATGCCCGTCTGACCGGGGATTTAAAAGTAATACAGGATAAGAATGGACTAGGACTGAATGGACAGATTAATATCCCGTCAGGACGCTTCCATGCATATGGTCAGGATCTGCTGGTACGCAAAGGACAGTTACAGTTCTCCGGTCCGCCGGATCAGCCGTATGTCAATCTGGAAGCTATCCGCAACCCTGATGCGACAGAAGATAGTGTGACCGCGGGGATTCGTGTGACTGGTCTGGCTGATGAACCTAAAGTTGAAGTGTTCTCCGACCCGACGATGTCTCAACAGGAAGCGCTGTCTTACTTATTACGCGGGCAAGGACTTGGCAGTGACGGTGACAGCAATGCACTGACATCGGCACTGGTTGGGTTAGGGGTTGCTCAAAGTGGTCAGGTCATGGGCAAAATTGGCGAAACCTTCGGTGTGAGTAATCTTTCTCTCGATACTGCAGGAGTCGGTGATAGTCAGCAGGTGCAGGTCAGCGGTTATGTCCTGCCAGGGCTGCAGGTGAAATATGGTGTCGGATTATTTGATTCTCTGGCTACCTTAACACTGCGCTACCGGCTGATGCCTAAACTCTATTTGGAAGCGGTGTCTGGTGTCGATCAGGCGCTCGATTTGCTTTATCAGTTTGAGTTTTAGCAATGCGAATAATCGTCTATGGCAGTTTAAGGCGCAAACAAGGAAACAGTCATTGGATGACCAATGCGCAGTGGTTAGGAGATTATCAGGTCGAAGGTTACGATCTGTATAATCTCGGCCTTTATCCTGGCGTGGTTGCCGGGCAGGGAAGTGTTTATTGTGAAGTGTATCGGATTGATGCCACGACACTCGGTGAGCTGGATGCGTTACGTACCAGGGGGGGAGAGTACAAGCGTCAGTTACTGTCCACACCCTACGGTACTGCATGGATGTATATCTATCAGCGCCCGGTGGCGGGTCGTCTGCAGATTAAGAGCGGCGACTGGCTAAAAAGGGATGAAGAGTTGTCATAAATAAAAAACGCCGTCTGAGACAGACGGCGTTTTTTTATCCGCAAGGCAGCAGATTACTTTTTCGCACGTTCGAAAGAAGAGACGATTTCTGCTTTCGCTGCAGCCGCATCGGCCCATCCGTCAACTTTTACCCACTTACCTTTTTCCAGATCTTTATAGTGTTCAAAGAAATGGGTGATCTGCGCACGCAGTAACTCCGGTAAGTCGGTCACATCTTTCACGTGATCGTATTCTTTGGTCAGTTTGCTGTGAGGAACAGCAACGACTTTTGCATCTTCACCGGATTCGTCGGTCATTTTCAGAACGCCGACCGGACGGCAACGGATCACTGAGCCATGCTCTAACGGGTAAGGTGTAGGAACCAGAACGTCTACCGGGTCACCATCCAGTGACAGGGTATTATTGATGTAACCGTAGTTACATGGGTAGAACATGGCGGTAGACATGAAACGGTCAACAAACAGAGCGCCTGACTCTTTATCAACTTCATATTTGATCGGGTCAGCGTTTGCCGGGATTTCAATGATTACATAAATATCTTCTGGCAGATCTTTTCCTGCCTCGACCAGGTTCAGACTCATCGTTTAATTCCTTCAATGACATCAATTAAGTGCCCGGTATTATAGCTAACTGACAGTGAAAGTATTGCCTCTTTTTCTGCTTTCAGAGTGATCCGCCCAGTGCTTTATGCGAAAAGACACCCTGTACAAAGCGCTGCCGGATACTTCAGCTTCTCAGGTAACTCACCACTGGCCCCTAAAGCAGGTAAAGGATTGGCGGCCGGGGACGATAAACAGAGTATTCCTCCCCGTAAACCTGTTAAGGAATGGGTTGTTATGCTGTTTAAATTGTCCCTGCGCAGTGGATTGCTGATTATTCTGATACTGATGGCGGCTCTGCTGATGTTGGTTAGTGCCACCGGGGTCTTCGCGCTAAATGCGGCAGACCACTCACTGACCGAAATTAACCGTATCCATGAAAATGAACTGGCCAGCCTTTACCAGAGCAACAGTGAACTTTTGCATGGACGTTCGTTGGCCGCGCTGGCAGCCCGTAAAGCGGAGCTGGGCGACAGCCTGGCGGCGGCAAAATATTTGCAGGATGTGAAAACGGCGTTCGCCAGTTCCCGGTCGCATATGACCATGTTCCTGAAAGCGGGGACGGTCACCCTGAAAGGTAAGGAGATGGCGGGAGATGTGGCCCTGAGCTTTCAGGCCTATATGGATCAGGCCATACTGCCGATGGTGGATGAACTCCAACGTGGTGACCTGGCCGGTTATTACCAGAGCATAGAAAAATTTCCGGCGTTGATGGCTGCGTTTAGCCAGTCAGTGCAGAATTTTAACCGTTATGCCACGGATGTTGCTCAGCAGCAGTTTGTCCTGGCGGAAGCTCGTCAATGGCGTATGGATGTGTTGCTGGTTTTTTGTTCGGTGATGGCTGCCGGAACTATGGTAGTCAGTTGGTGTATTTTACGTAAAGCATTACTGACGCCATTGTTTCTGGTGCGCGAGCATCTGACACTGATTGCGGACGGAGACCTGACCCGAACTGTCCCTTTGGCAGGGAGTAAAGACCTGCATGTGGTGATGAGTACGTTACAACATATGCAGAACTCGCTGACCCATTCAGTGCAACAGGTCTCGGGAGCCAGCTTTCAGATTGACCTCGGCTGTCGGGAGCTGGGGGCCGGGATTGTTAATCTTTCGCAACGGACGGAGGAGTCTGCGGCTTCTCTGGAACAGACCGCGGCGAGTATGGAACAGATCACCGACACTGTGCGGTTAAATGCCGGCAATTCGCATCAGGCTCATCAGTTAGCTACCCGCGTGTCTGAAACGGCGCACCGCGGGTCAGATGTGGTGAATCAGGTGGTGGTTAAAATGCAGGATATCACCCAGAGCTCGCAGAAAATCGGCGATATTCTGGGCATGATTGATGATATTGCCTTTCAGACCAATATACTGGCGCTTAACGCCTCGGTAGAGGCGGCCCGCGCCGGCGAGCAGGGCAGAGGATTTTCGGTAGTTGCCAATGAAGTCCGGAGCCTGGCACAGCGCAGCGCGAATGCAGCCAAAGAGATCAGACAGTTGATTGTGGCATCACAATCCCAGGTCGCGGATGGCAGCAGGATGGCCAGCCGTGCCGGCACAGCAATGAATGAAATTTATTCCGAAGTATCGCAGGTCAGTGAACTGATGAAAGAGATTTCGGTAGCTTCAGATGAGCAGAGTCGTGGGATTGAGCAGATTAATGTGGCCGTAACACAGATGGATGAGGTCGCCCAACAGAATGCGGCGTTGGTGGAACAGGCCACATCAACCACTCAGGCACTCAAAGAGCAAAGTGCGCGTTTACAGCAAACGGTGGCGGCATTCAGGCTGACGGCCTGACAAAAGATTCACCCACAGTGGTAGCGTTCTGTGGGTGAATACCTCAGATTAGTTCGCGTTATCGTCCGGATTATCACGGATTAAACGTTCCACATCATCTACCATCGCCGTATTGCCGACAAAGAACGGGCTACGCTGATGGATAGTCTGTGGTTTGAGTTCCAGGATACGATTAACACCGTCGCTGGCTTTACCACCGGCCTGTTCAGCCAGGAAAGCCATTGGGTTGCATTCATACAGCAGACGCAATTTCCCTGTCGGATAACTGGCGGTGCTTGGGTACAGATAGATACCGCCTTTCAGCAGGTTACGGTGAAAGTCTGCCACCAGAGAACCAATATAACGTGAAGTGTAAGGACGATGAGTCTCTTTATCTTCCTGCTGGCAGTACTTCAGGTACTTCTTCACGCCGTTAGGGAACCGGGAATAGTAACCTTCATTAATTGAATAGGTGGCACCATAGGCCGGGAATGTCATGCGTTCCTGGCTCAGACAGAACAGGCCGAGTGAAGGATCATAGGTGAAGGCATGTACGCCGTGACCGGTAGTGTAAACCAGCATCGTGGAGGAACCGTAGACCACATAACCGGCGGCAACCTGCTCAGTGCCGGGTTGCATAAAGTCTTCTTCGGTGACCGGAGTACCGACAGGAGTGATACGGTGATAAATAGAGAAAATAGTACCGACCGAGACGTTAACGTCGATGTTCGATGAACCGTCCAGTGGGTCCATCAGTACCACGTATTTGCCGTTCTCCACGCCTTCAAAAATAACAAACTCATCTTCTTCTTCAGAGGCAATACCAGCGACTATGCCACGGGCTTTGAGTGCGGCTTTCAGCTTTTCGTTGGCAAACAGGTCGAGCTTCATCTGCTGCTCACCCTGAACGTTTTCGACGCCGTTAGCACCCAGAATATCCACCAGGCCTGCTTTATTGATGTCGCGATGAATCACTTTCGCGCCAAGTTTGATTGCTGAAATCAGTGCAGTTAACTCACCGGTAGCGTGCGGAAAGTCATTCTGCTTCTCAACAATAAATTCACCCAATGTTTTCATAACAATTCTCTGGAAAGGTTAATTAATGAATTACCCGATATTAACACTATTGCAAACTTAACGGGCGTGAATAACTTAATCAATCATCCTATTTCTTAGTTATCAGCTCTGGCGTTACACTGTACAGTAACTTTTGGGCAATGGATCAGTTTATGCGCATTCACATTCTGGGTATTTGTGGCACCTTTATGGGCGGGCTGGCAATTCTGGCACGCTCGCTGGGGCACGAAGTGACAGGTTCCGACAGCAATGTTTACCCGCCGATGAGTACTCTGCTGGAAAAACAGGGTATTGAACTTACTCAGGGCTATGACCCTCAGCAACTGGAACCCGCACCGGATCTGGTGATTATCGGGAATGCCATGGGCAGGGGAAATCCCTGTGTTGAGGCTGTACTGGAGAAAAATCTTCCCTTTATGTCCGGTCCGCAGTGGTTGCATGATTTTGTACTACGGGATCGCTGGGTGCTGGCCGTGGCCGGAACTCATGGGAAAACGACCACTTCCGGAATGCTGGCATGGATCCTGGATGCCTGCGGCCTGGCGCCCGGTTTTGTGATTGGTGGCGTGCCCGGTAACTTTGATGTGTCCGCCCGGCTGGGTGACAGCCCGTTCTTCGTTATTGAAGCGGACGAATATGACAGCGCATTTTTCGACAAACGTTCAAAGTTTGTCCATTACTGCCCGCGGACACTGATCCTGAATAACCTGGAGTTTGATCATGCCGATATTTTTGATGATCTGCGGGCGATTCAGCGCCAGTTTCATCATCTGGTGCGTATTGTGCCAGGCCTCGGAAAAATTATCTGGCCAGAACAGGACAGCAATCTGCGTCAGGTGATTCAGATGGGGTGCTGGAGTGAGCAGGAAACGCTCGGCGAACACGGACACTGGCGGGCGCAAAAGCGCAATGCAGATGCTTCTCACTGGGAAGTGCTGTTCGATGGTCAGCCGGTGGCTGAGGTGAACTGGTCGCTGGTGGGTGAACATAATATGCATAATGGCCTGATGGCCATGGCTGCCGCGCGGCATGTGGGTGTCACTCCCCGGGATGCCGCCGCAGCACTCAATAATTTTATTAATGCCCGTCGTCGTCTGGAATGGCGCGGTAAGTTCAATGACGTTGATGTGTATGATGATTTTGCTCATCACCCGACAGCCATTCTGGCGACATTGTCGGCATTACGCAGCAAACTGGGAGGCAAAGCCCGGATTCTGGCCGTGCTTGAGCCCCGGTCAAACACCATGAAACTGGGCATCAGTAAAAATGATCTGGCACCATCACTGGCCAGGGCAGATCAGGTCTTCCTGTTCCAGCCGCCCCACATTTCATGGCAGGTGTCTGAAGTGGCTGAAGCCTGCATGCAACCGGCACACTGGAGTGCCGATATCGATACCCTGGTTGAAATGATTGCCCGGGAAGCGCAGCCAGGCGATACCATACTGGTGATGAGTAACGGCGGCTTTGAAGGTATTCATCAAAAACTACAACAGCGGCTGGAAAAACTCAGCTGATCCGCCGGCAGGGCGATACTTTCGCCCTGCCGGGACCATTATCAGGCTTCTGCCAGTTCACGCAGGTACTGAAAAATCAGTCGTGCGGATTTTGGTGGCTTATTGGCGGATTTTTCTTTCTGAGCATTACGGATAAAGCTACGCAACTGCTGACGATCAGCCTCCGGATAAAGATTAATGACTTCGGCGATGGCATCATCACCCTGCTCAATTAAACGGTCACGGATGGCTTCCAGTTTATGGAACAGTGCTACCTGCTGGTTATGGCGGTTTTTAAGCTTATCTAACGCCTGGCGTAACGGTTCGACGTCACGTGAACGTAATAATTTACCGATGAGTTGTAACTGGCGGCGACGGGCTTCTTTTTTGATGCGTTGCGCCAGTTCAATGGCGTCACGTAATTGCTCATCCAGTGGAATGCGTTCCAGCTCATTTTTGCTCAGGTCAATCAGTTCGGCACCGAGGCGTTTAAGCTCTTCGGCATCGCGTTTTATCTCACTTTTACTGACCCAGATAATCTCATCATCTTCATCTTCCTGCGGGTCTGGCTCGTTGTCGAGCCACTCTTCTGGCTGTCTGGTCATTATTGGGCTCCTGAAAAAAGAGGCTAATGCTAACAGGTTACAGGGCGACTGCGAAATTGTTCTCTGACTCTGATAGACTGAATATCTTCATACATAAGAGTAGACGGCGGATCGATGAACGTATCAACTCAGGTTGCAGAACAACGTAAACAGCTGGAACAGGCAGTGTCTCATGCGCTGGAGCTGGCAAAAACCAGTGCGGATGGTGCAGAGGTCGCAGTAAGCAAAACCACCGGTATCAGTGTCAGTACCCGTTATGGCGAAGTAGAAAATGTTGAATTCAACAGTGATGGTGCATTAGGTATCACCGTCTATCTGCAACAGCGTAAAGGTAGTGCCTCTTCAACTGACCTGAGTCCGGAAGCTATCCAACGTACAGTTCAGGCAGCAGTAGATATTGCCCGCTATACCTCGCCGGACCCCTATGCCGGGGTTGCCGAAAAAGATTTACTGGCCTGGGATGCACCGGAGTTAGATCTTTTCCACCCGCTGGATATCGAAGTCGATCGTGCCATCGAACTGGCGGCTGAAGCCGAACAGTTCGCCCTGCAGGCAGATAAACGAATTGTTAATACCGAAGGCGGCAGCCTGAACAGCCACGCCAGTATCCGGGTGTTTGGTAACAGTCACGGCCTGCTAAACAGCTATTGCAGCAGCCGGCATGGTATCTCTGCCAGCGTGATTGCTGAGCAGGATGGCCATATGGAGCGTAACTACGCTTATACGGCTTCCCGTGATTTTGCTGATCTGCAGTCTGCACAGTGGGTGGGTGAAGAGTGCGCGCGTCGTACGCTGGCCCGGCTGGCACCGAGAAAGCTTTCCACAATGGAAGCGCCGGTGATTTTTGCCTCTGAAGTGGCTACCGGACTGTTTGGCCATCTGGTCGGAGCGATCAGTGGCGGAAATGTTTATCGCAAGTCTACTTTTCTGCTGGATTCCCTGGGTAAACAAATTTTTCCTGACTGGCTGACCATTGAAGAGCGGCCGCATCTGCTGAAAGGTGTGGCGTCTACACCGTTCGACAGTGAAGGGGTACGTACCCTTGACCGGACAATTATCGATCGCGGTGTATTACAGGACTGGTTACTGACCAGTTATTCGGCCCGTAAACTCGGTTTACACAGCACCGGGCATGCCGGGGGTATTCATAACTGGCGGATTGCCGGTCAGGGCAGTTCTTTCAGTGAATTGCTGAAACAGATGGGTACCGGACTGGTGGTTACGGAACTGATGGGCCAGGGAGTCAGCGCGATTACCGGTGATTATTCACGCGGAGCCTCAGGGTTCTGGGTCGAAAATGGAGAAATCCAGTATCCGGTCAGCGAGATTACTATCGCCGGGAACCTGAAAGATATGTGGCAGAACATGGTCACTATCGGGGATGACATCGAAACCCGCAGTAATATTCAGTGCGGTTCGGTGCTGTTATCCGGGATGAAAATCGCCGGCCAGTAGTGCGGTGATAAGCTGCGGGCTCCGGCGACAATCATAATTATGCCGGGCCTTGATTATCCACATTGAGGAGTGAGCAATGCATAAATCGTTGAAAACAACACTATCTGCTGCGTTACTGCTTTCCTGCGCCACAGCCTATGCCTTACCGCTGGAACAGGATATGGACATTTTAGGTACCGAACTGGCGACGGTACAGAGCACGGGGAGTGCCGCAGAGATGCAACAGGCTTTGCAGAAGATGCACGATGCTGCGGAAGATGCAAAGAAATCGCCCCCCTATAAACTGCAGGGTCAGGCCGCTGACAGTGAGGGGATAAAAGAATACCACGCCGGGTTGGATCAGCTGATTGCCCAGATAGCGGTGGTGGATAAACTGGCTGCTGCCAATAAATTACCGGAAGCCAAAGCAGAAGCCAAAAAGCTGGGTGATATCCGTAATCAGAATCACAAAAAGTTTCGCTAGATAATATCCGCCAGCACTATCCTGTCGGGACGGTGCTGGCAGTTATCAGCGCAATTCCGGATCGGGCAGAGAACGGAGTAATGCCTGCCAGTGTTTACGGGTAATCGGGTCGTTACCGTCACGGAAACGGGACGATTGCTGACGAACCTTATCAATCGCGTCCTGCGGCGCCAGTAAAATATTTTCCCGTCCACCGGCCAGGGCGGCTATCTGAATATTACAGGCCCGTTCCAGCATATGCAGATGGCGAAATGCCTGAGCAATGTTTGTACCCGCCGCCAGTAAACCATGATTACGCAGGATCATCACATCACTGTCTCCTAAATCACGGACCAACCGTTGTTGTTCGTCCAGATCGAGAGCAATACCTTCATATTCGTGGTAGGTGATGCGAGAGTAAAATCCCAGCGCATGTTGTGAAATGGGCAGTAAGCCTTCGCGCTGTGCCGATACCGCGACCCCATCGCGGGTATGGGTATGCAGAATGGCTTTCAGATCAGGACGGGCTTCATGAATAGCGCCATGAATAACATAACCCGCTTCATTAATTCCGAGCCCTGTCGGGTCATCGATAATATTGCCGCGTACATCGATTTTAATCAGACTTTCCGGGGTAATCTCTTCAAATAACAGACCGTAGGGGTTAATCAGGAAATGTTCTTCCTTCCCCGGTACCCGCGCCGAAAAGTGGGTGTAAATATGGTCGGTGAGCTTCAGTTGTGCGGCCAGCCGGTAGGCGCGGGATAAATCCAGCCGCACGGCATATTCTTCAGCAGACCAGGGATGTGCCGCAAGGGTGCTGTGACGAGCTAAAGTGTCTGTACTCATAAGGATTCCTGTCGATAAGTTACCAGTCGGTCCCCTGGCCCAGCAGGGCCAGAATTTCCTGACGTTGTTTCACCAGCAAAGGAGCATCACGATGGCGCGGGAAAGGCGCCGGATTATGAAATTCCGCCAGAATACGGGCAGGACGTGGTGAAAACACCACCACCCGATGACTGAGCAGCAAAGCTTCTTCAATATCGTGGGTGACCAGCACGCTGGTATACCCCTGGCTTTGCCACAGGGTGATCAATTCGCTTTGCATCCGGATTCGTGTCAGTGAATCCAGTTTGCCCAGCGGTTCATCCAGTAGCAGCAACCGCGGTTCATTTAGCAAGGCTCTGGCCAGCGCAGCACGCTGTGCCATGCCTCCGGAAAGTTGTGCCGGCCAGGCATGAGTAAACTCCTGTAATCCGATACGGGAAATCAGTTGATCGGCTTTTGGCTGCTGGTCTTTGAGTTTTCTGGCCTGCGGGCCAAGCAGGACGTTCTGCCGGACAGTCAGCCACGGGTAAAGCGTCGGATCCTGAAATACCAGAATCCGGTCAGGGCCGGGAGCGGTCACTGGCTGGTTATCTGCCAGCAGCTGTCCTTGTTGTAGTGGTTCCAGGCCAGCCAGCAGGCGTAGCAGGGTAGATTTACCACAGCCAGAAGGACCGAGCAGTGCGACACTCTCGCCAGGTTCAATCTGCAGGCTGACATTATCCAGCACCGGCAGTTGTTTATCTTTCAGGGTAAAGCGATGACTGATATTTTGCAGGCGAATACTCAGCCCACGGGAATCGTCTGTTGCCAGTGCGGTATTTACCATTTCATGGTTCCTTTTTGCCAGCGTAACACCCGGTTTCTGACCGCAAACAGCAGGCTAATCAGACCTGAACACAGCAGAGCCATCAGTATTAAGGCTGCATACATATTGGAATAGGCTGCCCAGCCCTGTGCCCATTGCAGATAGAAGCCGATTCCCGATTTCACACCGACCATCTCGGCCACAATTAATACCGAGAATGAGGCACCCAGACCCATAAACAAGCCAACAAATACACTGGGTAAGGCCGCAGGAATAGCGACCCGTAAGATCAGAAAGCGTGAGTTTCCGCCCAGGGTGCGTGCCACGTCGTACCACGCCTGGTCGATACTGGCGACGCCGGACCAGGTCAACACCGTGACCGGAAACCAGGTGGCCAGAGCGATTAAAAATACGCTGGCCTCATGGCTGGTCGGAAACAGGAAAAAACAGAGTGGCAGCAGGGCTGTTGCCGGCAGAGGCCCTAGTACCCTGAGTAACGGATGCATCCAGTAGCCGACCCGCGGTGACCAGCCGATCGCAAGCCCGGCAATAAAGCCAAATAATGTCCCCAACAGCACCCCACTGAGTAGCAAGGATAATGAGTGATACAGGCTGTCCAGCAGACGTGGCCAGTCATCGTGGAACACCTGCAACAATGCCTGAGGTGGTGCGAAAAATGGCACCGGCAGTACCAGCAGTTTTGCGGTCAGGATCTGCCAGCTACTGAGCAGTACCGGCAAGGCTATCAGCCATGCTGCGGCAGTCTTCAGGTGTGGCAGATGGTTGACCCAGTGTCGGAAAGTCAGGGTCAGCACCAACAATATCAGGGCAATAGCGGTGTTGATTTCTGCCCACAACTGCGAGTAGGGCCAGTCTCTGGCGCCGTCAGGCCAGTAAAGGGTAATGGCGGCCGAAACCAACCAGAACAGAGCGGCAATTCCGCCTTTGGTCCAGAGCCCGGATATCCCCGGGCGGGCGGGCGAAGCCAGGTTATCAGGCGAATACATTTGCATAAATACTCTCCGAGAACTGGTGAGGATTTACTGAAGCACTAATGACCTGCACCCGTTGTAAATCGGTCACATAGCGGGTCAGCTCGTTGACAAAGACCTCACCGACCGCGTGATGGTCATGGGATTCACTCATCAGAATGGCTGAAACTTCCTTTGGCGTGGTATTCAGTGCATGAGCCATGAATTCGGTGCCTACTTTTTGCGGGTTTTTTGCGGCAAAGCTATGGGCATCCAGCAGAGACTGGGTGAGGGCTGCGGCTGCGGCTTTATGCTTACGTGCCAGGGTGCCGCTGACTCCGATAACGCAGCAACTGAGATTGGCATATTCGCCGGTCATATTGCTGGCCAGGAGTTTGTATTTTCCGGTGTCCAGCATCCGGGTACTGAAGGGTTCGCTGCCGCTGATGGCGGCAATTTCACCATTATCCAGAGCCCGGGTCATCAGGTCTGCCGGATAGACCTTCCACTGCACATCGGCAATCGGATCGACGCCATGATTTTTCAGCAGAATGGCAAAAAAGTTCTTATCGGGACCGGCCATGTCCGTGACGCCAATCGACTGGCCTTTCAGGCTGCTCAGTGAAGTAAAGGGTGAATTTGCGGTGGTCAGCAGACTCAGGCATCCTCCATGGGTTCCCGCCGTCAGTTTGACGTCGAACCCCTGCTCAAGGGCTTTTAACCAGCGCAGAGCCATCCCGATACCGGCATCGGCTTTGCCGGTGGCAATAGCCTGTAACAGCACGTCGGTCGAGTTTCCGAAGTTGACGAACTCGACATCCAGGTTGTACTTGCTAAACAGATTCTGTTGCTGTGCCACCGTGACCGGCGCAATACAGATAGCATTTTGATTAATAGCCAGTTTTAACTTAAACGGCTCCGGTAAACGCAGCGAAGAAGTATCCGCAACCCCGCCTTTGGTATTGTCAGCCGTCTCGATCATTCCTGCCATACCGGCCATTGAATCGCTGGCGGGCTGTGCCGCCCACAATGATGAAGAAAATCCGCCCAGTAACGGTGTGGCAGCCAACCCGGAACTTAGCGCCAGAAAGCGCCGGCGGGACAATACAGAAGAGCGCATAGAATAATTCCTTGTCATCAGTTCCCTGTAGCGGGAAGAAAGTTATTGCCGGGCGGTATCACCCTAAGCTGAGTCGTGGCACGGAGGTGATTATTCCGTGACCGGTGATATTATTGTTTTGGTGCTGGTCAACCGCTGGCGGCCTGCCAGAGTCCAGGCACTGTCGCGCTGAGGTGTGTGTACCCTGCCACACAACACATTGCGATAATGACGTTCCAGGGGGTTCTGGCGGGTCAGACCATGATTTCCCGACAGTTGCAGGGCCAGTTCGACCGCCGCGATGGCATTGTCAGTAATTGTCGCTTTAGCCAGCCCTGCGTCGGACTGACTGAAAGCTTCCCGGGCGGCCAAATCCAGCAGACTACGGTTTGTCAGTAACAGAGCTTCAATCTGTCCGAACTGTTCCTGAACCCTGGGCAGTGAGGCCAGCGGTTTACCCAGTCCGGACGGAATTCGTTGCTGTAGCCAGCCGGCTAACCAGTCGATAGCTGTGCGGGCAATGGCGTCATAAATCGCTGCCAGCAGAGCGGTATTTGCGTTAGCAAACCGGGTCAACGCCTCATTATCGGGTGTGACAACCTCGGAAAACGGGGTGACATCGGCGGCATAATTTAACGGGACGGTGACGTTGTTCAGAATGACTTCATGGCTGCCGGTACCGCGCATGCCAAGATGATCCCAGCTTTTGATAATGCTGATCCCCGGGGCTGATTTAGGCACTAACCAGCTTCCGACCAGCGGCGTCGGGTCATCACTACGCGCCCAGACCGCCAGCCAGTGCAGGCCTTCAATGCCGGTGGTATAGAGTTTATGACCATTCAGTACCCAACCGGTTGCCGTGCGTTTGGCGACCGTTTGCGGCAACCCCCCCCGGGCAGGCGAGCCCAGTTCCGGTTCTACCCGCAGGCTGTTAATTAACCCACCTTCACTGACCGCAGATTCCGACACCCGGCGGAGAAGCTCTGCCGGCCAGCGATTAGGCTGACGGAGACGAAGGTGATGCAGATAGTGCATGCAGGTAATCAGCGCGGTTGAGGGTTCTCCTCCGGCAATGGCGGCTATTACCTGTTGCAGTGTGGCTAATGAAGCACCATTGCCACCATATTGCCGGGCAGTTGCCAGGGACAACAGGTTATTTTGTCGCAGCCATTCCAGATTCTGATGCGGGAAATCACCAGACTGATCGATCTGTAACGCGCTTTCCGCCATTTTATGGCGGATATCAGCAAATTGCGGGCCGGCAGGCCAGGGGGACGAACGGTTTTCTGCCTGGATCATTAAAGGTTCCTCTACAGCTATCAGGCGCGTTTGCGTTCAGCCTGCTCACGGGCAGCGACTTTTTCACGGGTGAGTGGCAGCAAGGCTTTGCCATAGTCCACCGCATCATTCAGCGGGTCAAAACCACGAATCAGGAAGTTCCGGACGCCGAGGTCGTAATAATCCAGCAGTGCATCAGCCACTTGTTCCGGAGTGCCCACCAGAGAGGTGGAGTTTTGACCGCCACCTACCAGTCGTGCGATACCTGTCCACAGGCGTTTATCAACCACGTCCCCCAGAGCGGCGGTTTCGCGCAGCCTTCTGGCACCGACACTTTGCGGTTTATTGTCTGGTTTTAGCGGTCCTGAGGTTTGTTGACGATGAGTGGCCGTAGCGAGAATCTGCTCCGCTTTTTGCCAGGCGGCCTCTTCGGTGTCTGCAATAATTGGCCGGAAAGAGACACTGAATTCAACTTCGCGGCCGTGACGGGCAGCTTCGGCCTTGACGCGTTCAATGGTTTCTTTGGTCTGCGCCAGGGACTCTCCCCACAGCGCATAAACGTCAGCATGTTTTCCGGCAACACGAATTGCAGCGTCTGATGAACCACCAAAGAATACCGGGATTGGCTGGTCTGCTGTGGGGCGAATCGCGGACACTGCCTGCTCCGCCCGATAGTAGGTGTTACTGAAATCGAACGGTTTGTCCCGCGTCCAGACATCACGCACGACATCGAGGAATGCTTCACTTCTGGCGTAACGTTCATCGTGGCTGAGAAAGTCGCCATCTTTCCGCTGCTCCGCATCACTGCCACCGCTGATGATATGGACCGCCAGGCGGTTATCCAGCAACTGATGCAGCGTGGCAAATTTGCGGGCCGCCAGGGTAGGTGAGACAAATCCCGGGCGATGGGCGAGTAAAAACTTAATTTTTTCGGTAGAAAGCCCGGCCAGTGCTGTCACCAGGAAACCGTCAGGCTGGTCAGAAGCATGGGCAACCAGCAGGCGGTCAAAGCCCGCATCTTCATGGGCGCGGGCGATACGGGTAATGTAATCTTTATCAAAAACAGGGCCGGAGGCCGCGATGGTTTCTGAACTCAGGCGGTGGCTGATCATACCGATAAACTGAATGCTCATAGTCGTTTCCTGTATACCTAACGGGTTACCGGGGACCTCCGGAGGCCGGAGGAGATTTTTTATACTCTAGGCTGATTGTTAATATGATCAAAATTCATTTTTAACATTAGTTATTATGCATATCAGATATAACTTATCTGAGGGAAGATGGCTGCTGCGATGGCGGGCACCCCCCGCACCCCCCGGCTACAGGAATCCTTTGATGGCATGATCGTTGACGTTAATTTTATCGGGCAGGATGCCGTAGTGATAAAAGCGGTCTGCGGTTGATTGCAAACTGGTCAGGTCTGCGGTAGTGACACTGCGTGAATCGGTGGCGGCCCGCGAGGTGATCAGTTTGGCAGTGGCCGGTGGCAGATGGCTCAGTTTCGCGTAACTTTCAGCATATTGCTGTGGATGGCTGAGTGCCCATAGCCTGGCCTGACGAACTCTGCCGGCAAAATCTTTAATTGCCTGCTGTTTAGCCGGATCAGCCAACGATTGGGTGGTGGCGGTCAGAAATGAGAATGATGAAGTGAGCTTGCTGGCATCGGTGATCAGCCGGCCGCCGTTTTGCTGAGCCACTGCCAGATAAGGATCAAATACCGCCCACGCCTTAATCTGACCACTGTTGAAGGCCGCGCTGGCATCGACCGGCAGCACAAACCGTATCTTTGCATCCTGACGGGATAGACCCGCCTTTTCCAGTGCCAGATAGAGCAGATTTTGCGAAATACTGCCGGCGGCGGAGGATACTACGACTTGTTGTCCGCGCAGATCATTCACGCTGTTAATCGGACTGTTGGCCGGTACTACGATCCCGTTCCCTTTTCCGCTGCTGACTTCGGTCAATATAATTTTCAGATTAACCCCGCCTGCCAGGGCCTGTAACACCGGTAAATCCCCCGCATACGAGGTATCGACCGCGTCTGCTCTCTGGGCTTCAAATAACGGTGCGGCCCCCTGAAAATTAGCCCAGCGGATTTGGTAGGGAATCCCCTGCAACACTCCGGAGGCTTCGAGCAGGCTGCGTAAAATACGTGCCTGATCGCCGATCACCAGAGTGGTCTGGGCCGCACTGGCATTGATCAACGTTCCCAGAATTAACCACAAGCCCAACACCCCGGCGATCATGCGTGTGAACTGACGACCAGCTAAGGAAAAACGCATAAATAATTCCTGACTGAAATGAAATGTGTTATTACGTTAGCAAAGGGATTTTTATTCCTAAAATGCAATTTTAAGCTAAACTAATATGCAATAAGTTCATAAGAGAAATCATGCGAATAGACGACATTGATGCATTGCTGGCTGTGGTGCAGTTTTCTTCTCTGAGCCAGGCGGCCGAGCATCTGGGGATCACGCAGTCGGCGATTACCCGCCGGCTACAAAGTCTGGAGCAGTCATTAGGGACTCAGTTACTGGACAGGCAGACTAAACCTTTGCGGCTGACAACGGTCGGTCAACGGGTGTACCAGCAGTGTCTGACCCTGAAAAGAGAAGCCAGACGGTTGTATGCACTGGCGGATGAAGAAGGACAGGCACGTGGCCCACTGCGGCTGGGTCTGCCACAGAGCCTGAGTGAAATCAGCCTGACACGGACGCTGGAAAAATTACGCGGACAATTTGAGCATGCCGGCGTGACTATCAGTTGTGGATGGGGAGGGCAGTTGCTGAAAAGGCTGGAAAATCTCGATCTGGATGCGATGCTGGCGATCGGTCCGGCGAACCTGGCAGTACCGGAAAACATTCAGTCTGTGAATCTTAAGCCACTGGCTGTGGCTATCATTGCCCGCAAGGGGATGTATCCGGAGGATATTCCGTTATGTGAAGCAGCACGGCAGGGATGGGTGCTGAATCCGGAAGGGTGTGGTCTGCGGGCCGGGGTTATCCGTTATCTTGAACAGCAAGGCAGCCGGTTAAAGGTGAATGTGGAAAGTGCCGGCGCACACTTGCAGATGGAGCTGGTGGCCAACGGCGTAGGTATTGGCATAGTGCCACTGGCCGTGCTGGAGAGCAGCCCGCTACGGGATCAATTGCAAATAATTGCTGCCAGAGAATACCAGCCGGAAAACTTTCTGTGGCTATTATCCCCGCCGGAACAGGGCAATCTGATGCCAGCTATCCAGGCTTTTGCCCGCCAGGTGGCTGATCAGTTACCGTAAGCCGGTCAGGGCAGGGGGCCGTGAGCTGACAGCAGAAAACAGACCGCAAAAAAACCGCCGCAGCGGGTTTTCACTGAAAAGTTAAAAGCTAAACCGGTAATCGATGATCTGGATGATTACCGCTGGTGGCGTTGTATTGCTGGTCATCACCGAAACGTTTACCTGAGGCTGATTATTGGTCCAGCAGGTACTGTCGCACATCCCCCCTCGTTGATATCCGCGATCTGTCAGCCAGGCGTCAATTTTGTCTGTATCTGAAGTGCCCTCAAATGTCAGCTTATATATCTGGATGTTGGAGCCTTCAATATTGAAGTATGAAAAACGGTAATTATTAGTGATTTTCGGCATGTGCTTCAGCAGGTCAGGCGTGTAGTAAGCATATTCAGGCCAGCCCTGTTCAGTGTAATGTGCACTCTCAGCGAATGACATTTTGATGAACTGGCCGGCTAAATAAACACTCACGGCACATATCACCGAAACCGCTATCGTTATCTTACGGGATGTTTTCATAATGGCTTAATATCTCTGCCAAACAGGATAAACCGCGATCGACAATCCCAACATCACCGGAGTTCCGGATATCGTAAGGAGAAATACGCATCATGTTCCCTTATACGTCTTAGCAATAGCGGGTATTTTTTCATCAGATCGGCGTTAGCTGGTTTTATAAAGCAGAAAGCAAAAAAACGCAAGGTGGACTGCTCACCAAAAGTTAAAAGCTATAACGATCATCGGTAATTTGGATAATTACCGCTGGTGGGGTGGTATTACGGGATACCACCGAAATGTTTACCCGGGGTAGGTGATTGGTCCAGCAGTGTTTTTCGCACATCCCTCCTCGTTGATATCCGCGATTAGTCAGCCAGGCGTCAATTCTGCTGGCGTCTGAAGTACCCTCAAATGTCAGCTTATATACCTGGAAATTGGGGCCCTGAACATTCAGGTATGAAAAATGGTAATTATTAGTGATTCTCGGCATGTACTTCAGCAAGTCAGGCGTGTAGTAAACATATTCTGGCCAGTCCTGTTCAGTGTAATGTGCACTCTCTGCGAATGACATTTTGATGAACTGACCGGCTAAATAAACACTCACGACACATAACACCGAAACCGCTATCGTTATCTTTCGGGATGTTTTCATAATGGTTTAATACCTCTGCCAAACATGATAAACCCGCGATCGCGATCGACAATTCCGACATCACCGGAGTTCCGGTTATTGTATGGAGAAACACGCATCATGAAGCCCGGGAGTTGCCCGAGATAAGGGCTGGCATGAGGATAGTGAGTTGGGTCGGGAAATAGTAATGGCCGGAATGTCTCATTTTTCCATGAACCTGTTTTGCCGTAATGATCCCACCGTTTTAACGCTTCGGCCAGGCTAACCGGCTTTAACTGGCTGACCGCATTATTCATGCAAAACATTATCCGGTAAAATCCCAACAGATCTGAGACCAGATCTTCTCCGCTGAAACCGCTGTCTGTGCTCCAGCTAAACGGGAAGGAGCTTTGTAAATGTTCAAACCTTCGGGCCACTGTCATCATCATTGCAAGAGCAATGCTTTGCTTTTGATGAAAGGGAAGCCCTTTTCTTAGGCGCCAGGTAAGTTGTTTACCTACCGTTAAATGGCGACTGAAGCCAGCCATGCTTTGTCTGTAAGTGACATCATAAGTGGGGCCGTTCCGGGATTCTCCCCTCAGCATTTGCGACCAGATTTTCTGAATGTCATCGCCCCGTGCATGACCCAGGTCTATCCAGCCTGCTAATTCCGTATATACCAGCCCTGATCTGGCGGTATCTCCCCCGGAACCGTCAATAATATCGCTCCGTTTACTCATCCCTGATCTCCCTGTATTTACTTCAGCCCTTGATTTGCTAAATGTTCCCTTATACCTCTTAGCAATAGCGGGTATTTTTTCATCAGGTCGGCGTTTAAACAGTGATTTGTGATAAGAAAAGTTAACAATTCTTTGGCTTACTTAACCGGTAAGCCGCGTTCCGTGGGTGAAGAGCGTCGTAGACCCGTCCACGACAGGGCAGCGGTCGCGGGTTTTCAGGGAGCAGAAAGCAAAAAAACCGCCGCAGCGGGTTTTTCACAGAAAAGTTGAAGCTGA
>NZ_DDVT01000001.1:0-141062 GCF_002345795.1 Tatumella sp. UBA2305
AAAGCGAAAGCGATTCTGTAACACCTCAGCCCCCGGCATACCTCCGGGGGCTAAGTTCAAAAGCGTAACGATTCTCATATCAGGAAACATAAAAAGCGTCATTGTCCCCTTTTCGTTGGCCGGAAACTCTTTAAAATATTCCTTTTCATTTTCCCACGGACACTCTCGATTGAAAAAGCGCTCTTCTTTGCTGTTAGCCCTGGCTGTTTCACTGTATTCAATGTCTGGCCTTGCCGGGGTCACTCCCTCTCCGGAACTGACATCACAGATTGTCGACCGTTATGCCAACCATATTTTCTATGGCAGTGGCGCCAGCGGCATGGCAATGGTAGTGATTGATGGCAACCAGCGGGTGTTTACTGGTCTGGGGGAAACCCGTCCCGGGAATAATATCCGGCCACAGAAAGATTCAGTTGTCAGGATTGCCTCACTGAGTAAGCTGATGACCACTGAAGTATTGGTGAAATTATCTAAATCCGGGACTGTCAGACTCAATGACCCGTTGAGCCGCTATGCTCCGCGGGGTGCCGTGGTTCCTGCCTGGCACGGTAACAGTATCCGGTTAATTAACCTTGCGACCCACAGCGCCGGGTTGCCACGCGAAATGCCGGGAGGTAAAGCACATCGTCCGGTATTTATCTGGCCAGTCCGCAGTCAGCGCTGGGCCTGGCTGGCGCATGCAAGGCTAAAATATGCGCCAGGAACTGAAGTCTCCTATTCTAACCTGGGATTCGATTTGCTGGCAGACGCACTGTCGAGGGCGGCAGCCAAACCCTATCCACAACTGCTACAACAACTGGTCACCCGACCTTTGGGCATGAAAGATACCACCTTTACGCCATCTCCGGATCAATGCCAACGGCTGATGGTTCCGGAACAAAGTGCCAGCCCTTGTAATAACACCCTGGCAGCTATCGGTAGTGGTGGTGTTTATTCCACTCCTGATGACATGGGACGCTGGATGCAGCAATTCCTGAATTCGGTCGGCCATCCACGCAGCCCGCTGGCAGGTGAACTGCAAAGAATGATCTATCCGCGTTCATCGCTATTACGAGTGAATGGTATGGATGTGGCTGGCCATGCGGATGCTATTGGAATGGGCTGGCTACATATGGCTGCAACGGACGACTCCCCTGCTCTTATTGAGAAAACCGGTGGCGGAGGGGGCTTTATGACCTATATCGCCATGTCTCCGCAGAATAATGTTGGGGTATTTATTGTGGTTGCCCGTTCATCATTGAGTCATTTTTCACCAATGAGCAACGGCGTAAACGAACTTATTGCCGAACTGGTACGAAATCACCGTTAAGAATGATTTCCTGCAGAGTCCGGAGCCGGCTCAGGCACCGCTGACCAGATGACTGGCCAGCGGTCTGCAGAATGCCAGCGGTCGCAGACGCTCTCGCTGGCAAACTGTTTAAGCACAAACTGTTGACCATCAAATTGCCAACGACTCAGTGTCCCGCAATCTGCCAGGTAACGCCCCCATAACACCGTAGTCAGTACCCTGGTAGTCGGATCATACCCGGCGTTAGTTAATTCAAAATTATCCCCCGTCTGAACCTCCTGAGAAAAAGGCAATCGGAAAGTCAGTTGTCGCGCCTCTGGCGGGAAATTACGGTTAATCAGCCATGCCTGATAAAAAGTGTTATAGGCGGCGCTTTCACAACTAATCAACAGCAACGCCCGGGTATCACTCACAGGTGCCACTTTAATCTGCCGGAACACGGGTTCCAGCGAACAGGTCTGCAAATTGATTTGTGAAATACCGTAATTGACGAAATAGTTAATTTCATCACGGGACAGCGGTGTCGGTGGTGTCACTCCTGATTCAACCACCAGAGTTTGTGGTGAGTTTTCCTGCCCCTGAGTCGGATTACTCAGGTTAGCCCGGATTTCCGATACTTTTCCGAGAAACTCTGGCAGCGTCGTTAAAAACAGGGGCGCATGAGCATCGTCCCCGACACTGAGTTTAATCGAATGGCTCAGGAGGTCGAGTAAACTTTGTGCCATTCGGGGATCATCGGTGACGACTGAACGGGGATCACTCTGAAGGTCCGGCTGCGGCCAGGGGTGGTCATCAATCAACAGTCGTTGTACCAGCGTTGACTGACTCTCTTTAGCAGACGCGTTCGGAGGATGATAATCAATACGCAACCAGTCAATAGTCGACTCGCCTGCACGCCGGTAAAAACTGACCACCAGGCCACTTCCGTGATCAATACTCCTTGCCTCGCAGGAGGTAAAATTATTACAGCTTAATTCCCAGTCGGAAAATACCTTTTGCACCGGTTGTGCCGACAGGCGACCAGCCACAGATATTAACAGCAATAACAGTATTGCTTTGGGTCGTTGCATAAAAATGTACCGGGAGAAACCTGCAAGGCACTGACAATGGCCAGAATACCTGCTAAAACAGTCATCATCCGGAATGATTTAACGCGGCTCAATCAGAATCCTCGGACTCTTCCCGCACGTTGAGCTAATATATCGTCCCACCATGACCCTGCCGCTACATGCTACGGACAAAAAAATACCCTGACAGTGCAGGGTATCTTAAAAACATTAGCTGCAGTTATTCCGCATCATGATGAATGAATATCGTCATGTTGCTGAGCAGTAATCATTTGCACCCGTTTACGAACACCGTACCAGCCAATAATCAGCAAAATGATAATTAACGGAATACACGCCACTGTGTAGGTCCCGGTAGGATAATCAAACGCCATTAGCACAATAACGCTAAACAGGAACAGTAATGTCAGCCAGGAGGTAAAAGGTGCACCAGGTAATTTAAAGCTGATATCATCAGCTTTACCTTCTTTGATGGCCTGGCGCAGTTTCAGCTGGCAAAGTACGATGAATGCCCACGAGGATACAATCCCCAGGGACGCGAAATTCAGGACGATTTCGAAGACCTGACCCGGCACATAGTAGTTAAGTACAACCCCAATCACGTACACACCGATAGTCACCAGGATACCGGCGAAAGGTACCTGCTGACGACTCATCTTAGACATGAACTTCGGCGCTGAACCGCCCATCGACATCGAACGTAAAATACGACCGGTGGTATACAGACCTGAGTTCAGGCTGGACAATGCCGCGGTCAGTACCACAATATTCATGATACTACCGATGTAAGGCACACCCAGTTTAGAGAAGAAGGTCACAAATGGGCTCTGACCCGCCTGATAAGCATTCCACGGTAGCAGTAATACCAGCAGTAAGACTGATCCGACATAAAACAGACCGATACGCCAGATAACGCTGTTTATAGCTTTCGGAACCATAATCTTAGGATTTTTACACTCACCCGCCGCTGTACCTACGAATTCGATGGAAGCGAAAGCAAACACAACTCCCTGAATCAGCACCAGTGCCGCTAACAGGCCGTGAGGGAAAATACCTCCATTATCACTGATAAGATGGAATCCGGGTTGTACGCCATCCAGAGGCTTACCACTCCCCAGAAACACGACACCCACAATCAGGAAAATGACGATAGCCAGGACTTTCACCAGAGCGAACCAGAATTCCATTTCGGCGAACCATTTCACACCGATCATGTTCATAGTACCCACCAGCGCCAGGGCTGCCAGAGCAATCACCCATTGCGGGATATCACCAAAGGCTCCCCAGTAATGCATATACAATGCAACTGCCGTGATATCGACGATACCGGTCATCGCCCAGTTAACAAAGTACATCCACCCGGCAACGAATGAAGCTTTTTCACCCATGAATTCACGTGCATAGGAGACAAAACTACCACTGGAGGGCCGGTGCATAACCAGTTCACCAAGGGCACGCAGAATAAAGAAAGAGAAAATACCGCACACCAGATACACTAACGCAAGTGCCGGGCCTGCGTCTTGTAAGCGGGAACCTGCTCCCAGGAATAACCCAGTTCCAATGGCACCACCAATGGCAATCATCTGAACCTGACGATTACCCATCTCTTTACGGTAGCCACTGTCATGTGAATTAAGCCATTTGCGTCGTGCCGCACGTAGCTCTTCAGCTGTTTTTTTTGTATGTTTCATATTTTTCCTGTTTGTCCTGACCACCCGCAATACATAGTAATCGTTTGCGTATTTATGCGGAGGTTATCTCTTCAACCTTGCACAGCTACACAATTTTGCCATAAGAAAAACCGGGCGCTGAATCCTACCCGCTTAAGACAGTTGCCGTAAAGCCCTGTAAATAAAAGCGAAGACTTTCTTATGATGGATATCAAAAAAAAACGTCATAAGTTATTGTTATGAAATGTGACGCACCTGTCCCTCATCGCAGCAGTAGCTGGCAGCGTTTCCGGAAATCACAGGACGTGACAATATTCAAACGACAGCGGATTTTGCCTTGGATTAGCCATTTTTTCAGTAAAAATTTTGCCTGCAATAAAGGATTCTGCCTGTTTTGTAACTCAGATAACATGTTTCGCCGACACAGGTATAGCTTTGCCAGGCAGGTTCGGGTAGGGAAAACCTTCACCAGAGTGGATCAAAGCAGGTGTTTACGGCATTATCACTGGCATACAACAAAAGCACCGCCACCTATCAGCGGGCCCGACCACGCTGGTGACACACTCTTTGACAGGTAGTCGTATTGAATGATGAACAGTGATACCCCCTCCCGCCTGACGATGTACGGCATTAAAAACTGCGATACTATCCGTAAAGCCCGACGTTTTTTGGAAGATCAGGGCGTGGAATACCATTTTCACGATTACCGGGCCGACGGACTGGACAGCTCGCTATTGAGCTCTTTTATCGAAACCCTGGGTTATCAAACCCTGCTGAATACCCGCGGAACCACATGGCGTAAACTGCCGGAGGAAACCCGGGCAGCCGTCACTGATAATCAAAGTGCTTTACAGGTTATGCTGGAAAACCCTGCGATGATTAAACGTCCGCTGCTGTGTGCAGCCAACAGTGCCATGCTGACCGGTTTTGATCCGGCCGCCTACCAGACGTTTATTCAGGAGAATCTCTGATGTTTTGCCCGGTGATAGAACTTACACAACAATTGATACGTTGCCCTTCGGTCAGCCCGGAAGACGCGGGTTGTCAGACACTGTTAATCGACAGATTACAGGCCATTGGTTTTAAGATTGAACTGATGAATTTTGGTGATACCCGTAATTTCTGGGCCACCCGTGGGGAAGGTGAAACACTGGCATTTGCCGGCCATACTGATGTGGTGCCACCCGGTGAAGCAAAGCACTGGATTAATCCCCCCTTTGAGCCGACGATTCGTGACGGTATGCTGTTTGGTCGGGGCGCAGCAGATATGAAAGGCTCACTGGCTGCCATGGTGGTTGCGGCTGAACGTTTTGTCACTATGCACCCTTATCATCGTGGTCGGCTGGCATTTATGATTACTTCGGATGAAGAAGCCAGCGGAATCAACGGGACGGTAAAAATGGTCGACACACTGATGGCACGTCAGGAGCGGCTGGATTACTGTCTGGTGGGAGAACCTTCCAGCACTGAAGTGGTGGGAGATGTGGTCAAAAACGGCCGTCGCGGGTCCATTACTGCGAATTTGACCGTACATGGGGTACAGGGACATGTCGCTTATCCGCATCTTGCCGATAATCCGGTTCACCGTGCCATGCCTGCTCTGAATGAACTGGTCGCGACAGTATGGGACAATGGTAATGAATTTTTCCCGCCCACCAGTATGCAGATTGCCAATATCCAGGCCGGCACCGGCAGCAATAACGTTATCCCGGGCGATCTGTTTGTCCAGTTCAATTTCCGGTTTAGCACCGAACTGACCGATATCATGATCCGTGAACAGGTTGAGGCTCTGCTAAACCGTCATCAACTCAGATATAGTCTGGAATGGAATTTATCCGGCCAGCCCTTCCTGACATCTCAGGGAAAACTGGTAAATGCGGTAGTAAAAGCCGTTCAGCACTATAATGAAATTAAGCCTCAGCTTCTGACCAACGGAGGTACCTCTGATGGCCGGTTTATTGCCCGGATGGGAGCACAAGTGGTGGAACTGGGGCCGGTAAATGCCACGATCCACAAAATCAATGAATGTGTAAAAGCATCCGATCTGCAACTGCTGAGCCGGATGTACCAACGGATCATGGATCAACTTGTTGCCTGATCACTGAAGGAGCTACAGTCATGGAATGGTTGAAACACTATTGGTGGGTCATTGTTATCCTGTTTATGATCGGTATTCTGGTGAACGTTTATAAAGATTTAAAACGTGTCGATCCCAAAAAATATCTGGATAACAAACCCGAACTCCCCCCACATCGTGATTTTAACGATAAGTGGGACGATGATGATGACTGGCCTGCTAAGAAATAATCCACCACGGATTATGCCGCAGGCCCCGGAATTCCGGGGCTGCGGCATATTATTACAGAACAGGTTTCAGATCATCGGGATTACATCATCTTGCCCCGGAGTACTGCCGCTCAGCGCCTCATCAAAATAGCGCTTAGGAATGGTGTACTTCAGATGATTAATCGCCAGTTGCAGACTTTTCTCATCAATGGCATGGGGTAAATCTTCCACGCAATCCAGGGTCACATCCCCTCCCGCGCCAATGAGCCACTCTGCAGCCTGTTCTGCCCTTTTATACGGGATCACCTCGTCTTCATCACCATGAATCAGGTGAACCGTGGTCGCCAGCGATGCTGTTACAGGTGGCGTATTATAACTTCCGGACAAGATCACTGCCCTGCCAGCCAGTTCAGGGATTGCTTTCAGAGCCTCAAGGATCATAATGCCCCCCTGAGAGAATCCGATTAACGCGGTCGCCGCAGCGGTGACTCCGGCCCGGACTTGCCATTCTTTGACCAGTCGGATGAATTGCGGCATCACTTTATCGATATTATTTTGCCGTAAAGTGACCGAACAGTCCTGCTCGCTAAACCATTCACTGCCCCCCGCCATAAGTTGATGAGGGCCGCCAACGGAGATCACATGCGACTGTGGGAACGCCTGTGCAAACCACTGGCCAATTCGTGCCATAGAGGTCGGATTATCCCCACTGCGATGAAATAATAAAAACAGCTGAGTCCCCGGGCCTGTGGGTGACTGCACAACTACCTGTTCAAGATCCATAATATCCTCCTGCTAATAACTATAGCCTGCCAGCCAGCCGGTCACACGCGGAAGATTTTGACCATAATGGTCAAATTTTCCGTAACTGGTCCAGTTTCTGCTGCCACTGTACTGACTGCTGAGGATCCACAGTAAGCAATTGCTGAGAAATCTGTTGCCTCAACTGCTGTAACCAGGCTTTTCGGCCACCGGATGCCGCGATACTTTGATTATGTGCTTCATCTTCATTACACGCTGCCAGCAAGGATGGAGGGCACGGAGTAAGAGCACGCAAACGCATCAGCACCGGATATGAAGTTTCAAAAGGCCGGCTTCCCCAGGCAAATCCGGCCAGCTCCTGCCAGTCTGCCTCACTCAACCAGTGAATATCCTGCTGCTCAGGTCGGCATATTTCTGACGGTAATTCTGCCAGCCATTGAGGTGCGGCAAAGGCCAGGTTCCTGCGAAGCCATTGCTCAGCTTCCACAGTAAAACGTGATGCTCTGTCACTTAATGGCAATACTGCCATTGCAGTGTAACATCCACTGCTGGCTTCCCTCTGGCTGCCGACTCTGACCAGACGAAACCCACAACTGCGCCAGAATTGCCAAAGCTCCCCGGTTAGTCCAAAACTGACCGACAAATAATCAAAGTCAGGACCTGCACCATTGATAGCTGCACTGACCAGGTCTCTGCCGATTCCCTGTCGCCTTACCTGGGGATGCACAGCCACCCGACTGATACGCAATGAACGCATCATCGCAGCTTCAGGAAAACCACTATGAGCGGCCAGCGACTGAGCCACCAGATTCCCTTTCGGACGACGAAACCCCGCCCATATGGCTTCACTCAACACACGGCTAAGTCCGCCCTCTTCCAGCAACCATAAGGCACCATGAATTTCCGTGGCTGTTTGCGCCAGCCAGAAATACATGCCTGGTGCATCCATCATCCGGCGCAGATCCAATGGCGTAGTCCTGTAGTGGGCACTGCTTAACAACTGGTAGACCGCACGGGCTTTTCCCGGGGCCGACTGCCAACAATCCTGTGGCAACCGGGCTATCTCCGGGGCCTTCTCAGACAGGGGCACAACGGTTTCATCAAACAAAAACAGATGATTGATAAAACGTTCCAACGGATCCCCCGGGGCCCAGCGTAACGGATCGGACAAGCTAAAGAATTTTACCGCAGGTAACGAGGCGCAGAATTTTAGCAGGAACCCACGGCCTGTGCCTTCATAACCCTGGACCGTCGTGGCCAATAACACATGCCGGAAGTGGCTAATCATTTGCCCTAACAGAGGTGCAGGAATAGCTGCGGCCTCATCCACAATCAACCAGTCACCGTCACGTGGAGGATCGGCCAGTAATGCATCAGGAGCGACAAAACGGAATGCATCACCCGCAAATCGTCGCAGAACATCAACCGAAGTTTTCGCCGGTGCGGTAATCAACGCCCCGGGACGACTTTTTGCCAGCATACCCGCCAGTGCTGATTTTCCCCTGCCACGTGGTGCCGTCACGACCGCCACTCCAGGGAGGAGTGCCTGAAGTTGTTCCAGCACCGCGCGCTGTTGCACACCGGCAGCAGACTGCCAACGGGCTGGCACTGTCAGGGGCGGGATATCCGGTGACTGATGCTGGTACCAGTAGCTGATATGACTATCGCTGGCCAGTACCGTCTGCAGATGCTGCATAAAATAAGGTGTCGCAATAGCCTGAGGCGTGTCTGCCCAGCGCAGGCTGTCCTGACAGAGTCGGCGAGTCCATTGTTCGCGGGGCGGCAGTAACAACAACAGCCAACTGCCCGGCAGTAGTGTTCCGGCAAGGCAGGCCAGGGCTTCTGCATGAAACCCTTGTCGGGCATCGAAAATTGCATGCATAAACTCGCGGCCAAGCAGGCCTCTGACCGCTGAAGGTAACACATAAGGTTCCGGAGCCTGAGGGTCCGGACTGACGGTCAGCCAGTTTCCTTCCACGGATTGCCGGATATCCGTGGCCGCGGTTATCACCCAGTCATCACTGCCACAGATAACACAAATGCGCCGGACTCCAGCCAGACGCATCTGTTCACTGCCAGATTGCCAGTCGGTCATTCGGCGGAGAAAGTGTTACATTGCGCAGGATTGCCGCTGTCAAAACCACGCTTGAACCAGCTGTAACGTTGCTGAGAAGTACCATGGGTAAAACTATCCGGCACTATACGCCCCTGACTTTGTTGTTGCAGTTTATCGTCACCGATTGCTTCTGCGGCATTAAGAGCCTCCTGCAGATCACCGGTTTCCAGCATATTTTGCTGTTGCATGTAGTGTCCCCAGACACCGGCAAAACAATCTGCCTGCAGTTCAAGCTTCACTGACAGATGGTTTGCTTCCGTCTGAGTACTGCGTTGCTGTTGCTCTCTGACTTTTTCTTCAATTCCCAGCAATTTCTGTACATGGTGTCCAACTTCATGGGCGATGACATAACCATCAGCAAAATCACCACCAGCACCTAGTTTATTTTTCAGTTCATCATAAAACGACAGATCGATATACACTGTCTGGTCGGCCGGGCAATAAAAAGGGCCCATCACAGACTGACCGGTGCCACATCCTGTGGTGGTCTGCCCACGATACATGACCAGTTTTGGGTTCACATAGTGTTTGCCCATTTTCTGAAAAATTTCACTCCAGGTATCTTCCGTAGAAGCCAGAATCACCGAAGTGAACTTCGCCGCCTGTGCATCAGATGAGCTTTGCACATGCCCCTGACTTTGAGGCTGCGTAGTGGTGACACTGCTGCCCCCTCCCCCCAGTAACGGAGTCAGGTCATAGCCATAATAACCCGCGACAACCACGACTATCAGGATGACTATTCCACCTTTACCTCGTGGAATCCGGATACCGCCACCGCCCATACCACCACTACCTGAAGACTGATCGCGACGATCTTCCACATTGTCGCTTTCACGACGCCCTTGCCAACGCATCTGTTACCTCTGTTATTTTTTTTTACATTCTGATGATTTTAGTTGCGTATCTGGCAGATGACCAGCATCGCTATCTGAAACTCAGTGAGAACAATAAAACCAGCTAACAGAAACAGCAACGCCGGTCAGGAAGAAACTCTGCCTGACCGGCGCTCTTAAGAAGGACAGAAATCTATCTTAATCCAGTGGGACACCTAAACGGTGAGCAACTTCTTCATAAGCCTCAACCACACCGCCCAGGCTTTGGCGGAAACGGTCTTTATCCATTTTGGCCATGGTAGTTTTATCCCAAAGGCGGGCACCGTCCGGGGAGAATTCATCACCCAGTACAACCTCACCGTTGAATAATCCAAATTCCAGCTTAAAGTCCACCAGAATCAGTCCTGCATCGTCAAACATCCGGCTTAAGACTTCATTCGCTTTAAGAGTCAACTCGCGCATCCGTGCCAGATGCTGCTGGCTGACCCAGCCAAAGGTTTCGCAGTAAGATTCATTAATCATCGGGTCATGATGCGCATCGTCTTTCAGGAACAGATCGAACAGTGGCGGGTTCAGAGCAATCCCCTCTTCCACACCCAATCTTTTCACCAGAGATCCCGCCGCGCGGTTACGTACCACACACTCTACCGGAACCATATCCAGTTTTTTTACCAGCGCTTCGGTATCTGAAAGCAATGCTTCCATCTGAGTCGGAATGCCGGCCTGCTGCAATTTTTGCATAATAAAATAGTTAAATTTATTATTAACCATTCCCTTACGGTCAAACTGCTCGATTCTGGCACCGTCTCCTGCTGATGTATCATTGCGGAATTCAAGTATCAGCAAATCAGGATTATCGGTACTGAATACTGTTTTAGCCTTGCCGCGATACAACTCAGCTTGCTTTTGCATCTTGTTAACTCCAAACATGAAAGAACTTACGCACGGTTACTGATTTTAGCTAAACCATCGCTCTGCGCAATCGTTTACCTGCCAGCGGCTATTATGCCAAATTAAAAACAAAAAGGCCGGAGAATCTCCGGCCTTTTCCATTTATTTGTTAAACGCCGCCTGAAGAACAGGCACCAGCGCATCATTCTGCGACTGGGTCAGCACATGACCTTTCGGATCGATAAACTGCAGACTGCTACGGTTACCCAAATCACCCAGCTGTAATTTGTAATCCCCCTTCGCCAGTTCCGGGTCCTTCGCACCTAACGCATCCCATGCTGCACTGCCGGGTTGCTTATAAGACACTTTCAAACTACCGTCTGAACGGTCTTTATCCGATACCGTCATCCCAATACGCAGCAATGCCGCAGGCAGACGCTGCCATGTGGCGGTATAAGGTGCACGAATAATCAGATCGGGTAATCCGGTATCATCAGCTCCGCTCTGCACATCGATAGTACCAACTTTATTGTTTCCGGCATTTTCACGGGCAGTTTCCTGCGCATTTAGCCCGATGGTAATCGCATTAAGCAGTTGTGTGGTATAACGCTGAACTTCACCGGTAGAAGTCACTGCAACCCCTTTCTGTTGCAGTTCCAGTGAGCGCACAGTTAACACGGTCTGATAGCTTTGTTTCTGAATCGAGACCTGATAACGACCCCGGTACTGATGATCTTCATCCGGGCGGTTCCAGTCGATCCAGTCAGTGGTCAGTTGCTGTGCTGCATCATTGCGATCGGCAATCTTATATTTATCCGCTTCCAGTACATTAATCACCTGCGTCCACAAATCGGCTTGCTGACTCTCGAGGATGAGTGCTGCACTGTTTCCACTAAACTGAGTACGGGTTCCGTTCAGCAAGGCTAGTGGCTGTGCCGGTGGACGAATATCCAGCATTTTGCCGGTGGCCCCCTGAGCAGGGGCCGGTGGCACCTGATACTGTGCGTTTTCCAACGGTAAAATCATGCCGGAAGGGACATTCAGATCATGTAAACCGGAAGCTTTCAGATAGTCTTCATTCCCATTGATTTGCCGCTTGTAATGCTGATCGTTAGAACAGGCGGCCAGTAGCAATACCACTGACAAGCCGGCTACTTTTGCGACTGCAGAACTCTTAACTGAGTAAGCCATTCAAACTCCCTAAATTATCGCAAACCTGCATCACGTAAAGCTTTCTCCACCACTGGCACTGCATTCGCAGTCAGCGGGGTCATCGGCAGGCGTAATGTGTCGTTTGCGATCAACCCCAGCTGTTTCGCTGCCCACTTAACGGGGATCGGATTGGGTTCACAAAATAACGTATGATGTAATACCATCAGACGCTGATTCAGATGCCGGGCTTCAGCATAATGACCTTGTTTGGCCAGCTGACATAAATCTGCCATTTCACGGGCAGCAATGTTAGCAGTCACTGAAATAACGCCCGAACCACCCAGTTGCATAAAGTCTAACGCACTGGCGTCATCGCCGCTCAGTAAAATAAACTTGTCGTCAACCAGCTCTTGGATCTGGCTAACGCGGGATAAGTTCCCTGTCGCTTCTTTTATTCCGATAATATTTTTTATTTCGGCTAAACGGGCTACCGTTTCAGGCAACATATCACAACCAGTACGCGACGGAACATTATACAGAATTTGCGGCAATGCGCTGCTTTCTGCAATGGCTTTGAAGTGCTGAAACATCCCTTCCTGAGTCGGGCGATTGTAATAAGGAACAACGGTCAGGCAGCCAACAACTCCGCTATCTTCAAAGTGGCGGGTCAATTCAATGCCTTCCGCTGTTGCATTTGTACCGGTACCGGCAATTACCGGAATACGTCCTTCTGCCAGCTCGACAGTCGCTTTCACCACTTCGGCATGCTCAGCATGGCTAAGCGTTGCCGATTCGCCGGTAGTCCCGACAGAAACAATGGCAGAAGTTCCACTATCAACATGATAATTAATTAGTTTTTTTAGGCTGTCACGGCAAAGGTCACCGTTATCATCCATTGGTGTAACCAGCGCAACAATACTTCCGGTAAACATTAGTGATCCCCTCAACTGACAATTACTTCATGGTAAGGTTTAGTTCATGTGAAAAGCAAGCAAGCCAGTTGCTTCCTGTGCTTGTCAGCAGTTTTTTTTATGTTTACCTTAAGGTTATTAGTAAAAAACAGGAAAGACGACTTTGCCGCAATCACAGCAACACCATCTGGTTATTACCGCACTCGGTGCTGACCGACCGGGGATAGTGAATACCATCACCCGCCATGTCAGCCGTTGCGGGTGCAATATTGACGACAGCCGCCTCGCCCTGCTCGGAGATGAGTTTACCTTTATCATGCTGCTTTCCGGCAGTTGGAATGCGATTGGCCTAATTGAGTCGACCCTGCCGCTGAAAGGAGCAGAACTCGAGCTGTTAATTATCATGAAGCGTACCCGGGTTGATACCCACCCACCCCGACCGGAAACCACGTGGATTGAAGTCGAGGTACCCGATACTCCGGGTATCATCGAGCGCTTTACCGACCTGCTCGATCAGAACCAGATGAATATTGCGGAACTGGTCTCACGGATAAAACCCGCACAGGAAAATATGCCTCCCACCCTGTATATCCAGATGACTGCGCACAGCGCTCTGCCAAGACAACGCAACTTATTTGAACAGGCATTTCATCAACTCTGTACAGAACTGAATGCACAAGGCAGTATACGGCTGTACAGCATGCTGGACAGTGACGCATCAGAGACATTCCCTGCACAATGAGTGACTGCCGGTTGCCATTGAACTCTTCTGACTGCGTCAGCTGTTTATCTGAAGTATTAAGCATTTTCCGCACTTGCTCTGCGGCAGTTTATTACCGAAGGTAATGCAGTCTGATAAAATTAATGTTAACGGGCTGATTCAGCCAAAAGATAAGAATTGGAGAGTTGTGATGAATCCACTGAAAGCCGGCGATAGTGCCCCATTGTTTAGCTTGCCAGATCAGGATGGAGAACAAGTTAACCTGAGCGACTTCCAGGGAGAACGGGTACTCATTTATTTTTATCCTAAAGCAATGACCCCGGGATGTACTGTGCAGGCCTGTGGTTTACGGGACAATATGTCAGCCCTGAACAAAGCCGGAGTACAGGTACTGGGTATCAGTACGGATAAACCCGAGAAGCTCTCCCGTTTTGCCGAAAAGGAGCTGCTGAACTTTACACTATTATCTGATGAAGACCACCAGGTCTGCGAGCAGTTTGGCATCTGGGGAGAAAAGAACTTCATGGGTAAAACCTATGACGGTATTCACCGCACAACTTTTCTGGTCGGAACTGACGGTAAAATCGAAAAAGTGTTTGATGATTTTAAAACCTCAAACCACCACGATGTTGTCCTCAGTTACCTGCAAGCCTGATTTTCGTTATTCTCTGCCGTCGGGGCGTCCTCCGGCGGCATCTTTCTCTCTCTGTACCTCGTAAACACTCTGCTATACTGCATAGCAAATCGCTGCAAGAAGCACAAAAGAATCTGCCCGGTAATGGTACACTTCGGTTAACTTTCCGCGAACCTCCGGCCAGTCTCAGAGTCCAAAATTTCATGGCCGACAAACAGGGACAGGTGATGAGATACTCGTTCAACAAAACGCTGACTGCCCTGATGTTTTTAACATCCGTCAGTGGTTCAGTTCCCGCCTCCTTCGCCGATGTCACCGATACTCTGCCGGATATCGGGACCACCGCCGGGGCAACGCTTTCTATCAATCAGGAGTTGCAGATTGGGGATTTTTACGTCCGCGAACTGCGTGGCAGCGCGCCTCTGATCAATGATCCTCTACTGACCGGCTATATAAATAACATTGGCCAGCGGCTGGTCGCCCATGCCTGGTCAGTCAAAACCCCCTTTCATTTTTATCTGATACAAAATGATGAGTTAAATGCCTTTGCTTTTTTTGGCGGCAATGTGGTCCTGCATTCGGCGATATTCCGTTACACCGATAATGAAAGCCAACTGGCTTCGGTGATGGCGCACGAAATCTCGCACGTTACCCAACGGCATTTAGCCAGAGCAATGGAAGCACAAAAACGTAGCGCACCGCTCACCTGGGTCGGGGCATTAGGTTCGATATTGCTGGCAATAGCTAACCCTGAAGCCGGAATGGCGGCATTAACCGGTACTTTGGCCGGAACACAGCAGGGCATGATCAGTTTCACTCAGGAAAATGAAAAGGAAGCAGATCGCATCGGAATTCAGGTACTGCAACGTTCAGGTTTTGATCCGCAAGCCATGCCGGCTTTCTTACAGAAACTCGCCGACCAGACCCGTTACGCCTCTAAACCTCCGGAGATACTGCTAACCCACCCGCTACCCGACAGCCGACTGGCGGATGCCCGTGACCGGGCAAACCAGATGCCGGGGGTGGTTGTTCACTCCTCACAGGATTTCTTTTTTGCCAAAGTCCGCATCATGGGGATGTATGGGACCTCTCAGTTAACCAACAGCAGCGGTCTGCTGGACGACGTGTTGGCCCGGTACGCCCGGGGGAATGTTCGTCAACAACTGGCAGCAAAATATGGCAAAGCTGTACAGTTCCTTGAAGCAAAGAAATTCCAGGATGCTAAAAATATTATTCAGCCACTGTTACAGAGCCAGCCCGCAAATCCATGGTTTCTCGATATCATGACTGATATTGATATTGGCCTGAAACAACCAGCTGCAGCGGTCAGTATGCTGACCTCAGCCAGCAGTCCGCAGAATAATCCGGTCATTCAGTTAAATCTGGCTAATGCTTATTTACAGGCTGGTCAGGCTGCCAACGCCAGTAAGCTACTTAACCGCTATACCTGGTCCTATCCGGATGATCCCAATGGTTGGGATTTACTCAGCCAGGCCAATGCGGCTCAGGGACTCAGTGATGAAGTGCTGTTTGATCAGGCGCAGGGGCTGGCCCTCAATGGTCAGTTGGATCAGGCGATACGGGCACTGAGCAGCGCCAGCGCACAGTCGCCGGTTGGCAGCCTGAAACAGGCACGTTATGATGCGCGCATTGACCAGCTCCGGCAGCTGCAACAACGCTTCCGACAGTATCAGAAAGGATCGTAACTTATGACTCTGCAAATTTATCATAATCCCCGCTGCTCAAAGAGCCGCGAAACTTTACAACTACTGCAACAACAAGGTCTTCATCCGGAAATTATCCTTTATCTTGATAATCCACCAGATGTAGCTACGTTGAAGAACCTGCTAAAAAAACTGGGATTTTCTGAACCACGTCAGTTAATACGTAAAGGGGAAGAGATTTATAAACAACTCGGGCTGGCGTCACCCTCACTAACGGATGAAGCCCTGCTGTCGGCAATGGCAGAACATCCAAAGCTTATTGAACGACCGATTGTAATCAATGGCGATCAGGCAAGACTAGGCCGGCCGCCGGAAAATGTTCTGACTATCCTATAGGGTTAAAGTCCAAGGGTTTCTTTTACAAACGGAATGGTCAGTTTACGCTGGGCAGTAATCGAAGCATGATCCAGCCTGTCCAGCGTTTCAAACAAAGTTCGCATTTCTCTGTCGAGACGCTTTAACAGAAAACGTCCAACATCTTCAGGTAACTGGAACCCCCGCAACCCTGAACGTAGTTGCAGTGCCTGCAATTTCTCCTCATCGGATAAGGGCTGCAGACGGTAGATCTGGCCCCAGTCTAGCCTTGAGGCGAGATCGGCGAGTTTCAGATTCAGCTGTCGTGGTGGACGATCGCCGGTAATCAACAACCGGGTTTTACCGGTTTCAAGTATCCGGTTATACAGGTCGAAAATAGCCATCTCCCAGGCTTCATCACCGGCAATGCACTCGATATTATCAATGCACACCAGGGCCAGCTGTTCCATGCCTTCCAGTACTTCGGGCACAAACCAGGTCCGCTTATCCAGAGGCACATACCCTACAGCTTCATCCCGGGAAGAGATCTCCGTACACGCAGCGTGCAACAAATGACTTCTGCCCCCACCTTCGCGGGACCAGAAATAGATATAACCACCATGTTGCTGCTCAAGCGCACCTCTGAGCGCAGCCAGTAAAGACGAATTTGTACCCGGCCAGAAACTGGCAAAGGTTTCATCATCTGGCAGATAAAGTGGCAATGATAATTGAGCCGGCGTGTTCAGGTATACCTCAGCATAACTCGCAAGAAACCGTCCGAGTTTATCACAACTTCCCGGTCGATATGAATCAGGCAACACAAGGTTGCCCGCTTTAACACTCCACCTCTACTCAGCTGCCTCATCTTCTTCGTCAGGACGGACCAGACTGATTACATGGAAGATGACACTCAGAACCACACCGACCACAGTTGCCAGCGCCATTCCTTTGAGCTCGACGGCTCCAAGCTGAATTTTCGCCCCGCTCACGCCAATAATTAAAATAATCGCGGTCAGCATCAGGTTTTTCGCCTTGCTGTAATCCACTTTGGAGTCAATCAGCACGCGAATCCCGGAAGCACCAATCACCCCGTACAGCAACAGAGAGACTCCCCCCATGACAGGAACCGGAATCGCCTGAATAATCGCTGCCAGTTTTCCTATGCACGACAAACAAATAGCAATGACAGCCGCGCCACCAATAACCCAGGTACTGTAGACACGGGTAATGGCCATCACACCGATGTTTTCACCGTAAGTCGTGTTGGGTGTAGAACCAAAAAATCCGGAAATCACCGTGGAAAGACCGTTAGCAAACATCGAACGATGCAGGCCTGGATCTTTGATCAAATCACGCTTAACAATATTTGCAGTAACGACCAGGTGCCCGACATGCTCTGCAATCACTACTAAGGCAGCCGGAAGCACGGTGAGCATTGCCGCCCATTCAAAACGAGGTTTATAGAAAGTGGGTAATGCAAACCAGTGTGCCTGTTCAACGCCGGTCCAGTTCACCATTCCCATAAATGAAGCAACCACATAACCCACGACTACGCCAATCAGGATGGGGATAATGGCCAGAAAACCACGGAATAACACCGAACCAAACACGGTTACAGCCAGGGTGACCAGTGAAACAATCACCGTTTTGCTGTCTACCGCAGTGCCGTTAGCCGGCAATAGTCCAGCCATGCCTGCCGCGACACTGGCCAGCTCCAGACCAATAATGGCGACGATGGCCCCCATCGCCGCCGGAGGAAACATGACATTCAGCCAGCCGGTTCCTGCCTTTTTGACAATCAGACCGACGAGGCAGAACAATACTCCGCACAAAATAAAGCCGCCTAAAGCAACCTCATACCCTTGTGGCAACAGCAACAGCACCGGAGAAATAAATGCAAAACTGGAGCCCAGATAGGCAGGTATCTTTCCTTTACAGATAAACAGATACAGTAAGGTACCAATACCGTTAAATAACAGAATCGTCGCCGGATTCACATGAAATAAAATAGGCACCAGCACCGTTGCACCAAACATTGCGAACAGGTGCTGAAGGCTGAGCGGGATGGTCTGAAGTAACGGAGGTCTTTCATCCACTGCAATAGTACGCCGGGTCATGCTGTATATCCCCTTAATATGGTACGGACATAAAAAAACCGACAAAATGTCGGTCCTGAAACAAACACTGCCGGGGGTATCCTCCGGCGAAAAAAAACAGTGCCATCACCGTTATTTTCAATGCAGTGTTGTGGTCAGCGGGCAATGGCAGAAATAGAAGTAAGCACGAGTCACCGTTACAGCAAGTCATACTGCGGTTGAAACGCAGGCTGTGCATCTCTGTATTGCCCCTCACAGATTTATTAATTATTTAGTACCAAAGATTTTATCACCGGCATCACCCAGTCCCGGGATAATATAGCCGTGTTCATTCAGCCCCTGGTCAATCGATGCCGTGTACAGCTCGACATCCGGATGCGCTTTTTCCAGCGCGGCAATACCTTCCGGAGCCGCTACCAGCACCAGCACTTTAATCGCAAAACAGCCGGATTTTTTTAGCAGATCAATCGTGGCAATCATTGATCCTCCGGTTGCCAGCATCGGATCTACTACCAGTGCCATACGCTCGTCCATATTGGAGGCCAGTTTTTGGAAATACGGCACCGGCTCCAGGGTTTTCTCATCCCGGTATACGCCGACTACGCTGATTCTTGCGCTAGGGACATGTTCCAGAACACCGTTCATCATCCCCAGCCCTGCACGTAAAATCGGCACTACAGTAATTTTCTTACCTTTAATTTGATCAATTTCGACAGGGCCGTTCCACCCTTCAATAGTCACAGTCTCTGTTTCCAAATCAGCTGTCGCTTCATAGGTCAGCAAACTGCCAACTTCAGAAGCGAGCTCGCGAAAACGTTTGGTGCTGACATCATGCTCACGCATCAGGCCCAGTTTATGTCTGACCAGCGGGTGTCTGACTTCCACGATCTTCATTATTCTTCTCCCGGAATGTGTTGAGCTAAAAAAAAATCGCCGGATTATAGCGCTTTTTTATCGGGGCTAATACAGCTATACATCAAACAGCTACAATTTTTTAGTGCCGCTACGGGGAATAGCCATTAACCTGCACGCAGATAATTACCGCTGCACATCAGACTCGCAAACGTTTGCCCGCACTGATAGAATAGCGCTGCTCTATTTAAACCACCAACCGCAATTCGCGTGGGGATTCTGCAGTGACCGACAAAACCACTCTCAGTTATAAAGATGCCGGTGTTGATATTGATGCCGGAAATGATCTGGTTGATCGCATTAAAGGTGTAGTTAAAAAAACCCGCCGTCCGGAAGTGATGGGCGGACTCGGTGGCTTTGGTGCACTGTGCGCCTTACCACAAAAATACCGTGAGCCGATTCTGGTTTCTGGCACAGATGGCGTAGGTACCAAGCTGCGTTTAGCCATGGACCTGAAGCGTCATGACCATATTGGTATTGATCTGGTGGCAATGTGTGTGAATGACCTGGTCGTACAGGGTGCTGAGCCACTGTTTTTCCTTGATTACTACGCTACCGGTAAACTGGATGTTGATACCGCAGCCGCAGTCATCAGCGGAATTGCCGAAGGCTGTTCGCAGTCGGGTTGTGCTCTGGTAGGTGGCGAGACCGCTGAAATGCCAGGCATGTATCACGGTGAAGATTACGATGTTGCTGGTTTCTGCGTCGGAGTGGTTGAGAAATCAGAAATTATTGATGGCAGTAAAGTCAGTGATGGTGATGTTCTGCTGGCCCTGGGCTCAAGCGGACCTCATTCCAACGGATACTCCCTGATTCGTAAAATTCTCGAAGTCAGCCAGACTGATCCTGAAGTAAAACAGCTGGAAGGTAAATCATTAGCCGACCACCTGCTGACTCCAACCCGTATCTACGTCAAAAATATCCTGAGTCTGATTGAGCAGGTAGACGTTCATGCGATTGCGCACCTGACCGGTGGTGGTTTCTGGGAAAATATCCCCCGTGTTTTACCGGAGAATACCCGCGCAGTGATTGATGAATCCAGCTGGCAATGGCCGGCAGTATTCAGCTGGCTGCAACAGGCAGGGAATGTCAGTCGTCACGAAATGTACCGTACCTTTAACTGTGGTGTAGGTATGGTTATCGCCCTGAGCCCTGACAACGCCGATAAAGCACTACAACTGCTGCAGGCTGCTGGTGAGAAAGCGTGGAAAATCGGTGTCATTGAATCCGCCCCGGCTGAGGGTGAGCAGGTCATTATTAAGTGATGAAAAGGCTGGTGATCCTGATTTCCGGCACCGGCACCAACCTGCAGGCGATAATTGATGCCTGCAGGTCTGGCCAGTTGAGCACTGCTGCTGAAATTGTTGCGGTAATCAGCAATAAAGCAAACGCCGGTGGCCTTGAACTTGCCAGGCAAGCCGGTATTCCGGCCCATTCACTGGCTCAGTCTGACTTCGCAGATCGTCAGCAATTCGATCAACAGCTGATGAGCATCGCTGATGAGTATTCGCCGGATCTGATTGTCCTCGCAGGTTATATGCGTATTCTCGGTGCAGATTTTGTCCGTCACTATCGCGGAAGAATGATCAATATTCACCCTTCCCTGTTACCTGCCTGGCCAGGCCTGGATACCCACCGCAAGGTGCTGGAAAACGGTGATGCCGAGCATGGCCCTTCGGTTCATTTTGTGACAGAAGAGCTGGACGGAGGCCCTGTCATTCTGCAATCCCGCATTGCGGTAATGCCGCAGGAAACTGAAGCTCAGTTACAGGAGCGGGTCCGTGTGCAGGAACATCTTATTTATCCGCAGGTCATTCGCTGGTTTGTACAAAATCGTCTCGAACTGAAGAATGATCAGGCATGGCTGGATGGCAAGCTGCTCCCTGCCATAGGTTTTCAGTCGGAGACTACCCGTTAATTTACAGGCGCTGTGCCAGCACAGCGTCTGCCTCATGTGTTCCCCCGTTAAATCACCTTTTTTTCTTAACCCCCCTCCGGCAATGGACATTTCTGCCATATTCTCGCCATAATGGAATGAGAGACTGAAGCTTTAGTTCTGTCACAGCGAAATGGAGTCAGGATGGGTCAGGAAAAACTATATATAGAAAAAGAATTAAGCTGGTTATCATTTAATGAACGGGTATTACAGGAAGCCGCTGACAAACTGAATCCGTTGATCGAAAGAATGCGTTTCCTTGGAATTTATTCGAGTAACCTCGACGAATTTTATAAAGTCCGCTTTGCTGAGCTAAAACGCCGTATTCTGATAGGTGAAGAACAAGGTTCTGTGACTGTACCCCGCCATTTACTGAAAAAAATTCAACAGCGGGTAATGCGGGCAGACCAGGAATTTGACCTGCTCTACAATGAACTGTTGTTAGAGATGGCCCGTAACCAGATCTTCCTAATCAATGAACGTCAGCTTTCGGTCAATCAACAGAGCTGGTTGCGAGACTATTTTCGTCAGCATCTGCGCCCTCATGTGACACCAATCCTGATTAACAGTGATACTGACCTGGCCCAGTTTCTCAAAGACGATTATACCTACCTGGCCGTTGAGGTCATCCGTGGTGAAGACATCCGCTATGCACTGCTGGAAATTCCGTCGGATAAAGTCCCACGTTTCATTAATCTGCCAGCCGAACCTCCGCGTCGAAAGAAGCCAATGATATTACTGGATAATATCCTCAGATATTGTCTGGATGATATCTTCAAAGGTTTCTTTGATTACGATGAACTAAACGCTTATTCGATGAAAATGACCCGTGATGCCGAATACGACCTGGTCACAGAAATGGAATCAAGTTTGCTGGAATTAATGTCATCCAGCCTGAAACAGCGGCTGACAGCTGAGCCGGTACGATTTGTGTACCAGCGCGATATGCCGACCGCTATGGTCGAAATGCTCTGTGAAAAGCTCTCGGTTTCAAACTATGACTCAATACTGGCTGGCGGGCGTTATCACAACTTCAAAGACTTTATTCAGTTTCCTAACGTCGGCCAACGAAATCTGGAAAACAAGCCTCTGCCTCCCATCCGCCATCGCGGGTTTGATGGCTACCGTAACGGATTTGATGCCGTTCGGGCGCGGGATATCCTGCTTTATTATCCGTATCATACCTTTGAACATGTGCTGGAATTTTTGCGCCAGGCCTCCTTTGATCCGGCGGTTTTATCAATCAAAATTAATATTTACCGGGTGGCTAAAAATTCACGCATCATGGATGCCATGATTCACGCAGCCCACAACGGTAAAAAAGTCACGGTAGTCGTAGAGTTACAAGCGAGATTTGATGAAGCCGCGAATATTCACTGGGCCAAACAGCTGACAGAAGCTGGGGTGCATGTCATATTTTCAGCCCCCGGCCTGAAAATACACGCTAAACTATTTTTAATCTCCCGGCGGGAAGGTGAAGAGGTTGTACGCTATGCACATATCGGCACCGGCAATTTCAATGAGAAAACTGCCCGTCTGTATACGGACTACTCGCTGCTTACTTCGGATGCCAGAATTACCAATGAAGTCCGTCGGGTATTTAATTTTATTGAAAACCCTTATCGTCCGGTGTCATTTGACTACCTGATGGTCTCTCCGCAAAATTCCCGGCGGATGCTTTATCAGTTAGTTGATCAGGAAATTGCCAATGCGCAGCAAGGTCTTCCTGCAGGAATCACATTAAAAATCAATAACCTGGTTGATAAAGGACTCATTGATCGCTTATACGCGGCTTCCGGTGCCGGCGTGAAAGTTAACCTGCTGGTCAGAGGGATGTGTTCACTCATTCCGGATTTACCGGGCATCAGCACCAATATCCGGGTGATCAGTATTCTGGATCGTTATCTGGAACATGACAGAGTCTATATTTTTGAAAATAATGGTGATAAGAAAGTCTACCTGTCGTCAGCAGACTGGATGACCCGAAATATTGATTATCGTATTGAAGTCGCGGTGATCATTCTCGATCCACAGATCAAGCAGCGTATTCTTGAAATGATGGGTATTTTGTTCAGTGATACCGTCAAAGCAAGAATCATTGATAAAGAACTGAGTAATCGCTATGTGCCCAGAGGTAACCGCCGTAAGGTTCGCGGACAACTGGCCATTTATGACTACATCAAAAACCTGGAACAACCTGAATAATGCCTATGCCAACAACAGCCAAAAAAGCAGATAAACCTCAGGAATTCGCGGCGATAGACCTCGGTTCTAACAGTTTTCATATGGTGATTGCTCGTGTAGTAGACGGGGCATTACAGATACTCAGCCGGTTAAAGCAACGGGTCCATCTGGCGGATGCTATCGATTCGAAAAATCAGCTGACAGAAGAAGGTATACAGCGCGGCCTGTCCTGTCTGGCGTTATTTGCGGAGCGTCTGCAAGGGTTTGCTCCAGAGAAAGTTTCTATCGTTGGAACTCATACACTCAGGGTGGTGGATAACGCCGAAGAGTTTCTGCAGCGCGCTGCAGAAATTATTCCTTACCCGATTGAGATCATTCCGGGCAACGAAGAAGCCCGTCTGATTTTTATGGGGGTTGAACATACCCAGCCTGAAAAGGGCCGCAAGCTGGTCATTGATATCGGTGGCGGTTCCACAGAACTGGTGATAGGTGAAGACTTTGAACCACAGTTAGTGGAAAGTCGTCGTATGGGTTGTGTCAGTTTTTCCAATATCTACTTCCCCGGCGGAGTCATCACCGCGGAGAATTTCCGCCGTGCGCGGCTGGCCTCGGTGCAGAAACTGGAAACTCTGGCCTGGCAGTTTCGTTTACAGGGCTGGAAGTATGCGTTGGGAGCCTCCGGAACGATCAAGGCTGCCTGTGAGGTGCTGGAAGCGTTAGGTGAAAAGGAAAAAACTATTACCCCGGAAGGCCTGGACCGTTTGTATGATGAGGTGATTAAGTTTAAATCCTTCGATGCACTGAGCTTACCCGGATTATCCGAAGACCGTAAAACAGTATTCATCCCGGGCCTCGCCATACTGCGTGGTATCTTTGACTCTCTGGGGATCCGCGAGCTGTTGTATTCAGACGGGGCCTTACGTGAAGGGGTTCTGTATGAGATGGAAGGACGTTTCCGTCATCAGGATATTCGTACCCGTACCGCACAAAGCCTGGCTAACCATTACGCGATTGACAGCGAACAGGCCAACCGTGTGCTGAAAACGTCACAGAATCTGCATGATCAGTGGCAGAAACAAAACCCCAAACTGGCGGATCCTCAGTTAACTGCATTGCTGCAATGGGCAGCAATGTTACATGAGGTGGGACTTTCGATTAATCACAGTGGCATGCAGCGTCATTCCGCATATATATTGCAGAACTCCAATATGCCAGGCTTCAGTCAGTCACAGCAGCTGTTACTGTCAACCATGGTGCGCTATCATCGTAAAGGGATAAAAACCGAGGAATTCCCGAGGTTTATGTCATTTAAAAAGAAACAGTATTTGCCACTCATCTTTATTCTTCGGCTGGCTGCGTTACTCAGCAATCAGCGCCAGGCGACCACAAATCCCGAATTTTTGAAACTGGATACCGATGACGGACACTGGACACTGACCTTCCCTTCCGGTTTTTTTAGCCAGAATACTCTGGTACAACTGGACCTGGAACGTGAGCAACAGTACTGGCGGGATGTCACTGGCTGGCAACTGAATCTGAAAGAAGAACAGTAACAGGAGCAAAAAAACATGGATGCGCCGCTGACACAGACCGGATTCCCCCCCGATAACTATTATGCGGAGAAATATCAGCTTTCTCTGCCACACTCCGAACTTCGTGCGGCCATTGCACAGTTAACTCCGGGAAAAGCGCTCGATATCGGCTGTGGCCGCGGGCGTAACAGCCTGTATCTCAACAGTCACGGTTTTGATGTCACCGGATGGGATAACAACCCGGGCAGCCTGGCGCATTTGCAGCAGATTATTGACCAGGAACAACTGACAGGGATTCGTTGTTCATCGTTGGATCTTAACCAGCACCGGTTCAATGGTAGCTATCAGTTGATACTTTCGACGGTGGTTATGATGTTCCTTCAACCTGATACTATCCCGCAGTTGATAGCCGATATGCAGGCCGCTACGGTAAAAGACGGGGTTAATCTGATAGTTTGTGCAATGAATACCACAGATACCCCCTGCCCACTGGATTTCCCATTCACCTTTCAGTCCGGGGAACTGAGCCATTATTACCGTAACTGGCACATCATTAAATATAATGAGCACCACGGTGAACTGCATAAAACCGATGCTAACGGACAACGTATCCGGATGCGGTTTGCCACACTGTTGGCCCGAAAGACTCCGGTAAAACAATGACCTGCCTCCGGCTGTGACCGGACGTTGCCCCCTGCCCGGGGGATGGTTATTTAACCATCACTATGTCCGGTGACGTTAACTCCTCACTGGTAAATTCTCTGCCCTTGCCCGTCGGTTTTCGGTTATTGTTACTCTGTGATTGTCTCAGGTTAACCACTGTGAATTCCCAACAGAGGATGTTGTATGCCAGTATCAGAAAACCGTACATTGCAGCAAAAACGCCAACAGATCATCAGCACACTGCTTAACTCTCCTGCACTGGTAGCTGGCCTGTTAACACAGCCCGACAAAGCCGCTGTTTTCGACCCCCCCCGGTTTAAAGCATCTTGTCAGCAACTCACTTCTGATATTGATACCCTTCATGCGGCAGATATTGCTGACATTCTTGAGTCGTTGCCAGAAGATGCACGACAGGCACTGTGGCAGTTAGTACCGATAGCAAGCCGGGGTCAGGTACTGGTGGAAGCTTCAGAAACGGTCTGGGAAAGTCTGACCGAGAATATGTCAGACAAGGCGATTCTTAAAGCTATCGAACCACTGGATATTGATGACCAGGCCTGGCTCGCCCGCTTTCTGCCACGCAACCTGACAGGACGACTGCTAACCTCTCTGCCCCCCCGACAGCGTTCAGACCTGCTGAACATCATCAAAAATGATGTTGACGGTGTTGCCAGGGTGATGGACTTTAATTTTCTTACCGCTCGTCAGGATATCCGACTGGGTGTGGTTCAGCGTTTTTTACGCCGTAAAGGAAAGATCCCTGCGGGTACAGATAAACTTTTTATCACCGACAGCAATAATACCCTGCTGGGTGAACTAATGCTGACAGATATCTTAGTTAATGCACCAGATTGTCTGGTCAGAGAGGTGATGAATGACGCCCCGGTCACTTTCAGTTTGCAGGATAAGGCCGAAGACGCAGCCAGTGCCTTTGAAAGATATAACCTGATATCCGCTGCGGTCACTGATCAGCAACAACGGCTGATTGGCAGGATTGCCATCGAAGATATTATCGATCTTGTAAATCAGGAGAACGAAAATAATATCCGTAAAATGGGGGGGATAAGTCAGGAGGAGGATGTATTTGCGCCGGTGAGTAAAGCGGTGAAAAAACGCTGGGCCTGGCTGGCACTCAATTTGTGTACTGCATTTATTGCTTCACGTGTAATTGGTTTATTTGAGAACACTATCGCCCATCTGGTGGCTCTGGCGACACTAATGCCCATTGTAGCGGGTATCGGCGGTAACACCGGTAATCAAACTATCACCATGATAGTCAGAGCACTCGCCCTGCATCAGGTAGAGCCTGGTAATTTTTCGTTCCTGTTTCTCAGAGAGCTGGGAGTGGCATTAATTAACGGGATTTTCTGGGGGGGGATTATGGGAGGAATTACCTGGCTGATGTATCACAATCTGGCAATGGGGGGCGTAATGATGCTGGCGATGATCCTTAATCTGCTACTTGCCGCCTGCATGGGCGTATTGATTCCGTTGATAATGACCAAACTGAAACGAGATCCTGCTATCGGGTCCAGTGTATTAATTACTGCAATGACAGATACCGGAGGATTTTTTATCTTTCTGGGGCTCGCGACACTGTTCCTGCTGCATTAAATTTCTGCCCCCATTCGGGGGCAGAAGTTGCACAGTTTATTTATCCAGTGCGTAAGCAATCACATAATCACCACGATCAGGTGACTGACGGGCACCGCCGGCAGAAATAAGAATGTATTGTTTGCCGGTTTTTGGCGAAACATAGCTCATTGGTCCCCCCTGACTTCCGACAGGTAAACGAGCTTTCCAGACTTCTTTCCCGGTTGAGCTGTCATATGCTCGCAGATAGTAATCCTGAGTCCCGGCAATAAATACCAGACCGCCTTGCGTTGCCAGAGTACCACCCAGTGTCGGCATACCGATGGGCATTTTCATGCCCATTTTAATCCCGAACGGACCCGTATCCTGAACAGTACCTACAGGTACCTGCCAGACGATTTTCTGAGTAGTCATATCAATCGCACTCAGTGTACCAAATGGCGGTGCCTGACATGGAATACCCAGTGGTGACATAAAACGGTTCTTGTTCACAGAGTAAGGTGCACCTTTCATCGGTACCGCACCCATGCCGGTGTTTACCGCTTCACCCCCCGTATTTACGCCAGTCTTAGCGTTTGGATCCGCCGGTATCAGCTGCTGCCACAGACCCAGGCGCATGTCATTGACAAAGATATAATGGTTAACCGGGTCGGTAGACAGGCTGCCCCAGTTCATCCCCCCCAGCGATCCCGGGAAGCTCAGCGAAATATCAGTGCCCGGAGCGGTGTATAAACCGTTATAGCGCATTGATTTAAAGCTGATACGGCATGCCAGTTGGTCAAACGGTGTCGCACCCCACATGTCAGACTCTTTCAGAGTCTGGGCACCGATCTGTGGCATCCCGACAGAACGTGGCTGGGTGTAGCTGTACTGCTCACCAGGGATTCCGCCGCCTTTCACTGCGACATTTTCCACTTTAGTTAGCGGCTGACCAGTCAAACGATCCAGGACATAGATCTGCCCAGCTTTGGTTCCTACAACTACGGCGGGTTTCTCAGTACCTTCTTTGGTTTTAAAGTTAATCAGGCTCGGTTGCATCGGGATATCGAAATCCCACAGATCGTTATGAACGGTCTGATAAACCCATTTTTCTTTCCCTGTTGTTGCATCAACAGCAAGGATAGAAGCACCATATTTATGGTCCAGTGCAGTACGGTTAGCCCCCCAGATATCAACTGATGAGCTGCCCATCGGCATGAATACAGTATTCATAGACGGGTCATAAGACATAGGCGCCCATGAATTCGGTGTACTTCTGACATAATGTTCGCCCGGTTTCAGTACCGTATTAGGATCCTGATTACCGGTATCGAATGACCAACGTAACTGACCAGTGATCACATCAAAACCACGAATGACACCTCCAGGCATATCCACACTGACGTTATCTGACACGCGTCCACCAACCACAACGGTTGTCCCTGCAAGCGTAGGGGCGGAGGTCAATACATATTGCGGATCCGGAGCGTTACCCATTCCGGTTAACAGATTCACTGTACCTTTGTCACCGAAATCCTGGCAGAACTCACCGTTGTCCGCATTCAAAGCAATCAGGCGATCATCGATGGTATTCATCAGAATACGACGTTCGCAACCCCCTGTATTCACTGCAGCAACCGGTGCAGGAGGCGTACTGCCCGGCACGGTTGGCTGAGGTAACGGTTTGGTCGCATCAAAGTAAGCCAGACCACGGCAACGCATCCACACAGAAGATTTTGCATTGATCTCTGCTTTCCAGATTTGCTTGCCGGTATCGGCATCTACCGCAATGACGTTGTTATGCGGAGTACACAGGAACACTTTATCGCCCACCTGTAGCGGAGTTTCCTGATCTTCTGCACCATTTCCGGTTGGGCTAACCGGAGTGTCACCAGTGTGGAATGTCCAGGCTGGCTTCAGTTCAGACACATTATTGCGATTTATCTGATCCAGTGCGACAAAACGGCTCCCCCCCGGGGTATTACCGTAATTTTCCCAGTTTTTCTGCATCTGATCTTTCGCCACAGGTACCAGAGGTTTCTCCTGACCACTGAACGCTACCGGATCATGGGGAACGAACATATAGCCAAAAGAGACCGCGAAAGCAATAATCGACAGTATGGCTAACACATATGACCCTTTCCAATCTGAGCGACGCTCTTCATAACGGCGCAGAGATGGCAGGAGCAGGAAGGCCAGAATGGCCAGCCCACCCGGGTACATCAGCCGTGAAATTAACGGCCAGAAATTGAGCCCGGCATCGGCCAGTGCCCAGATTATAGTACCAATCATGGTCACGATATAAATCACTGCACCGGCAGAACGACTCCGCAGGAAAAGGTAACCACTGATCAGCATCAGTATACCGGAGATCAGGAAGTACCAGCTCCCGCCAAGTGTCACCAGTTTTACACCACCATAGATAAATACCAGTGCGGTAAGGATCAGAATGATGCCAACTAAGAAACTACATACTCTTAGCCATAGAGGCTTTTGTTTTAATGAAGAGGTCATAAGCAGAAACCCTGTGTTGAAATGAGCCGGGATTATACATACGAAACACAAAAAAGAAACATTTGGAAAACAATAGAGTCACTTATCAATATCTGTAAGCTATTAAAATGACCCGGATGCTTACTTTTCATACCCGTCAGTCGCTAAATCTGCGACCGGTTTAAAGAAATGTGACACTCCTGTGGTACTATTTCGCAATATTGTTAGCCGCCGGATACCAAAAAAACTGAATATGTCACTTCCAGTTTCCGTTTTACGCAGCCGAAAATTTTACCTGTTATTGTTCCTCGTTATCGCAATCGTTGTCTGTTGGTGGCCCGGAAAAGTGCCCCCGCAGACACTGGATTATTATCAGTCGCTGTTATGTGCTGTAGTTAGTGGGCCAGAGCAATCATCAGCAACAGACTTCACCCGGGTACTGAAAAGAACCGTTGAAGGATCGAATTCCGATTACTCATTAAAAAAATATCATTACGACAGTAATGCCGGGGATACCGTCGTCAGACAATGGAACAAGCTGTCTGAAAATCAACAGCAACAGGCTAAAAATGATAGCCATCAGTGTCTGTTACTGTTGCAATCTGCCGCAAACGCCAGTCATTACTTTTAGTCAGCGATATGTCTGCCAGTGATTTTCTCCCTACTGAACAGTTCCGGTAGGCAGTATTCAAACAACAAATGATAATGATAATCAATAGCATTATTTTATTATAGATTTTTATTTAATGCTGGCCGTCGGAATTGCCTTACGGGGGGGGTACAACGTTGACTTACCGTGCTATAACTCAGCATAACTCGCTGATGAACCGGAAGAATGAAGTATCCTGATCTGAATCTGATAATCGCGCTTGATGCACTGTTGGAAGAAGGTTCAGTCACCGGAGCAGCCAGACGGATGAATCTCAGCCCCCCGGCAATGAGCCGCACTCTGACCCGAATCCGTGATCAGCCGGGAGATGCTTTTCTGGCAAAAAATGGCCGGGAAATGGCAGAAATGAAAATAGTCTGAGGGACGGAAAAGTAGAACTGTATATCAGTGCAATATCAGCATCTGCCCCGGGATTTTCTGCATCACCATCGTTGGTGAATATCGCGAACTCTGGCTCAGTAGATGACTCTTATTCCACTACCGGAGCTGACCTTCAACGGACTCCTGCAGTACAAAGCACGTTTGCCTTAGCCTGGTTAAGCCACTGTTTGGCCTTTTTCGGCTAACCGGCAGGCTTCTTTGCTGATGTTGACCTGCATAGTCGCTAAAGCAACCTCTGCGATCCCTTCAGGGATCTGATAACTGCCCCGTAGTTGCAACCATCTGAGAATATCTGTCAGATGCCATAATGAGGTTTTACCTTCATGAACCGGAGGAGGGAAATTTCCCGGATAAGCCAACATAAGTTTGCGCATATTTTGGCGTGAAACGCCCACCAGCTCAGCAACATCCGTTAGCCCCACCAGGTCAGGTGCTGCCTCAATTAACAGGGCAGAAGGTATCACATTTTTTATCTCAGAAATGGCCTGGAGAATTGTCTGCACCGCGCTATCAGCCTCTCTGGTAAATTCAAGGGCCAGGCGACCGGGCAGACCAATCCCGATGACAGCGTCATCACATCCCGCAGCAAGCAACCTCCCGACAATATTATGATGGTTAGCATCTTGTTCAGACAACTGGTATTTCAGTGTGAAGATAAATTCCATTTTGACTCCTTAATGTTCTGTGCAGCAGTCTCTGCTGGTAAATTCACATCTGTCTACAATCCGGCAGAGAGCTCTGGCATGATTATACGGGTTCTTTGGAGTTGACCACACACAGGTAATACAGAATTCCCCACAACGACATCGCGCATTATTTTCAGGGCAATACATTTTTCCCCAGGCATGACTGCCTCCCACCACTATTTTCCATCCATGACTTTCAGCATACTGAAGTGCTTGTTCAATCTGTTTGTGTGGATGCTTAGCCCTGGCCATAAATCTTCCTCCATAGTAATGAACGCATATCATGTTGTCAACTGACAACCCAGTCATTGACTATCCGTGATACACTCTCATCTGGCACGGTTGTAGTGCCGGGAGCTTTCAGGATCTAATCCGTGGAGGTAATCAACAAATGTTGTAGTGAATAGTTGTATAATAGCTCGTGGAGCTTCGTTGCCACTGGCATGGTTTCGATAACTCACATCGAGGTGTTTCACTAAACTAAAATGATATGCTGGTAAGTCCAGTGGCCGGTATGTTGTGCCCCTAACGAGTTGCACCTGACAGGCTTTCGCCGTGGGTTTAAACGACAGTTGTCTTCTGTTCATGACACCACCTGTAGACAGCATGGTAACAAAATTCTTCCGCAGAGCGCTGTTATACAAATGAATGAAAATAACGTGACAAATGACTGGGTGAATATTCGCCGGGATCACCAGACAGGCATAGAAAGTATTCATGCCCACTTTTGCGGCCATGCCTACGACGCTCATGACCACGATGAAGTGTTAGTAGGAGTGACCCAACAAGGCCTGCAGCGTTTTCACTGTCGCCGGACATTGCATACCAGTCACCCGGGCCGGGCAATTTTGATTGAGCCAGGAGCGGTTCATGACGGACATGCCATCGAAAGAGACGGGTTTACTTATCTGATGCTCTACTTACCCCAATTCTGGGTCAGCGCGAATATGCAACACAGAGGACTGGGGGACATCTCCGATCTGGGAACGGCTTTCAGCCCCCCCTTAACGGATGACCCATTGTTGATTCCTGCTATCCGCCAGGCTTTTTTCGCAATTCATCACCAGGAAGGACGGCTCGCACGCGATCAGGCACTCGATGATCTACTTTTTTACTTTCCCGTCACTTAAGCCCGGTATCACCTGTCGGGCATGCCGATGATTCTTTGAAGAAAATCTACAAAGTCAGGGATTTTCTGCAGGACAACATGCCGCCGGATATCAGCCTGGAAGAATTGTCTGAGCAAACTGGCATTGCTCAAGCCGACAGTTTAAAAAAGGGTTTGCCCGGTCTCCGCATGCCTGGCGGGTATAGCTGCGTCTGAGAACCGCCCGCAGTATGCTGGCTAACGGGGTCGAGCCCGCCGTTGTTGCTTCAGCGGTTGGTTTTGCGGGTCAAAGCTATATGGGCCGCAGGTTTCAGCATGCTTATCGTATCAGCCCCGACAATATCAAAGAAGTGCACAAATCTTCCAGACCGGGTGTCGGACAATTTCATAACATGACGCTTAAGAAATTTTTGGAGTGCAGAGACCCATGTTCGATACCAAAATTGTTTTTGTAATTCGTGAAGATTTAGCTGTCTGGCAAAAGCTCAACGTGACTGCGTTTCTTGCGACTGGCATTGCCACAGAGTCTCCGGAGATTATGGGGCAACCTTACAGGGATGCCAGCGGCCGTCAGTACGGAAACTTGCTGGTCAACCGATACTGGTCTTCTCAGCTGATACAGAAGGATTGAGAAAAGTCCAGGTCCGGAGATTTGAAACAGATCTGGTCATGATGCCCTACATTTATCCGATGTTTTCAACCGGCAATGATGATGCTAACAGAGAGATATTCCAGGCGGAAGCCGCAGAGAATATGGACCTGGTAGGTCTGGCCATGCGAGGGCCCTAAAAAGTGATCGATAAAGTGATTAAAGGACTCTCTCTCACCAATAACCACTGAGATTATCCGCCACAGTAATAAGGTTGCTTACTTCTGGCCACAGTTCCGTCATTCCTGGTGGTGATTCTGTGGCTAAAGGCCGGCTTTATTCAGTGCTGGCTGTTCCTGTTCTTTCAGCCAACAACCATTCCTATAACATGCAGTAATGTAAAATATTTATGCGATTTATGAAATCTTTAATGACAATATTCTGCCAGGTAAATTCTCGACCTTCCCCCCTTTATCGTTCAATCTGACTACTATTAACAGATGTAGTTAATTATTCAGGAAAAGGAATATAACTTCCCTGACCGCAGTTCATTCGTTCAGAAATACGGAGAGTATTATGATGAAATCTTCACGTCTTGCCGGCCTGCTGCTGTCTACATTGTTATTAAGCAGTGGTGTATTTGCGGCCGATGGCGGGCATATCATTAAGCCAACGCGTGGAACCATAAATTCCGTGACAGCCACTGATCTTAACCTGACAACCCGTCAGGGCGAAAAACTGGATGTCAAACTGACTCCAGACACGAAAGTCACCGAAGTGACCACTGGTAAAATGTCCGATATTAAACCTGACAGCTTTATCGGTACTGCAGCAGTTCCCCAGGCTAACGGCACTCTGAAAGCACTGGAAGTGCATGTATTCGCACCAAGTCTGCGTGGTAGTGGTGAAGGTTTCAACCCGTTTGAATCTCCGGACGGAAAAGTCAATACGATGACTAACGGTACCGTCGGCAAACTGGTCAACGCCAATGGCCGGACACTGACGGTGAAATACCAGAATGGCCAGAAAACCGTAGTCGTCCCGGATGATGTGCCTGTCGTACTGCTGGCTCCGGGTGATCGTAGTCTGCTGAAACCGGGGGCACATATTATTCTATTCCCGGCAAAAGACGCCTCCGGAGCCCTGGTGGCCAAACGTATCTCCGCAGGTAAAGATGGCGTCACGCCGCCGATGTAATCTAACCGCTTCGGACTGCCATCCATTTACCCTCCATAGCAACGGTGGTCCGGAGCATTTTCGGCAAGGGAGTTTTGATGCGTAAATCCACTGTCCATCCCTGGCCGGTCCGGATATGCCACTGGCTGAATGTCCCGGTGATGATTGGTATGGTAATGAGTGGCTGGGGGATCTATAACGCAGATCCTTTATTCGGCTTCAGTTTTCCTCAACTGGCTACGCTGGGCGGTTGGCTGGGCGGAAATATTGCCTGGCATCTGGCTGTCATGTGGTTACTGGCCGCCAACGGATTAATTTATCTGAGTTGGGGGCTACTGAGTGGCCACTTCAGACAGCGTTTTTTTCCGTTAACTGCCAGTGCTGTTGGGCGGGATATTTCTCTGGCACTGCGCTTTCGCCTGCCTCACCGTTCACGCAGCTATAATGCAGTACAAAAACTGATGTATCTGTTGGTGTTACTGGCTGGCGTCTTAGTAGTACTTTCCGGGCTGTCTATCTGGAAACCCGTCCAGTTCAGTTCTTTGGTCGCCCTTATGGGTGGCTTTGCTGCCGCCCGTTATGTGCACTTTTTTGCCATGAGTACGATTGTGGTGTTTGTGTGTATCCATGTTTTGATGGTGATACTGGTACCCAAAACACTGCCTGCAATGGTAACCGGCGGGCAGGCGTCTCATGAAAATGCACCGGAACAGAACCATGACTGAGAAGAAAAAACCTGCAAAATTAATCGCTGAACCAGATCAACGGCGTTTGTTGGTCAATCTTGAACGTCGTCTGATGATTAAATCCGGACTGACGCTTGGGGCTGTTTCTATGTTGACTGGCTGTAACATGCAGGACGGCGATGACGTTGATAAAGTCTTGTGGGCAATGTCGCGCTGGAATGACAGAGTACAGAGCTGGTTATTCAGTGGTCAAAAGATGGCTCAAACCTATCGTCCTGATCAACTGACCAAACCTTTTCGTTTCAATGCTTATTACCCTGAATACAATGTTCCGGATATTGATATCCCTAACTACCGGCTGGAAGTCTCAGGAAAAGTCCGTCACACCACGCCCTGGGCTCTGGAGCAACTAAGACGCCTTCCGCAAAACAGCCAGATAACACGGCTAATCTGTATAGAAGGATGGAGTTGCATCGGCCAATGGGCTGGTATTCCCTTGAAAACGTTTTTAGAACATGTCGGGGCCGATTTAAGCTGCAAATATGTCGGATTCAAATGTGATGACCGCTATTACACCAGTATCGATATGGCCACAGCCTTGCATCCACAAACGATTCTGGCACTCGATTTTGATGGTCAGGCGCTGCCTCCGGATTTCGGCTATCCGTTACGACTGAGAGTTCCTACAAAACTCGGTTTTAAAAATGCCAAACATATTGCGGCTATTTTTGTGACTGATAATTACCCGGGTGGCTACTGGGAAGATCAGGGCTATAACTGGTTTAGCGGTGTCTGATTTTTCGCCGATGAATGAATTTAGGAGAGTAAAGATGGTTTCCCGGCAACAAAAAACCGCCCTCATCGGGCCAGGCGCAATAGGTACAACAATTGCCGCTGCATTGTTTGAAAAAGGCCACCACCTGCAAATATTTGGTCGAACCGCCCACCCTCACCTTGAATTACGCCATGATGATGGAAGTATCATTGTGCCTGGTCCGGTAAAGACAGATCCCTCGGAAGCCGAAGGTCCGTTTGATATTATCTTTGTCGCCGTTAAGCAGACGCAAACAGAAGCTATCGCTCCCTGGCTTAAAAAAATGTGCGGACCAGAGACTGTTGTCTGTGTACTGCAAAATGGAGTTGAGCAAAAAGAGCAATTCTCCCCCCTTACCGGGCAGGCGACAGTATTGCCTTCCGTCGTCTGGTTTCCGGCCCAACGGGAATCCGATACGCTGGTCTGGTTACGGGATAATGCACGGCTGACTCTGCCGGACACGCCTCAGGCCCGTCAGGTACAAGCTTTATTGCAGGATACCCGTTGTGCCGTCGATCTTTCCGCTGATTTTGTCTCTGTAGCATGGCGAAAACTGCTGCAAAATGCGGTTGCCGGACTGATGGTATTAAGTCTGCGCCGGGCCGGAATGTTCAGACGTGACGATATTATTGCCCTGGCTGAACGCTATATCGAAGAAGGGCTGAATGTTGCCCGGGCAGAAGGTGCGACTCTCGCTGACACAGTCGCTCAGGATATTATCAACAGATTTCGTCTGGCACCGACCGACCTCGGAACATCGATTCTCGCCGATCGCCAGGCAGGTCATCCTCTGGAATGGGACTGCCGTAACGGAGTCATTCAGCGTCGTGGAAAACAACACGGAATCCCTACCCCGATCAGCGATGTCGTGGTACCCCTGCTGGCGGCTGCCAGTGAAGGGCCGGGCTGAGTTGAGACAATAATTAAAGCGACAACCTCACTGTCCCTCATCAATGTCATTGTGCAATGCGGGACAGTCTCAGCAGTGTCAGGTTAAGCCTTGCGGAAATAGCTTAATAGCCCCGAACCGGATCTAACTGTCCTGATACCGGCAGCCCTGCCTGTAACGCCGTGATTTTATCTGCAATTTGCGCGACTGAATACTCAATCAGAGTCGCTGCGGCAATGTGTGGAGTCACCACGACCTTCGGATGCTGCCAGAACGGATGGTCAGCCGGTAGTGGCTCCTGCTGAAAAACGTCGAGTGTAGCACCGGCAATGTGTCCGCTCTCCAGCGCCGCCAACAGATCGTCTTCCTGTAGATGCCCGCCTCTGCCAACATTAATAATGTAGGAACCTTGCGGCATGTAACTGAAATTTTCAGTACACAAGATACCCCGGGTGGCCGGGGTCAACGGCAGTAAACAAACAACTATACGGCTGGCTGCCAGAAAATCCTTAAGCTGCCGGTCTCCGGCATAACAGGTAACGCCTTGCTGTACCTGCGTGCTTCTGGCCCAGGCATTTACGCGAAATCCGAGTTTGCTCAGGCTATGCGCAACCGCCTTGCCCATAATGCCAAAACCGAGAATTCCCACCGGAAAATCATCTTTACTGCGTGGTGCCAGGTTTTTCCAGACCTGAGTTGCTGCCTGAAAGGCATAGCTGTCCATCTCACGGAAATGATGTAATACCGCCTGGCAGACATAATCGCTCATCTGCTCAGCCATACCGGCATCTTCAAGACGGAAAACAGGAACATTCCCGGACAAATTAATATGACGAAAAGCATCAACCCCGGCACCGGCATTAAATACCGCTTTCAATCCGGATTGCTGTTCAAAAAGCTCTGCTGAAGGCTTCCAGACAATAGCAAAATCTGCCGCCGCTATCCCCCGTTCCCAGACACTTACCGTTGAACCGGGCAACGCATGTTGCAGGTATTCCACCCAAAGGCGGGCTAATTCAGTATCATCACCAAACTGGCAAATTATCTTCATCGCAGAACATTCCCTAAACAGGCTAAAGAGGCGCCGCCTCTGTTCAGTTTTAGCGCTACACCTTAGGATAATTACCTGACAAAAGCACCTGATTTATGGGCAAATAGCTTTCATTTATGCCTTAGCGACGATGGATGATTTTAGCTGCCAGAAGTGGCGTGATCGCTGAAATTGTTCAGCGATCGTAACTTAAATGAAAATTTTTGCCCTGTTTTCGGATCATCCCAAATCCCGCATCGGCGAAATGCATACCTGCTACCAGTAACTCATCCGCACTCACCTGTTCCAGTAACCGCAACCGGGTGTCAGCAGCCAGCTGTGGATCCTGATCAAATGCAATACTAACTTCGGGGTGGCTAATCTGGATTTCCGGAAAGTGAACAATATCTCCCCAAACCAGCAATCCCTGATCACCAGAATTCAGTGAATAGCCACAATGGCCCGCCGTATGCCCTGGCAGAGGTAATGCTGTAATACCGGGTAACACTTCACCGTTATTAAACGTACGTATATTTGGCCGGTATAACTCAAAAATATTCCGGGCAAACAGGAAATTACCCCGTGCACGTTCGGCTGCACGACTCAGGCAGACATCATCCAGCCAGAAATCAATTTCCTGCTGATGAACCATCAACTCTGCCTGCGGAAACAGCGCTTGTCCTGCTTCATCAGTTAAACCACCGATATGGTCAGGGTGCGCATGAGTCAGAAGGATACAGTCAATGTCAGAAGGTGACACACCGACACCTGCCAGACTGGCTGGCATCTTTCCTCCCCACTGTTTAAACCCACCAGCTCCGGCATCTATCAGTACAGTGCGCCCACGACCTCGCACCAGATAACTGTTAATTTGCACGGACGAAGGATCGGCAATTCCCGCCCTGAGCTGTAAATCAGCCGCCTGTTCAGGCGTGATACCAGAGAGCAGTTCCGGGCTGATGGAGAGGAACCCATCACTGAGTGCGGTTATCGTAAATTCACCTACCTGTTTTCCCGCCGATTCCATAATTAATGACCTCCGACAACGATGTTGGGTTTTGTGCAATCCCCTGGATAGCAGTAAACGGGCCAGACAATTCAGGCTGGCATCTCCGTCACCGGTGATTCACCACCCACCCTACACTGACTTCATGTAATGGTATTAAAGAAAAATTGCAGAATACAACGATATTTTGGCATTAATCAGTGATAAAAAGTCAACCTGAGATGTGACGTTTGTCTTCACCATGCCATTGTTGTACCAACAATTTCGTCGTCTGTTCCGCCGTTACCGCGGGTAGCGTTATCAGTCACCAGAACGGGTATAACACACCAGTGTCCTGCATCGTGGAAAGGTACAGTGAAGGGAAAAACAATAAAGAGGGGAAGCGTTCCGGCAGATTCAGCAACCACAGATAACCAGAACGCCCCACTTCGTATAATGAGACTGTTAACGGGATGTTCGACTGGCTATTTATTTGTATAATAAGCAATAAATTTAATCGTTCTTTTCAGGCAACAGTCCTTAACATGATTACCGCGCTCTGCAGATGCCCTGAAAAAAAACGAAACAGCATCCTGTAAGGATTATCCATGCCTGTCGCATTAAAAATTGCCATCCCTTTGTTATGTGTGAGTCTGGCATTCTGGCATCTTTCCGTTAAAAAAAATGATAAATCTTATCGCCGGATTGGGGCTGTCATGGCTGTTATATCACTGGTTCTGATTATCCGGGCTGCATGGCATTAACCAACCGGTTTTGAAGAAAAAGTGTTATGGGTAACTCCCACGGCGATGGACCAGCTGGTTCGCTCCCTTGAAGACCGGGTCGGCCATCCGCTGGAGCTACTTCTCTTTCAGGGTGAGGTCGTCATTAAGCCCGCGCAGGCCGGGTGCCTCTGGTTTGAACAGCTGTTTTCTGTGAACTCTGTCATACGTTCAGCCATGCATTACTCCCCAAAATACGCTATTACTGTTAGCCGGTGCAGCTCAGAGAACTCAGGACAACATGGCGATTGTGATACGCAGCGCAGAGAGCAGCGACGCTGAAGCCTTTCAGAGGCTATCTTCGTTGCCAGAGATTCAGGAAAATACCCTCGGAATGCCCTATCCTTCGCTGGAGCATTGGCAAAAACATCTGGCAGGTAACGGTGTAGATGGCTGCTGGCACTTTACAGCAGTGGATGAGGGTCAGGTTGCAGGTATTTTGACCATAGAAAATCTACAGCATCCGCGACTCAGACACAAAACAACGTTGGGTCTTTTTGTTGATCCCGCCCTTTCAGGCAAGGGTATCGGCTCAGCATTAATGGCGTTTTGTCTCAGCTATTCATTTGACTGGCTGGCCGCACGAAAAATTGAACTGGAAGTATTTTCTGACAATGAGCCAGCAATTGCGCTGTATAAAAAGTTTGGTTTTGAAACTGAAGGATTACGTAAAGGCTCTGCGCTGCGTAAAGGCCAGTTTGTCGATGTCTTACTCATGGGGTTAAGTGCCCCGGCGGCCAGCCATTAGCGAGCCGCCGCCAGGGTAAGCTAACTAACCATCAGTGGACTGGCTGAGTGATTCCATATCGTCCATGCTTGACTGCATCCGGCTGATTTTGTCTCTGACCAGTTTGACGGCGTCGCTGCCCAATAGTAAGAATTCCGGAGGCTCCGGCAGACTAATCAGCGTTAACATAGCACGAGCAGCCTTACGCGGGTCCCCTGGTTGATGACCACTACGCTTTTCCCGGGTCTCACGGATTGGTCCAAAACTCTGGTCATAATCACTGATTGAACGGGGTGAACGAACCATCGAACGTCCGGCCCAGTCAGTCCGGAACGAACCCGGTTGAACTGCAGTCACGGCAATGTTAAATGGTTTCAGCTCTGCCGATAATGTTTCAGAAATACCCTGCAAAGCAAATTTACTACCACAGTAATAACTGATACCGGGCATAGTAATAAATCCGCCCATCGAGGTGATATTCAGGATATGCCCTGCGCGGCGCTGTCGAAAATAAGGCAGGAAAGCTTTAATCACCGCCACCGCACCAAACACGTTGACGTTAAACTGGCGGAAAATATCTTCCATCGGAGACTCTTCCATAATCCCTTCATGACCGTAACCGGCATTATTTACCAGTACATCCACGGCACCAATCTGTTGCTCAACTTCTGCCGCAATTGCAGGCAATGCAGAAAAATCAGTGACATCCAGCACCCGGCCATAAAACTGCCCCGGATATCGTTGTTCGAGCTCTGCTTTGAGTGCTTCATCCCGCAAAGTTCCAATCACCCGATGTCCGGCGCTAATCGCTTCTTCGGTGAGTGCCCGGCCAAAGCCACTGCTGACACCGGTAATAAAAAATAATTTTGGCGTACTCATAAATTACCCTCTCTGTGATTAGTCTCTACAGGCTACGCCTGATAACAGAGTCCCGATATCTCTGTTCCTCTCTAATGTTTGCCTGTTCCTATCAGACCGATGGACGTAATACCTCCCTGGTGCCACACTAAGACAGGTTTACTGAGGATAAGCGAATGGAAGAACAAACCGTCAGACAGATGGTGTCATTACTGGACCAGCTCACGCCGGATGAAGGCTATAATCTTACCGTATTGCCGGATATTCGTTTTTTAAGAGTCAGCCAACCCATGACCCGGGTACCCGTGCTGTATGAACCGGGTATAGTGATTGTGGTTCAGGGCGAGAAACGCGGATTTCTGGGTAATCACAGTTATGTGTATGATGCCCGTCATTATCTAATGGTTTCAGTGCCTGTACCTTTCACTATGGAAACCAATGCCACAGCAGATGAACCGTTACTGGCTATATATCTCAGGCTGGACTTTAACCTGGCAGCCAAAGTCATCCTCGAACTGGATGAAAACAACCCGCTGAGCACGCCGTCCTCTCCCCTCAGCATGATGTCCACCCCTATGGAGCCTGCATTACGATCTACGGTATTACGTTTCCTACAGATTATGTCATCACCTGCCGATACCCTTATGCTGGGGCCCGCGATGGTCCGGGAAATATACTACCGGGTACTGACGGGTCCTCAGGGCGCCACTATGCGTAGTACTCTGACCATGCAGGGGCAGTTTGGCAAAGTGGCCAGAGCCTTACGGAAAATGCATACCGAGTACGATTCCAGCCTTGACGTCAATCTCCTGGCCCGGGAAGCAGGGATGAGTATTCCCGCTTTCCACTCACATTTCAAAACCGTGACCAATACTTCGCCGATACAATACCTGAAATCCACCAGACTTCATCAGGCGAGGTTACTGATGCTGAGAAACCATCTGACGGCATCGGCAGCCAGTGCCAGTGTAGGCTACGAAAGCGTGTCACAATTCAGCAGGGAATTTAAACGCATGTTTGGGCTCAGCCCGGTAAAAGAGGTTGAGCGGATGAAAAAGACCTTTTCGATGCCGGCGCCGCTGACTGCTTCAGAGTATATATCTTCGCATTAGCTTTATTAAGATAAAGTAATGGCTGCAATGGCGATACTACCCTTACAGCATCAGGACAGGAGTGGCAATAAGCTACCGACAGCAGATTCTGTAACAGACTTTATAGCCTGTCCTGCCAGAGCATATTCATTATCTGAACCGCCCCGGGTTTCCCGCTATGTGCAGTATCCACACTCCACCGATAGTATTAAGTGCTGTTCTTTCACTTCAGAAGAACAGATCCCGATATTTTCTGGCGACCATTTTACTTGCTCTTAACGGAGATAAATAAATTCTTCATTTCAATCAATTGAATCGAATCTATGTTTTGGTAATACACATAATTCGGGATAAGACACCGGGTGCATATATTCCAGTGTCTGTTTCCCGATGCGAATACTCTTAAGATGGATAGTTACTTGCTAAAATCTTCTGTAACAATCCAGCAGGCATCCTGTGGTGAATTATCCTTACTGGCCATAACTCTTTGATTAAAAGTTAGCTTCCCTGTCCGGTCTGTTATCCGGTAAACAGAAACAAAATTACTTTTTTCACCTGAAGCAATCAGCCAGTGACCATCCGGAGAAACTGTAATTCCTCTTGGTTGTGTTTCTGTTTTCCATACGCCAATCAAAGAAAGGTTACCGGTTGATTTATTAACTTTATATCCGGAGAGCGTACTGGTTGTTCTCTCTGAAACATAAATATAATCGCCATTAGGGGTTATTTTAATATCTGAAGCCCAGATTCTTGGCGTCGGATCGTTATAATTATCAGGCCGTTCTTTTCCATGTTCTAATTTGTATTTTACTGCCACCGCAGAAGGTACATCTGCTATCCGTTTTAAAGAACCATCGGGTGCTCTGGAAAACAGACTGATAATACCCCCCATCTCTCCAATGTTATACACAAAGCGGTTATCCGGAGAAATTACCGAATGACGTGGACCATCCCCTTCAACCGTCGCGACAGCACCGGAACCTATGGGTGAAAGGCTACCATCTTTTGCCAGAGATAGCTGAAGGACTTTATCAACCCCGAGATTACCGACATACAGTGACTTATTCGTTTTATCGACAATCACCGAATGAGCATGTGGGCCTGTGGGGTAAACCGATATGGCTTTACTTAACTGGCCGTTTTCCAGATGATAACTGACCACTACATTCTGGCCATAAGAAGCACCAAACAAATATTTCCCGGTATGGTCAGTAGCAATATACGCATAAGAATAATCAATCGGATTGACTTTTTTATCAATTAAATCGCCATTAGCCGGATCAATTTTCCATGAAACAATACTGAAAGGTTTAGAACGTGTTGCTGCATAAAAATACTTATGATCCGGGCTGATAGCCGTCGGCATGACCTTTCCACCAGCGGTAATTTCGTCCAGAAAGGCCATCTTCCCGGTTTTTTCATTCAGCTGATAGTGGGATATTTTTCCTGAGTCTGCATTTGATACATAGACAAAAGTTTTAGCATCACTGGTAAAAGAAGCTGCTAATGCAATAGCACACAGTGAACTTAAAAATATATTACGCATTATCACCCTACAAGGTTAACAACATGCTTTATTGTGATTAACAATATTATTACAGGGTGCCAACCAAATCAACAAACAAAACAAATTGTTAGCACTTAATGATACTGAAATGACAAATTGTAATTAAGTGCAATCAATGTTTTCTGAATAAAAACCTACTCACCGCCCCATTTACCTAAGAAAAAAGTTTCTGCCACCCTGGAGTGTGGAAAAAAGTCAGTAATAAATAAAGACTGAGCCTATTTTCTGAACTCCATTCGGCTGACAGACAATGCATATATAACCTTATCTGACTCTGCCACCGGCCATATTGTAATCATGGTCGCAGAACTGCATTACAGCACTGGCATGACGCATTAGCTGGTACAGGGGTGGACATGTCAGACTGTTCACCACACCATTACCGGTATGCAGAATTCCCGGAAGTGGGCTAAAACCTGGACTATTATTAGTCGGGGATTTTCTGGACGATGAAGCAAAGCTGGCGTAGCATTGAAAAAAGCTCATTTAGCTGTACGCCAATATTGGTTAACAGATTTTCTCCGTCAGCCAGAGACACGACTTCACTATGCTGCTGCTCAGCAATGACTGAAGCTTTCAGATAGTATCCCGGAGTTATCCGTCACCTGACGACTCCCCTCCAGCTGATCGCAACATGAAAAAAATTCATCTGCGTGTGAAATTAAATCACTTTCACTCACTCCGCGAGTCAGGCATAAAATACGTATGATTATTCACTTTCGATAATATGAAAACTGTGTATTTCGATCACCGAAATTTCTGGATAATCAGTAACTAAACTCAGTTTTCATCTCAGGACCAGGATTCAGGCTCATAATGAATAAAGATTTTACCTACTCGATTAAGAGCAGCAGTTTCGACGAGAACTATAACCCTTCTGAAAATACGCGTATCACCACCAACTTTGCGAACCTGGCCCGCGGTGAAAACCGTCAGCAGAACCTGCGCAATACCATTGTGATGATGAATAATCGTTTCAACTCACTGGCGACCTGGGACAACCCTACCGCCGACCGTTATGCGGTCGAAATTGATATCATTTCAGTTGAAATGAAAATTGACGCGGAGAGTGAAAGTTTTCCGGCTATCGAGATTCTGAAAACTAATATTATCGATAAAAAAACTGGCCAGCGTACCGAAGGCATTACCGGCAACAACTTCTCTTCATATGTACGGGATTACGATTTCAGCGTATGGCTGCTGGATCACAATAAAGATAAACCTGATTTCACCATCCCTGAGAAATTTGGTGATCTGCACGGTAATATCTTCAAAAGCTTCATAAAATCAGAAGCTTATAAAAGTAACTTCAAAAAAACTCCGGTAATCTGTCTGAGTGTCTCCAGCAAAAACGTTTATCACCGTACAGGTAATGAACATCCGGTGCTGGGTATTGAATATCGTCAGGATGAGCGTTCACTGACAGATAACTACTTCAGCAAAATGGGCTTACAGGTCCGGTATTTCATGCCTAAACACAGTGTTGCACCTTTAGCCTTTTATTTCTTTGGCGATTTACTGAGTGATTACACCGACCTCGAGCTGATAGCTACCATCAGTACCATGGAAACATTCCAGAAAATTTATCGCCCTGAAATCTACAACGCTAACTCTGTTGCCGGTTTACAGTATCAGCCAAGCCTGAACTATCAGGACTACTCATTAACAAAAATTGTTTATGATCGCGAAGAACGTAGCCGGTTAGCGATTGAACAGGGCAAATATACTGAAGAATATTTTATCAAGCCATACAAGACAGTTCTTGAACAATGGTCTGAAACTTACGGTCTTTGAGTCATAAAAAATACAAGGTCACCTGCTATGAAAATTTTATTACCTACGTCAACTGCCGGAAGTCTGCCAAAGCCTTCATGGCTGGCACAGCCTGAAAAACTATGGTCGCCGTGGAAACTGCAGGACGAAGAGTTAGTTAACGGGAAAAAAGACGCACTGCGTCTGTCCCTGGACGATCAGTTGCGTGCAGGTATTGATATTGTTAGTGACGGCGAACAAACCCGTCAGCATTTCGTTACTACCTTTATCGAGCATCTGAGCGGTGTTGATTTCGAGAAACGCGAAATCGTTAAAATCCGTAATCGCTATGACGCCAGCGTACCAACAGTCGTGAGCGCTGTTGAGCGCATTAAACCTGTATTTGTGGATGACGCTAAATATCTGCGTTCGCTGACCAAGCAGCCAATTAAATGGGCACTGCCTGGCCCGATGACTATGATTGATACACTGTATGATAATCATTACAAAAGTCGTGAAAAACTGGCCTGGGAATTCGCTAAAATCCTGAACCAGGAAGCAAAAGAACTGGAAGCTGCTGGTGTAGATATTATCCAGTTCGATGAGCCGGCATTTAACGTATTCTTCGACGAAGTTAACGACTGGGGTGTTGCAGCCCTGGAGCGCGCTATCGAAGGCCTGAAGTGTGAGACTGCCGTCCATATCTGCTATGGCTATGGTATTAAAGCAAATACCGACTGGAAGAAAACGCTGGGTAACGAATGGCGTCAGTATGAAGAAGCCTTCCCTAAACTGCAGAAATCAAACATTGATATCGTGTCACTGGAATGCCAGAACTCACACGTTCCGATGGATCTGATCGAACTGATTCGCGGTAAAAAAGTGATGGTGGGTGCTATTGATGTCGCGACCAACACTATAGAAACTCCGGAAGAAGTGGCTAATACCTTGCGTAAAGCGCTTCAGTTTGTTGATGCTGATAAACTCTATCCTTCCACTAACTGTGGTATGGCACCACTTTCACGTGAAGTCGCTACCGGTAAACTGAATGCTTTAAGCGCTGGTGCAGAAATTATCCGTAAAGAACTGGCTTAATAGTAAAGTTTGACGGAACTCTACTCCGGTCAGCCAGGAGATACCGGCTAACCGGCGACTTCCTTCAGATCAATGTCATCTGAACGCGGGCTTCGGTCCGCGTTTTTTTACCCTGTTGCCAGTAAACGGGGATGATTACAACTCCTTACATTTCAGCAGGATTATTACTCTCCCCTTTCGCTGTCCCGACAAAATTTTAGTCATTCTGCACTATAGTTAGTTTTTACCGCCCTCCTGCCGGGAGTTATTCAATTGCTGAAAATATCAGGTCTGGTATTTCTTTGTGTGGTTCTGCTCTCGCTGGTGGCAAGTATGATGCGTGATACCCATCCGGGAGTCTCTGCCGGCCAGGGCTGGTGGACAGCCCGACGTGATTCATCGGGGCTTGCCCCGAACCCCCACAAAATGGTCAATACCGCGATTGTGCAGATCTATGATGCTGCAACCTATGGCTGGCGTGGCAAAGCTGCGGTTCATCCGTGGATTATCTTTAAACGTGCCGGCGACACTCAATATACCCGTTATGAAGTGACCGGCTGGGGAAGCGGCGACAGGATCCGCAAGAACAGCCACGGTCCGGACGACTATTGGTTTGGCGCTAAACCCAATCTTCTGGTCGATTATCGGGGTCCGGAAGCGGCTGCTCTAATCCCTCAGATAGAAGCCGCTATAGCTTCCTATCCGTGGAAAGAGACCTACCGCGCCTGGCCCGGGCCAAACAGCAATACCTTTATGGCTCATATCGGTCGGAATGTCCCCGCTCTGCATCTGAATATGCCAGCCAATGCTATCGGGAAGGATTACCGAACCCTCGCCAGGCCCATTGGATTGCCACCCTCAGGACAGGGTGTACAGGTTTCTTTGCTGGGTTTACTGGGTTTTACGGCCGGACCGGTGGAGGGCGTTGAAATCAACCTGTTGGGCATTGATATGGGAATACAATTCTCCCCCTTTAAACTTCGACTGCCATTTATTGGCTCGGTTAACCACGGTAGTTCCCAAAACACAACCAGACAGCCTGACTAAAGAGTTTCGGAACGATGACGCCCGGCTCATACCTCGTTCCGGACACTGCCGTAGCTTCGGATATTATCAGATTGTATTTAACCGGATCGCTACATTTGTCAGCAATAAGTGAAGCCTTTCGACTTATTGCTGACAGGCAAATGGCTTCAGGGGATAATAAGCCAGAACCTCACAACCTTCCGGGACCGGCACATGCTCTGTTGCTTTCCCTTCCTCAAGACTGATCACAGTAACCGTTCCATTGTCTTCATTCACCACCAGGAAGTAGCGGCCGTCCGGAGTAAATGTTCCATCAAGCGGTTTTTCCTGAAGTTCAGCGGTAAACAGATAGTGCATATCTGAATCAAAGAAACTGACCACCGGATCAAAATCACCTATCACGGCGACAATCTCACCATCACTTCTGAAACGAACTATCTGAGCTGCCTTGCTATGCCGTTTCAGCGGAATAGTATCCAGTAGTTCCAACTGTTCGCGGTCAATGACGAAAATTTCAGGAGCGCTGCCATTGGTCACTATGACCCGCGGCCGTATGGGAGACACATCAATACCATTCAGGCTACCAGGGACACTCATTTTTTTATTATCCGGCCTCCGTTTTCATCAAAAACTATCTGCGATAACGTCCCTTCTTCTTCACTTTCGGTGATTAATCGATTTTTTCCGGGTATAACTGCCAGCCGGTGTACGTTATATGATTCTGAATTAATGGTGCCAGTGACGGTATCGGTTTGCGGATCGATAATAACAATGACAGCACTTTCCTCACAGCAACAATAAATCAGCCCGTTATAACCCAGACGGGCAGTATGTGGGCCTTGATAAGGAGAAATATCAATCAGAGTGATAACCTGTTCACTCGCCAGGTCTACTACCGCAATATGATGTTCCGGGTGAGGATTATCACCATGAATCCCATCACCGAATATTGGCACATAGGCTTTACCTTTCTGAGGTAACACTAACAACTCATGAGGTTTTCCTGGCAGATCATCGATAACCTTACGAATTTTCAATGTTTCAGGGTCAAGAAATAAAATACGGCCTGCGGATTTATCTACCGCAATCAGCCCGAAACCGGCGGTGTTTTCTATCTTCATATCTCTGCTACCTCCATGATGATATCGGTTTTCTGATAAGTGGCATGCAGTGAGCCAATCGGGGATATCTGTTCAGGATGGCATTTAATCAGCCATCTTGTGCAACTGAAGAGGGTTTTCAGGACGATCCCAACGCCTGTTTCAATGCCCAAATAAAAGATAAATTAATTGAAATCAGCAAGATAAAATCTAATAAAATGAATAAGACAAATGAAACTCATTGAAAATAAGCAGTAACTCAGGAAGCGTCATTCAGGTAAATCAAAGCCTCATGGCCAGGAAAACGAAATACAACAATGCAAACATCACCAACACAGCCTGGCTCCCGGTGGCCGCGGCGGATATGAAGATCAGTCCGCGCTAACCTCCAGGCGTTCATAACCTTTGGCCCGGTAAATTACTGCAGAAATAATCCAGGCAGCGATAAAAATACCGATAATCAGATAACCGATAGTACCGAAGTTATCGTTAAGTGACCCGATACCATCCCAGAAAAGGCCGGAAAGGTTGATTTTATCCTGAGTCAGCCCAGGAGCTACAATACCCCCTATTACGACTGCAACAACCACTGAAACCAGAGTAATTGTCATGTTGTAGTAGAGTTTTCGGATAGGTTTCACAAATGCCCACCCGTAAGCCTCCAGCATCAGAATACTGTCAGTGGTATCAATCAGTGACATACCTGCCGTAAATAGCGCCGGAAACACCAGAAATAAGCAGGTACATCATTTTGGTGTGACCAGAATGGGTTCTGACAGATCAAGCGTAGCCGCGTTTTTTTTGACGTAGCTAATAGTCTCTACTTTCATGATATGTCCGCCGAAGGGGTAATGTTCATACACGAGACTTAATTTAGACCATTTGTAGTCCCCATTTAATTAGCGATAATGCTACTGCTCACAGGAAAAATGCCGGGCAAAACTTTGTCCGGTTTTCAGGCTTCGCTATACTCTGCTCATCTCAATCCAGAATCTGCCTGTCAGAAGACAGTGCTGAAAAGGTTATGTACAGATGGAAGAAGAAACCCTCCGTGACGGACCCGCCAGTGGGCTACGTGAACTACTGGATATGATGGTATGGGACATCAGCCATGGTGGATTCGAAGTGGTAAAAGAATGGCGGGAAGAATTACTTTCCCGGCAAGATGCTGATACTGAAGACGTACAACGCGCCATCGCGGTATGTGATGATTTTCTTGCTCCTGCTGGCTCTCCTGAATCTGAAGCCGCCCGTGCCCGTGCCTGGCCGGAAGACTACCCGGAAAAAAAATAGCGGTGTAAATCCGTAAAGCTCAGCAGTCGCCTGCCTTCTTAAGCCTGAAGTGCGGTAAGGATTGCAGATTCTATTTTTTCCGGAGTAGAGATTGGCGCAAATCTTTTTAGCGGTTTACCATCACGACCAACCAGGAATTTTGTGAAGTTCCACTTGATCCTGCCACCCAGCACCCCGGGTAGTTCGTGTTTCAGATAGCGGAACACCGGGTGTGCAGCAGAACCATTAACGTCCACTTTTTCAAACACCGGAAAGCTTACACCGTAATTGATATAACAGGTCTGTGAGATTTCCTCAGCACTGCCGGGTTCCTGTTTACCAAACTGGTTGCAGGGAAAGCCCAACACCACCAGGCCTTGGCTGGCGTATTTCCGGTAGAGCGCTTCAAGCCCTGCATACTGCGGCGTAAAACCACAATGACTGGCAGTATTCACCACCAGAACTACTTTACCCGTAAAATCAGCCATTGAAACCCACTGTCCATCAAGCCGGGTGGCCGAAAGCTGGTAAAAAGTTGTCATAACGAATCCTTAAACACGAACAGTTCGTTATTCAGATTAGCATGTAGCTTGTTGAGACAGAGGAGAATCATCGGTGACTTATTGGTTTGACACAACAACCCGTAATCCGGTTTTCCAAAAACACAATTAATTAACCCACTGATAAAAAAGATATTTACTTAAATTTGTTAAACATAATGGTACCTTCCTGGAATTCACAGGTCTTTTTTCAGAAAGACCCTGCTGGTTCCCTCAGGGAGGCAGGCTATTTCACCAAATCTCTGCCAGCCGTTTTTTTCATAGAACACCGGTGCCTGAAAAGTGATGGTATACAACACAGCAGTTTTACATCCCCGGTTCCTGCCTTCATCTTCGACACGTTTAAGAATCTGACTCCCCACCCCCTTACCTCTCACTTCCGGTGGCAGATACACCAGGTCTATAAATAACATTCCGAGGTAGCTACGCCCCATCATTCCGCCCAATACCACCCCATGTTCATCTCTGACCATAACGGCGAGAGATTTATTGTCGTTATATCCCACCGCCTCCTCATTATAACAATTAAGCCCTGATTCAATCGCTAAGGAGAACTCAGGTGTAATAGTGTCAGAGACTTCAATAGTTAACCGGTCCACAATGGCACTCCGCATGTTATTAAACCAGCCCCTGGATTAAAGGAATAAAAGACTATCAGTGATTTATTTTATCGGGAATCACTTAGTATTAAACCGGCAAAAAAATCATATGGCTGGCAGTAACTGATCCAAATACAGTATTTCTGAAATCTGAGACCGTAATAAACACGTGATTAATTAGGGTCTGGATTGATTAAAGCGGTTAATTCATGATAAAGAAAGCCCCGACATTGCGGGGCTTCAGATGACATTATAACCAGAACTGATTAGACCGGATTAGCCGGAGAATCATTCCCACTCGATGGTCGCTGGTGGTTTTCCGCTGATGTCATAAACGACGCGGGAGATACCATCCACTTCATTGATGATGCGGTTGGATACACGGCCGAGGAAGTCATACGGCAGGTGTGCCCAATGGGCGGTCATAAAGTCGATAGTTTCAACAGCACGCAGCGAGACCACCCAGTCGTATTTACGACCATCGCCCATGACACCGACTGAACGAACCGGCAGGAACACGGTAAAGGCCTGGCTGACTTTGTTGTACAGGTCAGCTTTATGCAGCTCTTCGATAAAGATGGCGTCGGCACGGCGCAGCAGATCACAGTACTCTTTCTTCACTTCACCCAGAACACGCACTCCCAGACCTGGCCCCGGGAACGGATGGCGATACAGCATGTCGTAAGGCAGGCCGAGTTCCAGACCAATCTTGCGAACTTCGTCTTTGAACAGCTCTTTCAGCGGTTCAACCAGTCCCATTTTCATCTCTTTCGGCAGACCGCCCACGTTGTGGTGTGATTTAATCACGTGCGCTTTGCCGGTAGCAGAGGCTGCAGACTCAATAACGTCAGGGTAGATGGTACCCTGGGCCAGCCATTTAACATTGTCCAGTTTCAGTGCTTCTTCGTCGAACACTTCAACAAATACGCGGCCGATAGTTTTACGCTTAGCTTCAGGTTCATCGATACCTGCCAGCGCATCCAGGAAGCGGTTTTCCGCATTTACATGAACGATGTTCAGACCAAACTGGTCACCGAACATTTCCATCACCTGGTCGGCTTCGTTCAGACGTAACAGACCATTATCCACAAACACACAGGTCAGGCGTGAACCGATAGCACGGTGCAGTAATAACGCAGTGACCGAGGAATCGACACCACCCGACAGACCGAGGATCACATGGTCATCACCGACCTGCTCGCTCAGACGCGCTACCGCATCATCGATGATTTTTGCCGGGGTCCACAGCGCTTCACACTGACAAATATCCAGCACAAAACGTTGCAGTAACTGCATGCCCTGACGGGTATGGGTCACTTCCGGGTGGAACTGTACTCCGTAAAAACGCTTCTCTTCGTTCGCCATAATGGCAAACGGGCAGGTTTCGGTGCTGGCCACAGTGACAAAATCGTCAGGAATCGCAGTCACTTTATCGCCATGGCTCATCCAGACATCCAGCACAGGTACACCGGCAGTATTCAGGCTGTCCTGAATATCTTTAACCAGGGCACTTTCCGCTTTAATTTCTACCTGCGCGAAACCGAATTCTCGCTCAGAAGATCCCTGAACTTTCCCGCCCAGCTGCATTGCCATGGTCTGCATTCCGTAACAGACACCCAGTACCGGAACCCCGGCAGTAAACACGTATTCCGGAGCGCGTGGACTGTTAAGTTCGGTAGTACTTTCCGGTCCGCCGGAAAGGATGATGCCGTTAGGATTAAACTGGCGGATTTGTTCTTCGGTAACATCCCATGCCCACAGCTCACAGTACACACCCAGTTCACGAACACGGCGTGCAACCAGCTGAGTATACTGAGAACCAAAATCAAGGATCAGGATTCGGTGCTTATGAATATTTTCCGTCGTCATTACAGTTTTCCAGGCAAAAAAATTAAAGCGCCCGACGGTGAGCCGGGCGCATGATACAGGAAGAGATTAAGATCCGGTGCGGTAGTTTGGAGCTTCTTTAGTGATAGTCACATCATGCACATGGCTTTCAGAAATACCGGCACCACTGATACGAACAAATTCAGCTTTAGTGCGCAGATCATTAATCGTCTGGCAACCGGTCAGGCCCATGCATGAACGCAGGCCACCCATCTGCTGATGAATGATCTCTTTCATACGGCCTTTATAAGCCACACGCCCTTCAATACCTTCCGGTACCAGTTTATCTGCTGCGTTATCAGACTGGAAGTAACGATCTGAAGATCCTTTAGACATCGCACCCAGCGAGCCCATACCACGGTAAGATTTGAACGAACGCCCCTGATACAGTTCAATCTCGCCCGGAGACTCCTCGGTACCCGCCAGCATTGACCCTACCATGACACAGGAAGCACCGGCAGCAATAGCTTTCGCGATATCGCCAGAGAAACGGATGCCGCCGTCTGCAATCACCGGAATTCCGGTGCCTTCAAGCGCTTCAACGGCGTCAGAGACTGCACTAATCTGCGGTACACCTACACCAGTCACAATACGGGTGGTACAGATAGAGCCAGGACCAATCCCGACTTTCACCGCGCTGACACCCGCCTCAGCCAGGGCTTTAGCGCCGGCTGCGGTAGCCACGTTACCACCTATAATTTCCAGGTTTGGATATTTAGCACGGGTATCACGGATACGTTGCAATACACCTTCAGAATGACCGTGAGAAGAGTCAATCAGCAGCACATCAACGCCCGCAGCCACCAGGGCATCTACACGCTCTTCATTGCCGGCACCCGCTCCTACAGCGGCACCTACCCGCAGACGACCATGTGCATCTTTACAGGCGTTAGGTTTACGTTCTGCTTTCTGGAAATCTTTTACGGTGATCATGCCCAGCAGGTGGAAAGCGTCATCGACGACCAGCGCTTTTTCGATACGTTTTTCGTGCATTTTTTGCAGCACGACTTCGCGTGAATCACTCTCTTTAACCGTGACCAGGCGTTCTTTCGGGGTCATTACCGCAGAAACAGGCTGGTTCAGGTCGGTAACAAAACGCACGTCACGGCCGGTAATAATCCCCACCAGCTCGTTGTCACTATTTACTACCGGATAGCCGGCAAAACCATTGGCTTCAGTCAGACGTTTAACTTCCTGCAGTGAAGTTGTTGGCAGAACGGTCTGTGGATCGACGACCACACCACTTTCATATTTCTTCACCTTGCGGACTTCTTCAGCCTGGCGCTCAATCGTCATGTTTTTATGAATAAAGCCCATACCGCCTTCCTGTGCCAGCGCAATAGCCAGACGGGCTTCGGTCACGGTATCCATTGCAGCGGAAACCATTGGGATATTCAGACGGATATTTTTGGTGAGTTGCGTACCGAGCTCTGCAGTATTCGGCAGTACGGTAGAGTGAGCAGGAACGAGTAAAACATCGTCAAACGTGAGGGCTTCTTTAATGATTCTTAGCATAGCAATATCTCGGCCTGGGAGTGATAAAATATTGCAGCGGAATTATACAGGGGCTAAGCGGTTGCCTCCAGCTTTTTTTATAAAAAACTCTTGATACTTACAATGGTCACTGTAGTATCGGTTAATTAACCCGCTGATTTACTATTTGATCTTCATCACATGTTGCACGACGAAAACGCCACAATTTTCTCTGTCAGCCGTCTGAATGCCACTGTCCGAAAGTTGCTGGAACATGAAATGGGCCGTATCTGGCTGACTGCAGAAATTTCCAATTTTACCCGGCCTTCGTCAGGGCACTGGTACTTCACCCTGAAAGATGACAATGCTCAGGTTCGCAGTGCTATGTTTCGCAGCAGTAACCAACGAGTCAGTTTTCGGCCGCAGAACGGTCAACAGGTGCTGGTCCGGGCTTCAGTCACCCTCTACGATCCGCGCGGCGATTATCAGCTGATTGTTGAAAGCATGCAGCCTGCCGGCGAAGGCCTGTTACAACAGCAGTTTACCGAACTGAAAACCCGCCTGGATGCTGAAGGACTGTTTGCCGCAGAGCATAAGCAACCGCTGCCCTCTCCGGCTCGCCAGGTCGGGGTAATTACCTCCGCCAGTGGCGCTGCGCTGCATGATATTTTACAGGTGCTGCGTCGTCGTGACCCTTCTCTGCCGGTCGTTATTTATCCGACTGCGGTACAGGGTAATGATGCAGTCCCTGCTATTGTTCGTGCGATCGAACTGGCTAATCAGCGCCAGGAATGTGATGTACTGATTGTGGGCCGTGGCGGCGGGTCACTGGAAGATTTATGGTGTTTCAATGATGAACGGGTCGCAAGGGCCATCTTTGCCAGCCGGTTGCCGGTGGTCAGTGCTGTTGGTCATGAAACGGATGTCACTATCGCTGATTTTGTTGCTGACCTTCGGGCGCCGACGCCATCTGCCGCGGCAGAATTGATTAGCCGTAACCAGACTGAATTACTGAGGCAATTGATCTCTGCGCAACAACAGATGGAAATGGCGATGGATTTTTATCTTGCCCGCCGTCAGCGTAGCTTTGCACAACTTCAGCACCGCCTGAATCAGCAGCATCCAGAGTTGCGTTTAACCAGACAACATAACCTGTTGTCAGAACAGCAGCGCCGGCTTCAGACAGCATTGCAACAGCAATTACAAAAAAATAGCCTTCGCTTTGAGCAACTCTCCCGACGTTTACAACGACGTCAGCCAGAACCGCAGATTTACCAGGCAAATCAGGAGTTAGCTCAGCTACGTTACCGCCTGCAGCAGGCTATCAGCCAGCAACTGAATGATAACCGGCAGCGCTTTGGTTCACTGGCTGTACAACTGGAAACTGCCAGTCCGCTGGCCACGCTAGCCCGTGGATTCAGTGTCACCACCAAAGCCAACGGTGAGGTGATTAAAAACACCCGTCAGTTACAACGCGGTGACACTTTGCGTACCCGACTTAATGATGGATGGGTGGAGAGTGAAGTCACGGCAACTCAGCCTGTCAGCGCCACTAAAAAGCGCCCTAAAGCTTCACCGGACCCGGCCGCTCAGTAACGCTCCTTTACCGAACAGGCTGCAATCCAGCAAGATCGGTCAGGACAGCCTCATGACAGGGCGGCATACTTTCTCTACAGGAGAATGCTATGCTGACCGACAAACAACGTTATACCGCTAACTATCAAAAACGAATCACACTGGTGCTGGACTACATCGACAGTCATCTGTGTGAACCTCTGTTGCTTGATAACCTCAGTAAAGTGGCTCATTTTTCCGTATTCCACTTTCACCGGCAATTTACGGCCTGTATTGGTATTCCGCCAGGCCGTTATATTCAGCTAATGCGGTTGCGGCATGCTTCATACCGGCTGGCATTTAATCCTGAGCAAAAAATTACCGATATCGCCCTGGAGACGGGTTTTACTCACGCAGAGTCATTCAGCCGTGCCTTTAAACAGGTATTTGGTGTCTCCCCGGGCGAGTTTCGCCGCCAGCCAGAGTGGCAGTCATGGCATAGCCAGATGCCTGCCGCTCCACAAATCAGAAGAGAACCCACGATGCAAATTGCTATTGTTACTGTGCCTGATATCCCTGTCGCTATGCTGCTTCATCAGGGATCACCCGAAACCATTCATCAGACCGCTGGCCGGTTTGTCGCCTGGCGAAAAACCAGTGGCTATTCACCAGTGCGCCGCTGCCGGACCTTTGGTATTGCACCGGATGACCCACACAACTGTGACCCACAGCAGTTCCGTTTTATGATTGCCGGTGAAGTTTCTGCGTCAATACCTGAAGATAATGATTTTGGTGTCGTGAACAACGTTATTCCAGGCGGGCGCTGTGCTACTGTGCGACATCAGGGTTCTCATGAGCGACTAACCGCACTGGCACAGTCTCTGTACCGTGACTGGCTGCCAGGCAGTGGTGAAATCCTGCGTGATTTTCCACTGTGGTTTCACTACCACAACTTTATCCATGAAGTCGCTGAACATCAGTTGGTGACCGATATCTTTTTGCCGCTTAAAGACTGACTTTATCGCCGGAGCTATTCACTCCCGATGGCTTCCGGATGCCACCTGACTCTCGAAGACGAGATCATTCCATGCTGCTGGCAGAAAAAATCTACCGCACCACAAGCTTTGAGTACCTGAAGTGTTGCCTGGCATTCCGGACAATAAGCAGTATTCCGGTAACGGGCATGGCATTGCGGGCAATATAAATCATCCGGCTCACCAGTGAGCGCGGACTGGCAATGGCTGCAAATCAAATTCATCAGCTGTCTCCCTTATGAAAAAAGAGGGCTTCATAGCCCTCTTTTGTGGATTATCGCTTATTTTTCTTCAGATGCGACATCAGACGTTTACGCTTACGCTGCTGAGTAGGTGTCAGCAGGTTACGTTTGCCTGCATACGGGTTATCCCCTTCCTTAAACTGAATTCGGATAGGCGTTCCCATCACATTCAGTGAACGACGGAAATAGTTCATCAGATAACGTTTATACGAATCCGGCAGGTCTTTAACCTGATTACCATGGATAACCACAATCGGTGGGTTATATCCGCCGGCGTGAGCATATTTCAGTTTCACACGGCGACCACGGACCAGAGGCGGCTGATGATCTTCTGCCGCCATATTCATTATGCGGGTCAGCATGGAGGTGTTTACCCGGCGGGTTGCGCTGTCATACGCCTCGGTAATCGATTCGAACAGATTACCTACACCACTGCCATGCAGTGCAGAAATAAAGTGCACACGGGCAAAATCAATAAAGCCAAGACGGTAGTCGAGAGCTTCTTTAATTTCTTCTTTAATTTCCTGGGACAAGCCATCCCATTTATTTACCACAATAACCAGCGAACGACCGCTGTTGAGGATAAAGCCCAGCAGAGACAGATCCTGATCAGAGATGCCTTCATGGGCATCAATCACCAGCAACACCACGTTGGCATCTTCAATCGCCTGCAGTGTTTTGATTACCGAAAACTTTTCGACGGTATCGGTCACTTTACCGCGTTTACGAACTCCGGCAGTGTCAATCAGCACATACTCCCGCTCATCACGTTCCATCGGAATATAGATGCTGTCACGGGTGGTACCCGGCATATCGTAAACCACGACCCGGTCTTCCCCCAGAAAACGGTTAGTCAGGGTGGATTTACCGACGTTTGGCCGTCCGACAATTGCCAGTTTGATCGGCAGAGTCGTCGGGTCAAAATCGTCTTCTTCGTCTTCAGGGATGCTGTCATTTTCTTCAGCTTCAAGGGCCGCCCAGTAAGCCGCATTTTCCTGCTCTTCGGTTAATTCTTCAGGCTCTTCCGTTTCCATCCACGGTTCAAGCACTGCTTCCAGCAGGTTATGCACACCGCGGCCATGTGTTGCTGCAATGGGATGAATCTCGCCCATGCCCAGTGAGTAAAAATCCAGCACCGCATTGGTGGGGTCCATACCGTCGGTTTTGTTGGCGACCAGAAAGGTAGGCTTCTGACGGGTCCGCAGGTGCTGTGCTATCTGTTCATCCGCAGGCATGACCCCGGCACGCGCATCCACCAGAAATAGCACAATATCCGCTTCTTCGATGGCCATCAGCGACTGAGCTGCCATGCGGGTTTCAACACCGTCCTCCATGCCGTCGATACCCCCGGTATCAATGACAATATATTCCTGACCTTCAACCTCGGCGCGTCCGTACTTACGATCACGAGTCAGACCAGGGAAATCCGCCACAAGCGCATCACGGGTGCGCGTTAAACGGTTAAAAAGAGTGGATTTTCCTACATTGGGGCGTCCAACAAGCGCGACCACAGGTACCATAATAAAGCCTCATTACAAAAAATATTTCGACCGAATCGGATGATTATAACGATTAGTTGTGCAGAGTTCAGGCTATTCCCCGGAAAATCTACAGGCCGAAGAAAAACGAAACGGCCCCTGTATCACAGGAGCCGTCATTAGCAGGTTATTTTAACCCGTACTTTTGCCGGTTACTCAGCGTTTAAAGGCGTACACCTCACCCTTCTTCGCCTGGATAATCAGTTTATCCCCGGCAACGATAGGCTGAGTCTGGAAGCCGGATTTATCTACTTTCTGCTGAGCAACAAAGCGGCCATCCTGAGTGTTCATCCAGTGCAGGTAACCTTCACCATCGCCAACCACCAGATATCCGTCAAACAGTACCGGTGAGGTCAGATTACGGTGCAGCAGACCACTCTGACGCCAGATTTCAACACCACCATCAGTATTAAGCGCATCTACACGGTCATCCTGGTCGACCAGGTAAATCCGGCCATTATCCACCAGCAGGTTTTTAACACCGCCGATGTCACGTTTCCACTGAATCTGGCCTGAACGCAGATCCAGGGCTGACAAATCACCATTATAAGCCAGCACATAAACCACACCGTTAACAATTACCGGAGTAGTATCAACGTCACTCAGACGATCGATCTCCGTGGCGCCGCTTGGCTGGGAGATACGTTGCTGCCAAATCATCTGGCCCTGGTTCATGATTACCGCGCTGACACGGCCGTTATCCCCCCCGACAATGGCACCACCGTAGGCGACTGCCGGAGCTGACTCACCGCGCAGGGACAGAGCCGGTATATCAAGGTTAACCACCCACTTGCTGGCACCGGTGGTCTGGTCCAGAGCCTGCAGAATACCATTGCTGGTATGAATCAACACCAGACCGTCGCTGACTACCGGATGTGATACCGCTTCACCGGACACCTGAGTACGCCATGCGACTGAACCGTCTTTAGTATTCAGCGCAAACACTTCACCGTGCTCACTACCGATATACAGTAAGTCGCCCTGTACGGTGATACCACCGGACAGCATTGCTGACAGATTTGAAGAGAAGAACCCGGTTTTGGTGGAAAGGTCGACCTTCCATTTTTGCTTACCGGTATTCGCATCCAGCGCTTCTACAATACCGAAACGATCTGCCGCATAGACAACATTGTCCTGCCAGGCCGGATGCAAATTAGAGTAGAAATCACCCACACCGTCACCGACCGACTTATCCCAGACCTGCGTCGGGTTAAACTGGTTTACCACTGTAGGCAGTGGAGACATTTTAACTGCATCTTCTTCGCCACTGAATAGCGAACAACCGCTGAGCAAAGTGACTGAAAACAGTCCCGGCAGCAGGTATTTACGTAATTCCATGCGCTCTCTCTTTACAGTCTTAGCTTAAATTATTCAATTTCATCTGCATCATCTGTTTCAGCGCAGGTGAAGCATCAGAATCAATACCTTTACTCCAGGCTGCACGGGCACCCTGGCTATCGCCTTTACTCAGCAATGCATCACCGCGAATATCCGCCGCCATCGCTGTCCAGCTGTCGCCTTTCACGCTGTCCAGGGTTTTCAGAGCGTCATCAGCCTGCTTCTGCTGTAACTGCAGACGTGCCAGGCGAAGACTCATCACCGCCCGGAGGTTAGCATCCTCTGTATCTTTAATTCCCTGTTGGAGCTGTTGGGCGGCTTTATCAGTCTGGCCTGCATCAACATAAACCTTCGCTAAGTCCATCGCCGCTAATGCACCGTAAGAGCCATGAGTCTGACTCACGAAAGCTGAAACAGCCTCCAGAGTTTCAGGTTTATCAGCCTTCATTGCCTCTGTCAGTTGCTGGTAGCGGGCAGAATTTTCCAGAGCAGTATTTTCCTGGTGGCTGACCCAATAGCGCCAGCCCCCCAGAGCAGCGATACCAATCACTATTCCTGCAGCCAGAGCTTTACCATTGTTGGCAAAAAAGTGTTTGAGAGCATCAGTCTGCTCATGTTCATTGCTGTAAACTTCCACGCAATCCTACTCCTGTAAAAGCTTAAAAATATCCGTCAGTTACTGCAACGCAGACAGTAAAACGCCGGATATGTCATTCCGGGGTACCGTTTGCTGGTCTCCGGAACGCAGATCCTTGATAACCACCTGGTTATTTTTAACTTCATCTTCACCCAGCACCAGGGCCAGTCTGGCACCCCACTTGTCCGCACGGGCAAACTGTTTTTTGAAGTTGCCGCCACCAAAATTGGTCATCAGTTTTAATTCCGGGATGGCATCACGCAGACTTTCGGCCAGCTGCATGGCGGCTGACTGTACACCGGCGCCGGAAGCGATAACATAGACATCAACTTTACGGGTCGGTTCAAATTCCGGGTTAACTGCCTGAACTAAAAGTACCAGCCGCTCCAGACCCATCGCAAAACCGACTGCGGGAGTGGCCCGGCCACCCAGTTGTTCCACCAGGCCATCATACCGTCCACCGGCACAGACTGTGCCCTGAGAACCCAGGCTGTTGGTGACCCATTCAAACACTGTACGGTTATAATAATCCAGTCCACGCACCAGACGCTGATTCACGGTATAGCTTATCCCAACATCGTCCAGCAGACTGCACAGGCCGGCAAAATGTTCGCGTGATTCAGGATCCAGGTAATCTCCCAGCTGTGGTGCATCATTCAGCAGTTGCTGGATCTCCTGGTTTTTACTGTCCAGTACCCGTAACGGGTTGGTATACATCCGACGCTTACAATCATCATCGAGTGCATCTTTATGCTGCTCGAGGAATGCCACCAGGGCGTCACGATAATTTGCGCGGGCTTCTAATGAACCAATAGAGTTCAGTTCCAGGCGAACATGTTCAGCAATCCCCAGAGCTTTCCACCAACGGGCGGTCATCATGATCAATTCAGCATCAATGTCCGGTCCGTTAAGACCAAATACCTCAGCACCAATCTGGTGAAACTGACGGTAACGCCCTTTCTGTGGACGCTCATAACGGAACATCGGTCCGATATACCATAACCGCTGTTCCTGATTGTACAACAGACCATGTTCAATACCGGCACGGACACAACCGGCCGTCCCTTCAGGACGCAGCGTCAGGCTGTCACCATTACGGTCATCGAAGGTATACATCTCTTTTTCAACCACATCAGTCACTTCCCCGATGGCGCGCTTAAAAAGAGGAGTTTGTTCGACTATAGGCAGTCGGATTTCGCTGAAGCCATAGCCTGCCAGAACCTGTTTCAGGACCTGTTCAATACGTTGCCAAAGTGCGGTATCTGCTGGCAGATAATCGTTCATTCCGCGGATAGCCTGGATATTCTTCGCCACGTCAAAATCTCTTAAAACAAAAAACCTGTCCGGCATCATACCTTATGAGGCTGATACCGCACAGGAACAATCGTTAACAATGCACCCTTCACGGAATGCATATCCCTTATTTCTCAACCTGACGGACATCGATGCGGTGGTTTTCATCCAGCATCGAGGCTTTCGCGCGAATCCGTGCTTCAAGCTGTTCAATCATATCGGCATTATCCAGCCTCTCTCGCTGACGGACACCGTCTTCGTAGAAGCCGCTTTTTTTACTACCGCCGGTCACTCCCAGGGTAGACACCGTAGCTTCACCCGGGCCATTAACCACGCAACCGATAATCGAGACATCCATTGGGGTAATGATGTCTTCAAGGCGCTGTTCCAGCGCATTTACTGTACCAATGACATCAAACTCCTGGCGCGAACAGGTCGGACAGGCAATAAAGTTGATACCACGCGCACGAATACGCAGTGATTTAAGAATATCAAAACCAACTTTAATTTCTTCTACCGGATCGGCTGCCAGTGAAATACGCAACGTATCGCCAATCCCTTCTGATAACAGCAGTCCCAGGCCGATGGCAGATTTTACCGAACCGGCACGGGCTCCCCCGGCTTCGGTGATCCCAAGGTGAAGTGGTTGATCAATCTTTTTAGCCAACAAACGGTAAGATTCAACGGCGAGGAACACATCAGAAGCTTTAACACTGACTTTAAACTGATCGAAATTCAGGCGGTCCAGGTGATCCACATGACGCATTGCTGATTCCAGCAGCGCCTGCGGAGTAGGTTCACCGTATTTTTCCTGGAGATCTTTCTCCAGGGAGCCTGCATTCACTCCGATACGAATAGGAATATTGTGGTCGCGGGCACAATCTACGACCTGGCGGATACGCTCATTATTACCGATATTACCGGGGTTAATTCGTAAACAGTCCACCCCGTATTCTGCGACTTTCAGGGCAATCCGGTAGTCAAAATGAATGTCAGCCACCAGAGGCACACTGACACGCTGTTTAATCAACCGGAAGGCTTCGGCCGCATCCATCGTAGGTACAGAAACACGAACAATATCTGCCCCCACCCGCTCCAGCGATTTAATCTGTGCAACGGTTGCGTCAACATCTGTAGTTCGGGTATTCGTCATCGACTGGACGGCAATAGGCGCTCCGTCGCCGACTGGCACCTTACCAACATAAATCCGGGTAGATTTACGACGGTTTATTGGAGCCTGGTTATGCATATTTTTTCTCCACAAGTCCCCTGAGACGGCACGTTACTGTGCACCAATCGTCAGGCGGGCGACCTGGTTTGTACGAATAAAACGACTTAAATCTACTGGCTGGCCGCGGAACTGAACAGAAACAGCCGCCGGTGCACCAATTTTTAACCGGTATGGGGTTTTGCCACTCAGATTAAGCGTCCCCCCTTTGTGCTGTAAGCCACTGAACAGTTTTTTACCTGTTGCATCAGTAACTTCCAGCCAGCAATCCGCGTTAAAATTCATGACAACGGCATCCGGACTGGCGGGTGCGGGAGCCGCTGTTTCCGGCGCTGGCTGGCTATCCACAGTTGCTGTCGCCGGGGTACCGGCACCGGCTGCGGCTGCAGTCTGGTCCGCAGTACTGCCAGTCGCAGGCAATGACGTCCGGGACGGAGAAACGGCCGCAGGCTGTGATGCTGGCTGCGTGGTCGCAGCATCGGCAGAGGCTGACGGAGCAACACTGTTCACAGCCGGAGTAGTATCGGTACTGACCGGGGCCGACTGGCTCTCTGTCGGCGAACTGTCAGCATCTCCTGTAGATAGCGGAATAGACTGCTCATTCCCCCCGGCAGAGTTATCGGCAGCTGAACTGGTCATCGCAGCCATATCCGCCTGGGAAGCTTTGTGGTTCTGCCACCACCATGCCACGGTCAGACCGATAACCACCAGGATGACCAGTACAGTAAAGGTTGTCAGCATCCCGTCACGCTTTTTACGCCGGCTACTGCTCCCCAGTGAGATGTTATGCATCGGGGTGATTTTGGCTGAGCGAACCGGGGCCTGCTTTGACAGCATAGGCAAAATATCATCTTCCGGTACGTTAACCAGCCGTGCATAAGAGCGGATATATCCGCGCAGGAAGGTCGCCGCCAAATCAGTCGGTGACTTATCCTCCTCGATATCGCGTACCGTGGACACTTTCAGGCAAAGACGTTCTGCAACATTCTGCTGCGTCAGTCCTTTTGCTTCACGGGCGATACGCAGGCGTTCACCTGTGGACTGGACTGCAGATTTTTCTTGGGTGGCTTCAGTATTCATTAGCTAAATAACGCTGGTACTGTATCGAAAGTGGATAATTCCGCGCTAACTGGTCACCGTAACGTTTCACATCAGCGGTAGCCTGTTGTCGCGCGGCGTAAAGAATCTCTAACCATAAACTTTCTGCAGTAGCAGAACGTTGCTGGTGATAAATATCGGCCAAAAATCTTGTATCCGCGTACTTCTGCTGCTCCAGCCGCTGTCCTGCTTCTGCCAGCACTGTTGCTGCAGCGGAACTGTCATCCATGATAGCGGTAATCAGCCTTTCAGCCGCCAGTGCAGTTTTTCCTGCATCCAGCAAACAGAACCCTGAGGATAGCAGAGCCTGAGTCCTGCTGCCGGATTCTGTCGCCCGCATCGCCCGCGCAAATCGGGGACGGGCCTTATCATACTGCCCTAAAGCACAGAGAAACGCACCGTAATTATTAAGCACATAGCCATTTTCCGGCGCCATTTTCTCTGCCTGAGTGTAACAGACTGCGGCCATCTCATCATGCCCCCGGGTCTGATAAAGTCTGGCCAATGCTAAAACCGGCCGGTAATCGGCGGGGGCATTCTGTCGCGCGCGCTGCAAATGACGTTCGGCAGCGGCGTAATCCTTCGCCAGCAGATAGTGTAGCCCCAGTTGCAAACGTGCTTCGGAAGCGCGTGGTGGCGGGAAACTTCGGCAACCACTCACGGTAAGTAATACTACCAGCGCGTATATCATCCATGATTGTAGTGACATTCCCTGTCTCCTGCTCGTCCATTGAGCAGGAAGACTCACACAGTCTGAAGGCTGAGGGAATGTGCTGATGGTTTAAGCTTAGACAGCCTTCACAGAGATTTCTTCACCGGCAGCTTTTTTGCGCAGGGTACGCTTAGTCCGATCGATAACATCTCCGGCTAACTGTCCACAGGCTGCATCAATATCATCACCACGGGTTTTGCGTACGATGGTGGTAAACCCATAATCCATCAGTACTTTAGAAAAACGATCTACCCGGCTGTTAGAACTGCGGCCATAAGGTGCTCCCGGGAAGGGGTTCCATGGAATCAGGTTGATTTTACATGGCGTATTTTTCAATACTTCCGCCAGTTGATGCGCATGATCTGTACTGTCATTCACATGATCCAACATCACATATTCAACGGTGACACGGCCCTGATTGGCATTCGACTTTTCCATGTAGCGCTTAACTGACTGCAGAAAAGTTTCGATATTGTACTTTTTGTTGATCGGTACAATATCATCACGTAATGCGTCATTTGGGGCATGCAGCGAAATCGCCAGGGCGACATCTATCATATCGCCCAGTTTATCCAGCGCCGGAACCACACCGGAGGTAGAAAGCGTTACACGGCGTTTTGACAGGCCAAATCCAAAGTCATCCAGCATAATCTCCATCGCCGGAACCACATTGTTCAGGTTCAGCAATGGTTCACCCATTCCCATCATCACCACATTAGTGATAGGACGCTGCCCCGTCACTTTGGCCGCACCGATGATTTTGGCGGCGCGCCAGACCTGTCCGATGATTTCAGAAACCCGCAGGTTACGGTTAAAGCCCTGTTGTGCAGTGGAACAGAATTTACACTCCAGCGCACAACCCACCTGAGATGAAACACACAAGGTCGCGCGATCATTTTCAGGGATATACACCGTTTCAACTAACTGATCACCGACACGGATAGCCCACTTGATAGTGCCATCAGAAGAACGCATCTCTTCAGCGACTTCAGGCGCACGAATTTCGGCCACCTGGCTCAGTTTCTGCCGCAGGACTTTATTAATGTCGGTCATTTGCTCAAAGTCATCACTGCAATAGTGATAAATCCACTTCATGACCTGATCGGCACGAAACGGTTTTTCCCCGAGCTGAAGGAAAAATTCACGCATTTGCTGGCGGTTTAAATCCAGCAGATTGATTTTGGCTTTTGGCGACGCGGCGACAGGCGTGACGGATACAGGAGTTGCTGCAGGTTCGGACATAATAATCTCTGGCCTCGTTGTTACACGTTATGGCACGGTTATAGGTAGACAGTTAAAAAGGAACACCCCCGCAGAACGATCTGCAGGGGTGCTCATTGTACATTATCTGTTGCGGGATGCCATTCAGGGTCGCCCCGTTTACTGACTATTTTGTCACTGTTTATTTACAGTAACGGCCCGCAGGGACAGATTAACGGGTACGCGGGCAAACTTCACCTTCAGCGAAGAAGTAAGCAATTTCACGTGCCGCTGATTCCTCGGAATCAGAACCGTGAGTTGCGTTTTCGGTGAAGCTGTCAGCGTAGTCGGCGCGTAAAGTACCCGCCAGAGCGTTATCAGGGTTAGTTGCACCCATCAGATCACGGTGACGCTGAACGGCATTTTCGCCTTCCAGAACAGAAACAACAACCGGACCTGAAGTCATGAATTCTACCAGACCATCAAAGAAAGGACGGCCTTTGTGTTCTGCATAGAAACCTTCAGCCTGCTCTTTGGTCAGGTGCAGCATTTTTGCAGCAACAATTTTGAAGCCAGCGCTTTCAAAACGGTTATAGATAGCACCAATCACGTTTTTAGCAACTGCGTTTGGCTTGATAATAGAAAACGTACGTTCGATTGTCATTTTGACCTCAGTCTGAACTTCCACAATAAATCACCCGAACAGTTAAAGCCGACTGAAAAACAGTGTACGAAATAACCATTCCGGCGAAGAAACGGCGCAAATTATAGGGGTCTGCGCCGCCATTGCCTATGGTAAATCGCATTTTTTTTGAAAAAATCCTGAGACGGGCCGCAGAATCGCAAAATGGTGAGCAATTCATAACCATTTTTGCCCCACCGGTAGTCAGGCACGGTCTGACCTGACGTACGACACATCACCTCCCCCTCTTTTTCACCAGGAGATCTTGAGCTGACCGGTAAAATCACCGACACTCAAAAAAACGCAATTGCACAGGAGAGGCTATGAATCCGGCACTTTTTGTCACTACCGACTGGCTGTCCGCCCATCAGCACGATGAACAACTGCAAATTCTCGATGCCAGAATGCTGCCTCCCGGCCAGGAACTGACCCGAAATATCACCAGTGAGTATCTGGCCGGGCATCTTCCTGGCGCCCCCTTTTTTGATATTGAGGCGTTATCAGACCACAGCAGTCCTTTCCCACATATGCTGCCACGTCCCGAGGCCTTTGCGGTCGCTATGCGTGAACTGGGGGTCGACAGTGATAAGCATCTGGTAGTTTACGATGAGGGGAACCTGTTTTCTGCACCACGTGCCTGGTGGATGCTGCGCCATTTCGGTGTAGCACAGGTCTCTATACTGGCTGGCGGATTGCAGGCCTGGAAAGCGGCCGGATTACCCACAGAAACGGGAAATCCGTCACTGGAGGACGGGAATTTCGAAGCCCATCCTCAGCCGGGGCAGGTTAAACGGTTAAATGATGTCCTGCTGACCAGCCATGAAGGAGGAGCTCAGATTATTGATGCCCGCTCAGCGGCCCGCTTTAATGCCGAGGTGGATGAACCCCGTCCGGGTCTGAGGCGTGGTCATATTCCTGGCAGCCGGAATGTTCCCTGGACTGACCTGGTGGCTGACGGGCGGTTACTCGATGATGAGAAGTTACGTGAAGTATTCCGTGCAGCCGGGGTGGACATCAGCCAACCGGTGATAGCCAGTTGTGGTTCAGGAGTTACCGCCGTGGTCCTTTTAGCAGCACTGTCTCAGTTGGGAAATAACGATGCCGCGCTATATGACGGTTCCTGGGGAGAATGGGGAAGTCGCGACGATTTGCCGGGCGTGCTGTAACACAAATATTCCGGGGGAGACTCCCCCGGAAACATTAAAGAATACGCTGTCCACCTTTCAAATCCAGCCCGCGCAGAAAACTACCGTGTGGACGCTGGTAAAAAGGCTCAATATGGGCGATGAAGAAGTGACTGACACCTGACGCCTGCTCATTCACTTCACAAAAATCAATCAGTGCATCATCCGGCAGAGTATCTATCGCAACATGCCCGGCTGCCTGAATGATTTCCTGCAGATCTGCACTTGCTTCAATACCAATCAGCAGATTACCTTCCTGCTCAGCACTTTCACGACACCAGGCAAGAAATGCTCTGCGTACCGGTTTGTATTTACCAAACAACTGTTTTAACGACGAAACCAGCTGGGCCGGAGGCTGTTCTACTGCCGACAGCAACAAGGTCTGCCCGTGGTCCGGAACGCTGAACTCACTGAGTGCATTCCCCGCGCCACTGAGCAGAGCACGGATTTCTGCCGCAGTAAACTCTTTACCACTGCTGAGTTTCGGGTTCAGGAACAGTGTTTCACCGCGGGTCATTTCAAACAATGCTCTGGCGCTCAGTTTCAGTCGTGGCTTGTTTTCACCTGCCGCTTCTATAAATGCCGCTTCCGAAGTAAAGAACGGAATAACCGACTGCCCGTCATCTTTTTCCCAGTGTTCCAGGTCATAACTGGCACTGTTTTCTGTTTCACCGGCAGACTGGCTGCCGGCCGTCCAGACTTCAGATTCCAACAGTCGCTGAAAAAACTCAGGACGATGAGCCGGCTCAGTAGCCGCTTTACTCAGTAGATCTTCAAGTGATATCTGCATTTGTGACCTGCCCGAAAAATAAGGGCAGACCAAAGTCTGCCCAAAAATAACTGACCGCGAAATTATTTCAGTAACAGGTTAGCCAGAGTACGCACACCCAGCCCCGTCGCACCGGCTGACCACTGGTCAACGGCACTTTTACGGTAAGTGGCAGAGCAGTCAATATGCAGCCAGCCTTGCTGATAATCTTCGACAAACCAGGAGAGGAAAGCCGCCGCACTACTTGCTCCGGCAGAATGTGCCGGGCTGGCAATATTGTTCAAATCAGCGAAGTTTGATGGCAGATGCTGACGGTGGAATTCAGCCAGTGGTAAACGCCAGAACTGTTCACCTTCGGTTTCTGCACTACTCATCAACTTAGCGGCCAGTTGGTCATCAAAGCTGAACAAGGCATGATAATCATTACCCAGTGCCGTTTTGGCCGCACCGGTCAGCGTTGCAGCGTCAATCAGTAAGCGCGGCTTTTGAGCGCTGGCGTCAATCAGTCCGTCAGCCAGCACCAGTCGACCCTCCGCATCGGTATTCATGACTTCAACTGATTTACCGTTACGGTAACGGATAATATCACCCAGCCGTAATGCACCGCCGCTGACCATATTGTCTGCACAGCAAAGGATTAGCTTTACACGTTTCTTCAGGCCACGGCTAATAGCCAGTGCCAGTGCCCCGGTCAGCGTAGCCGCCCCCCCCATATCAGATTTCATCGAATCCATAAAGTTACTGCCTTTCAGGCTGTAACCTCCGGTATCGAAAGTGATCCCTTTACCGACCAGGCAGATATCTACCGGTTCGGCGTCATCACCTGACGGATTGAAATCCAGGGTCAATAATACCGGTGGACGGGTTGAACCGCGGCCGACGATATGCAGTCCATTGTAACCTTGTTCGCGCAGGTCTTCGCCTTTGGTGATGCGGTACTTCACTGCATCCCCCCCCACCCCGGTCAGCAGATCAATGGCGGCGCCTGCCAGTTCTTCCGGCCCCAGCTCTTCTGCCGGTAAATTGATAACATCGCGAACCCAGTCAACTATCTTCAGCCGGTTTTGGAATTCCTGTTTATCATTATCGCTTAACGCCGGCCACTGGACTTCACGGTGGGCTTTAGGTGAACGGAAACCCTGCCAGAATGCCCAGCAACGCTCAAGATCCCAGTGTTCTCCGGCAAGCTCAACCGAACGGATCCCCTGACCATCAATTCTGTGTGCAGCACGCTGGATAACCTGCAACTCATTTCCTGAAGAAAGGTGAATAGTCATCCCTTGATCAGCACTGGAAATAATGGCTTTTTCTCCCCAGCGGGCATCAGCGGCCTGCTGGCTGAGTCTGATCTGCATATGTTGTGTGGTCATGAAATCACTCCTTAATCGTTATTCGTACTCATCCATCCAGACTAACAGAATTGCTTCGAGGATTTTTTCATTAGAAGCTTCCGGATTATCATCAAAATCTTCCAGTTCACAAACCCACCGGTGTAAGTCGGTAAAGCGGACTGTTTTAGGATCAGTATCCGGATAGAGATCGTAAAGTGCTTCGCCGATGGTACGGCTGTCGGTCCATTTAATTGACATTTTGCTTCCTCTGACAAAAAAGGGCCGGAAATTTCCGGCCCACAGGAATAAAAATTAATGTTCGCGTGCGTGGTTCAGGGTATAGCGAGGGAATTCCACGACTAAATCTTCATCGGCAACGCGTGCCTGGCAACTCAGGCGACTGTCCGGTTCAAGCCCCCAGGCTTTATCCAGCATATCATCTTCATCGTCGGTGCTTTCTGCCAGCGAATCGAATCCTTCACGAACTACGCAATGACAGGTCGTGCAGGCACATGACTTTTCACAGGCATGTTCCACTTCAATCCCGTTGCGTAATGCAACATCCAGAATAGTTTCACCAGGGGCTGCATCGTAGACTCCGCCTTCAGGCAGCAGGTCTTTATGGGGTAAAATTACAATTTTAGGCATACTTAAACCTCATCCACAGAGTGTCCGGTCAGTGCCCGACGAATTGAGTTATCCATCCGGCGTGCGGCAAACTCCTGAGTCACTTGATCCAATAATTTAATTCCGGCAGCTATCAGTGCCTCGTCATTACCTTCCACAGCAACCCTCAGGCTGTCCTGAGCATCGCGAATTTGCTGCAGCTCATCCGCAGAAAGTAATGCGCTGTCTTCTTTAAGTGCACCGTCGAGGCTTTCCAGCACCCGCAGGCCATCCACTTTTTGTTCTGCCAGTTTCCGGGCCGCCACATCATCACGAGCATATGTCATTGAATCCGTGATCATCGTCGCTATCTCATTCTCAGTCAGACCATAGGACGGTTTTACCTGGATAGAAGCTTCAACGCCGGTTGATTTTTCCATTGCCGTAACGCTTAACAAACCATCAGCATCGACCTGGAAAGTCACACGGATATGTGCGCCGCCCGCAGGTAGCGGTGGCAGACCCCGCAGTGCGAAACGAGCCAGTGAACGGCAGTCACTGACCAGTTCACGCTCGCCCTGAACCACGTGAATACTCATGGCTGTCTGGGCATCTTTAAAGGTGGTAAATTCCTGAGCACGTGCCACCGGGATCGTGGTATTGCGGGGAATCACTTTCTCTGTCAGTCCCCCCATGGTCTCGAGTCCCAGTGACAGTGGAATGACATCCAGTAGCAACATCTCACTGTCTGGCTTATTACCCACCAGAATATCAGCCTGAATGGCCGCCCCTAAGGCGACCACTTTATCGGGGTCTATCGAGGTCAGCGGCTGACGGGCAAAGAACTCGCCCACGCTGTTACGCACAGCCGGTGTTCTTGTTGAGCCTCCAACCATGACAACTTCTTTGACTTCATCAACGCTGACACCGGCATCTTTTAAGGTGCGGCGACAGGCGATTAATGTCCGTTTGACCAGTGGTGCAATAAGCGCCGTCAACTGTTCACGGCTGACCGTTCCCTGCCAGTCGCCCACAACAACAGAAGTGCTCTCGTGTTCACTGAGGGCAATTTTTGTGGCGGTGGCAATATCCAGGATCTGTCGCTGTAATTTGCGATCACTCAGATCAGTAATACCGGCTTCGCGACAGATCCATTCGGCCAGTAGCTGATCGAAATCATCACCCCCCAGGGCAGAATCTCCACCGGTGGCCAGAACTTCGAACACTCCGCGGCTAAGACGCAGTATCGAGATATCAAAGGTCCCGCCACCTAAATCATAAACCGCAATCACCCCTTCCTGCCCGGAGTCAAGTCCGTAGGCAACAGCCGCCGCTGTCGGTTCATTTAGCAGACGCAGTACATTAAGACCTGCAAGCCGTGCAGCATCTTTGGTTCCCTGACGCTGAGCATCATCGAAATAGGCTGGTACTGTGATGACCACACCCTCCAGTTCACCCCCTAACGATTCCCGGGCCCGGACCGCCAGCTCCGACAAAATATCTGCCGACACCTGAATCGGATTGACCAATCCGGAGGGAGTTTCCATCATCGGCAGACCATTTTCACTGGCCCTGAACTGGTAAGGGAGGTGCGGATAACGCTGTTGGATATCGGCCAGCGAGCGACCAATCAGACGTTTTACTGAACTGAAGGTATGTTGTGGATCAGAAGCAGCTTGCGCACGGGCATCCCAGCCGGTGATCACCTGCCCCGGCTGGTAACTCACCACAGAAGGCAATAATTGACGCCCCTGTTCATCCGGCAAAGTCTCTGCCTGTCCGCTCCGGACAGTCGCTACTAAAGAATGGGTCGTACCAAGGTCAATACCTGCAGCCAGCTTACGCTGGTGAGGGGCTGCACTTAATCCTGGTTCACTGATTTGTAATAACGCCATAACGAGCTTCCCGTTTAAAAATCCAGCAGTTTCTCTTCCAGCTTTTCTGCTTCGACACGCAATCTGAAGAGAAATCTTAGCTTACGCACGGTGTCTGCCGCTTCCGGCCACTGCTGCTGAACAAATAACTGCCGCATTTGCTGACTCCGCTGCTGTTCCATATCATTCAGGCGACTGAAGTACGATGCCAGTGCATCACTATTTTTCTGCTGCTCAATATTTTCCAGCTCTTCCCGCAACTCCAGTTGCTCCATCAGAAAAGCCGTATCACGTACGGTATGCTGTTCGTTATTAATATCGAACCCATGCAGAGACAACAGATATTCTGCCCGGGAGAGTGGCTGGCGCAGGGCCTGATAGCCCTGATTGATAGTGGCCGCGTGTTGTAACGCTTTAAGCCGCTCTGCTTCCGGTGAGGTCGCAAACTTGTCAGGATGATACTGACGCTGCAGTGTCTGGAACCTGTCTGCCAGCACCGCAGTATCAATATCAAAGGATTCTGGCAAATCAAACAGGGTAAAATAATTCATAACCGGCCCGAATCTGAGAAAAATAAAAAAAACGCCCCAGCAGGCTGGGGCAGATGTTCAGTGTATGACACAGAAATTATACGTTGAAACTCTCGCCGCAACCGCACTCATCTTTCACGTTAGGATTGTTGAATTTAAAGCCTTCATTCAGGCCTTCTTTCACAAAATCCAGCTCTGTACCATCCAGATAAACGAGGCTTTTGCCATCGACCACGACTCTGACGCCCTTCTGCTCAAACACAGTATCTTCAGGCTGTGGTTCATCCACAAACTCAAGCACATAGGCCATCCCAGAACAGCCTGATGTTCTTACGCCCAACCGTAACCCATAACCTGAACCACGGTTTGCCAGAAAACTACTGACACGCGCAGCAGCGGAATCGCTCAGGGAAATCGACATCTCTCACCCTCGCTTACTTATCAGTCTTTTTGCTCTTATAGTCAGCAATTGCTGCTTTAATCGCATCTTCAGCCAGAATAGAACAGTGGATTTTTACCGGGGGTAATTCCAGTTCTTCGGCAATTTGCATGTTCGAAATGCTTTGTGCTTCATCCAGAGATTTACCTTTTACCCACTCGGTAATCAGTGAACTGGAAGCGATCGCTGAGCCACAACCGTAAGTTTTGAAACGCGCATCTTCGATGATACCGTTATCGCTGACTTTGATCTGCAGTTTCATCACGTCACCACAGGCAGGTGCACCGACCATGCCACTACCGATAGTCGGGTCAGCATTGTCAAAAGAACCCACGTTGCGGGGATTTTCGTAGTGATCAATTACTTTTTCGCTGTAAGCCATTTTATATTCTCCTGAAGACTGTTAGTGATGCGCCCATTCGATGCTGTTCAAATCGATACCTGCTTTAAACATTTCCCACAACGGAGAAAGGTCACGCAGCCGGCCGATAGAATTGCGCACCAGATTGATGGCGTAGTCGATCTCTTCTTCAGTAGTAAAACGTCCTAAAGAGAAACGAATTGAGCTGTGGGCCAGTTCATCGTTCATACCCAGAGCACGCAGTACGTATGACGGCTCCAGACTCGCAGACGTACAGGCTGAACCAGAAGATACGGCCAGATCTTTCAGGGCCATAATCAGCGACTCACCTTCAACGTAGTTAAAGCTGATGTTGACGATATTGGGTGCGCCATTTTCGAGATCACCGTTAAGGTAAACCTCTTCCATATCTTTCACGCCATCCCACAGACGGTCACGCAGACGGCGCAGACGAGCCATCTCAGTGTCCATCTCCTCTTTCGCGATACGGTATGCTTCACCCATACCAACGATTTGATGAACGGCCAGTGTGCCTGAACGCATACCACGCTCATGACCACCACCGTGCATCTGAGCTTCCAGACGTACACGGGGTTTACGGCGGACATACAGTGCACCAATACCTTTCGGGCCATACAACTTGTGTGCCGAGAAAGACATTAAATCGACTTTTAATTTACTCAGATCGATAGGCAGTTTACCTACGCTCTGAGTGGCATCAACGTGGAAAATAATTCCGCGTTCACGGCAAATCTCACCGATAGTCGCAATATCCTGAACCACACCAATCTCATTATTGACATGCATGATAGAGATAAGGATCGTATCTTCACGAATCGCATCTCTCAGGACAGCCAGATCAATAATACCGTTAGTCTGAGGTGTCAGATAAGTGACGTCAAACCCTTCTCTTTCCAGCTGACGGCAGGTATCCAGCACCGCTTTATGTTCGGTTTTACAGGTAATGATGTGCTTACCCTTTTTCTGATAGAACTGAGCTGCACCTTTAATCGCCAGGTTATCAGCTTCGGTCGCACCCGAGGTAAACACTATCTCGCGGGGATCAGCCCCGACCAGGTCTGCAATCTGATTACGTGCAATATCTACCGCTTCCTCTGACTGCCAGCCGAAACGGTGTGAACGGGAAGCGGGGTTACCAAACACCCCGTCCAGAGTCAGATACTGCATCATCTTCTCGGCAACACGCGGATCAGCCGGCGTGGTTGCAGAGTAATCCAGATAAATTGGTAATTTCATTGCTCTTAAACTCCGTACATCACTTCAATGCTAATAATTTATATTATGGCGAAGATATTACGCAGGCAAAAAACGCCATAGTCTCTAGTTGTAAGCACGCAGCTTGACGTCAATGGCTGATTGCAGGCGTGGGTCAAGGAAACGTCGGTTATCATTATTCTGACGATCCGCTACCTCAAGAATTTCCTGATTATTCACCAATTCAGCGAGGGTGATATTATTCAGAAACTCACTGATTCTGTCACTTAAATCACGCCACAATACGTGAGTAAGGCAGCGTTCACCGCCCTGACAGCCTTCTTTACCCTGACAACGGGTCGCATCGACAGATTCATCCACCGCAGTAATCACTGTGCCTACGGCAATCTGGCCGGCATCTTTACCCAGCAAATATCCGCCACCAGGTCCACGAACACTGGATACCAGCCCATTTTTGCGCAAGCGGGAAAATAACTGCTCAAGATAAGAGAGCGAAATCCCCTGACGCTCAGAAATATCGGCCAGAGGTACCGGGCCTTCATTGGAATGAAGTGCCACATCCAGCATGGCAGTGACAGCATAACGTCCTTTGGATGTCAGTCTCATCGTTATACGACCTCGATCAGTATCCGGTTACCGGAGTGTTAATAAAGTTGATAAGCTCAGTCTGACATTCCTGAGTAATTTGGTCAACTATTTAACCGGGTAAATTACTCAGGTATTTAACCGCACGTGCTGCCACCGGGCGCGATTACCCGCGGTTTTTCGGCTCGTGTTTTTCGAAGGAAGCCAGCATACCCCGTAATATATTCAACTCATCGCGCTCCGGACGGGCACGGGTAAACAGACGACGCAATTTGCTCATCACCTGCCCCGGTTGATCCTTACGCACAAACCCACTGGTCAGCATCATGTTTTCCAGATGGACATAGAAACGTTCCAGGTCATCCACCAGCGGATACGGAGATTCTGCGTAAACCGGAGCCGGTGTTTTAGCTGCTTCAGCCTGTAGCCAAGCCATCCGCACTTCATAAGCAATCAGCTGTACGGCCATCGCCAGATTTAATGAGCTGTATTCAGGGTTAGCAGGGATAGCAACATGGTAGTGACATTTTTGCAGTTCTTCGTTGGTCAGACCGACACGTTCACGGCCAAATACTAATGCCACCGGAGCCTGCTGGCCTTCTTCAACACTCTTTACACCACATTCTCTGGCATCGAGCATTGGCCACGGTAAAGAACGTGAGCGAGCACTGGTCCCAACCACCAGACTACAACCGGAAATCGCTTCATCCAGTGAGTCTACAATGCTGGCATTACCAATTAAGTCGCTGGCACCGGCCGCGAGAGATATGGCCTGAGAATCTGGCTTAATCAGGGGATTAACCAGATAGAGGCTGGAGAGGCCCATAGTTTTCATGGCACGGGCAACTGAGCCCATATTCCCGGTGTGCGATGTTTCCACCAGGACGATACGAATATTCTGCAACATAATTGGAGGCCGCTCTTAAAATGATGGAAGGATACTAACATAAAAAGAGACATTATCTGAACAGGCTGCTATACTTCTCCGCGTTTTTTCGTTCTTTAACATCCAGTGGGAATAACTGATGCATCCGATGCTGAACATCGCCGTGCGCGCTGCGCGCAAGGCCGGTAATTTAATCGCCAAACACTACGAAACACCCGATGCCGTTGAAGCCAGTCAGAAAGGCAGTAACGACTTCGTCACCAATGTCGATCGCGAGGCGGAACGCCTGATTATTGAGGTAATTCGTAAATCTTACCCTCAGCACACCATCATCACAGAAGAAAGTGGTGAACTGGAAGGTGAAGATAAGGATGTACAATGGGTTATTGATCCACTGGATGGCACCACCAACTTTATTAAACGTTTCCCTCATTTCTCTGTTTCAATCGCCGTACGTATTAAAGGCCGCACCGAAGTTGCGGTGGTCTATGATCCAATGCGTAACGAGTTGTTCAGTGCCGCCCGCGGACAAGGTGCTCAGTTAAACGGTTACCGTTTACGTGGAAGCTCTGCACGTGACCTGGATGGTACGATTCTGGCGACCGGATTCCCGTTCAAAGCCAAACAACATGCTGCCCCGTTTATTAATGTGGTCGCCAAACTGTTTACTCAGTGTGCTGATTTTAGACGTACCGGTTCTGCTGCACTGGATCTGGCCTATGTTGCTGCCGGACGTACCGACGGTTACTTTGAAATTGGACTTAAACCCTGGGACTTTGCCGCGGGTGAACTGCTGGTCCGTGAAGCGGGTGGTCTGGTGACCGATTTTACCGGTGGACACGGTTATATCAGTTCAGGGAATATTGTTGCCGGTAACCCGCGTGTAGTCCGCGCTATTCTGGCATCAATGCGTGACGAGCTAAGTGAAGCTCTGAAACGTTAATCCGCCCAACGGCAGACTGTGGCCCCCGCAGTCTGCCAGGATAATGACTGTCAGCCCTATCCCCCGGACTTATCTCTCAATTCCCCCGCCATAGTGCGAATAAAGTGTGACGTCGCTTCAACCTCTGACTAAAACCCCCTGCAGTTTCTTTTCCCTGTTCTTATCATTAGTTAACCTCATGTAATACCTACTGCGCCGGGAGAGAATTATGAGCGAAGACCGTCGTCCGCCGCCGGCGTTATCCCGAAGCCAGCGGCAAAGCTATATGACGCTGCTACTGGTGATAGCAGAGCAGTCACTGGATGCATTTCAGTTACAGATTCCTGATATGCCAGCTTTGCCGCCGGAAACAGCACAAGACTTAATGCTGTTAACTGATATTCTGCGTAATAATTACCAGTTGCAACTGGTCACATTACCTGGAGAATGTTACCGGCTTACGGGCAGTGAACTGCAAAAACGTATCTGTCTGTTCTCCCATTTCCGTCGGCTGTTACGTCAGGCCCCGTCTCTGGCAGAGAATATTGCCCTGAAAGTCGAACAGCGCATGCAAAGCCGGAAGCCCGGCCCACTCCATTTCGACGAGTGTACGCTGACACAACTTATTCCGGCTTCCCTGCCGCCTAAGATGTGCGGCCACCTCAATGCCAGTAGTGTGGTACTGCTGAAACTGGTACTTAATTACTCATTTTCCTCTGCTGAACGGGTGCGCTTTAATCGCCGGCAGCGGGAATGGCTGGGCGCCAAAGAGTGGCAGCCAATGGCAAAAAATATTGCCGCTTATTGCCAGAATCAGGGAATGCCCTCCAGCGAGCTCCCTGAAGATGAGATCCTGTTCCTGACTTTATTGTTGACACTGCTGGATACGCCTTCAGGGAATTTACAGCACGGCCATCTGCAAACTCAGCTAATGGCGGCTACCGGGCAACTGATTAGTCGGTTTGGCAGACTCTCTTCGATTGATATGTCAGGTAACCTTACGTTGCAACAACGGCTGTATTGCCACTTAAGTCTGGCTATTGAGCGCCACTATTTTTCGATTGGTATCGACAACAGCGTCAGTAATGAACTGATTGATATGTATCCTGGCATGTTCCGGCTGACCTCACAGGCGCTTTCCGTATTTGAGCAACAATACCAACTGACATTCTCCAGACAGGAAACCATGCTGATAGCTTTACTGCTGGTCTCCGGGGCGATGGAAATTACCGGTTATGAGGAAAGGCAGATTATCGTTCTGACCAATGACAATCCGGAACTGGAACAGGAAGTGGAAAGGATTTTGCGCGAATCGGTACTGTTGCCAGTGACAGTGCATCGGCAGTCTCTGAGTAGTTTTCGTCAATACGGTGCCCCCCGGGGAGTTGCACTGGTGATCTCGCCTTATATCGTTCAACTGCCGCTTTTTTCTCCCCCACTGATTCACACTGAACTCCCTATAACGGAACACCAGCAGGAATGTATCCGGAAAATACTCAGTGCATAAAAAACGGCCCGTTACCGATCTGCTTAACACAGTCGCAAGGGCCGTTTAACAGTGAGCAGGTTCACTTCCGGCAATCAGCTGCTCTCAGAATCAGTCATCTCAGGCGTAAACCGGCAGCCGTGCACAGATTTCCAGCACTTTACCTTTGACGCTCTCGATGGTCGCTTCGTCGTTAATGTTGTCCAGAACATCAGCAATCCAGCCAGCCAGTTCACGAACATCAGCTTCTTTGAAGCCACGACGGGTGACTGCGGGGGTACCGATTCGGATACCTGAAGTCACGAACGGACTTTTCGGGTCATTTGGCACACTGTTTTTGTTAACAGTGATATTGGCACGACCCAGCGCTGCATCCGCTTCTTTACCGGTCAGGTTTTTATCCACCAGGTCCAGCAGGAAAAGATGGTTATGTGTTCCACCGGAAACGATGTTAAAACCGCGAGCCAGCAGAACTTCAACCATCGCTTTCGCGTTTTTTGCCACCTGCTGCTGATAAGCTTTAAATTCTGGCTCCATCGCTTCTTTCAGCGCAATCGCTTTACCAGCGATAACATGCATCAGAGGCCCCCCCTGACCGCCCGGGAAAACCGCCGAATTCAGTTTTTTATACAGTTCTTCATCGCCACCTTTCGCCAGAATCAGGCCGCCACGGGGACCTGCCAGAGTCTTATGGGTGGTTGAAGTGACGACATGTGCATGCGGTACCGGTGTCGGATAAACACCCGCAGCCACTAAACCAGCAACGTGTGCCATATCAACGAATAACCATGCGCCAACACTGTCAGCAATCTCACGCATTTTTTCCCAGTCACACACACCGGAGTATGCAGAAAAACCACCAACAATCATTTTTGGCTGATGCTGTTTAGCCAGCTCTGCCAGTTCGTTGTAATCGATTTTGCCGCTTTCATCGATGCCATAAGGAACGACGTTGTAAAGTTTACCGGACAGGTTGACCGGTGAGCCATGAGTCAGGTGGCCACCGTGTGCCAGGTTCATCCCAAGGATGGTGTCGCCGGGTTGCAGTAATGCGGTGTAAACTGCGAAGTTAGCCTGAGAACCGGAATGTGGCTGAACGTTGGCAAAATCTGCGCCAAACAGCTCTTTTGCACGGTCAATTGCCAGTTGCTCTACGATGTCAACATATTCACATCCGCCGTAGTAACGCTTCCCGGGGTAGCCTTCTGCATATTTATTGGTAAGCTGTGAACCCTGAGCTTCCATCACGCGTGGGCTGGTGTAGTTTTCTGAAGCAATCAGTTCAATGTGCTCTTCCTGACGCACTTTTTCCTGCTCCATAGCTTCCCACAGTGGGGCATCATAATCGGCTATGTTCATATCTCGCTTTAACATCCGCATCTCCTGACTCAGCTAACTTAAAAACGGCATTTTAACACCCATCAGCGGGCAACGGCCCACAGTGTAAACTCTTTTAACGGTGGACGGTAGCCGGAATACATTCTTTTTGCGCAAACGATTGGCAATCAGTATTACTGCGGGTCAACTGTCTCAACTATGCTCCTTTTTTCACCGGATTTTCGCCACAATCCGCAAGTGTTATCGCGCTCCCTGTCACACAGAAAGACCCTGATTAGACTAAGCCTGTTTACATTCAGCGTTGCCGGATATAACATGTATTTAAAATACATGTTATATGATCTACTGAAAGGAATTGAAAATGCCTGATACCAAAACACTGGAACTGGTCAGATCTACCCTTCCTGCGATTGCTGCTGCCGGCCCTGCGGTGACAAAGCACTTTTACCAGAGAATGTTGAGCCACAATCCTGAACTGAAAAATGTGTTTAATCTGACCAATCAGGTCAATGGCCGTCAGCCAGAAGCTCTGTTTGCTGCGCTATGTGCCTACGGCAGCCACCTGGACAATCCCTCAGCCTTGTTGCCTGCCGTGGAAAAAATCGCCCAAAAACATGTCAGTCTTTCCATAACCCCGGAACAGTATGCAATTGTCGGGGAACATTTATTGGGGACTATTCGTGAATTACTTAATCCAGGCGAGGACGTGATTAATGCCTGGGCAGAGGTGTATGGAGTTCTGGCCGGCATCTTTATCAATCGTGAAGAACAGATCTATCAGGCGCACGAACACCAGCCGGGTGGATGGCGTAATACCAGGCGGTTTATTATCAGTGAAATCACGAAGCAAAGTGATGTGATTAAAAGTTTCGTACTGACACCGGAAGACGCCTTACCGGTAGCCGGTTATCTTCCGGGCCAGTACCTGTCATTATACCTGCAGCCGGAAGGCACGCCTTACCGACAAATCAGACAATATTCACTGACACGAAATGCCAATGGCCGCGATTACCGGATTGCGGTACGTCATCAGGAAGGTGGAACAATCTCAGGCTGGCTGCATCAACAGGCTAAATGTGGTGACCTGCTGGAAGTGGCTGTACCCGGCGGCGATTTTGTCCTGGATGAGTCACTGACACCCGCACCATTAACATTGATCTCCGCCGGCGTCGGTCAGACCCCTTTACTGGCGATGCTTCATCAACTGGCAGAACAACATTACCCGGCAGAGGTTAACTGGTGGCATGCCACCCACAGCAGCGACACGCATGCTTTTGCTGATGAAGTGACAAAGCTTGGCAATCAGCTTGAGAAATTCAGCCAGTTAATCTGGTACAGTGCCCCACAAACCGGGGATAATCCTGCAGCTCAGTTCAGCGGACGAATGGCGGTGAGTGTGGCCGGAACAGAACAGTTCAGCCCGCAACATCATTTTTATCTTTGCGGGCCTCTGACATTTATGCAGTCTGTTTTTGAACAGCTAACAGCGGCCGGCATTTCGCCTGACCATATCCATTATGAGATGTTCGGGCCACACAAATCCCTGTAGAAAAGCGGGGGTTACCGGGCCTGGATAAACAATACATGGCCCGGTGAAGCCATCAGATAGCTTCTTCGTCTTCTTCCCCGGTACGGATACGGATAACACGGGCAACATCGAACACGAAAATTTTACCGTCTCCAATTTTCCCGGTCTGAGCCGTACGCATAATGGTTTCTACGCAGGTATCAACGATATCATCAGAAACTACCAGCTCGATTTTCACTTTAGGCAGAAAATCGACCATGTATTCCGCACCGCGATACAGTTCAGTATGCCCTTTCTGGCGCCCAAAACCTTTCACTTCCGTGACGGTCATCCCGGTAATACCCACTTCAGCCAGCGATTCACGGACATCATCCAGTTTGAAGGGTTTAATAATCGCATCAATTTTTTTCATATCAGAACCTTTTATTTCGCCAGTGACCCCGGAGCCTGGTTTTACCGAATCAGTGAAACCATAGCTTAATTGACGGCACCACCGGAATGACAATAAAAATAACTGGCAGCAAATTACCCTTTAAAATCGCTCGCGTCCAGTTCATGACGAGAGAGAAGTTTATAAAATTCAGTACGGTTACGCCCTGCAAGCCGTGCAGCATGGGTGACATTTCCACGGGTCATCTGTAGCAGTTTACGTAAATAATTTAATTCAAACTGATTTCTGGCTTCAGCAAAAGTCAACAATGCGGTGTTTTCTCCAGCCAGAGCCTGCTCAACCAGACGATCGGTGATCACCGGGGCAGTGCTCAGTGCTACACACTGTTCAATCACATTGACCAGCTGACGAACATTTCCGGGCCAGCTGGCAGTAATCAGCCGTTTCATGGCCTCAGCCGAAAAACTGCGAATATGCGGTTTATGCCGGTCAGCAGCCTGACGCAGCAGTGCATTTGCCAGTAACGGAATATCTTCTGCCCTGTCATTCAGTGAGGGTAAACGAAGTGTCACGACATTCAGGCGATAATAGAGATCTTCCCGGAATTCCTTTTTTTCCATGGCTTTCGGTAAATCACGGTGAGTCGCCGAAATAATCCGAACATCTATCGCCACATCCTGATTACTGCCTAACGGTCGGACAGTTCGCTCCTGCAATACCCGCAACAGCTTCACCTGCAACGCTGCAGGCATATCACCAATTTCATCCAGAAAAAGCGTCCCGCCCTGGGCTGCCTGAAACAATCCTTCCCTGGCATTTACCGCCCCGGTAAACGCACCTTTCGCATGACCAAATAACTCTGATTCCAGTAATTGTTCCGGTAATGCACCGCAGTTAATCGCGATAAACGGGCTATTTTGCCGCGGACTGGCCTGATGAATGGCTTTTGCCAGCACTTCCTTTCCGGTGCCACTCTGGCCCTGGATTAAGATGCTGACATCCGAACGGGCAACCATTTGTGCCTGTTCCAGCAAACGCATCATCACCGGGCTACGGGTCACAATAGCGTCACTTAACTGATGTTCGGTTACCGTTCCGCGCTGAGCCAGCGCCTGGTCAATTGCCTGGTATAAGGCATCACGGTTGACCGGTTTGGTCAGAAAGCTGCACACTCCCTGTTGGGTTGCCGACACAGCTTCGGGAATCGACCCGTGAGCGGTCAGAATGATCACTGGCATTCCCGGAAACTGTTTCTGAATTTCGCCAAACAGAGTCAGTCCATCCATATGATCCATGCGCAGATCACTGATCACCAGATCAACCGGTTCACGGATTAAATGTCGTAACGCATCGGTGCCATTTTCGCAGGCAGCTACCAGGAATCCCTCGCTGCGTAACCGCATGCCGAGTAATTTGAGTATTCCCGGGTCATCATCCACCAGTAATAATCTTGCGGCTTGTTTTGTCATGGGTTAATTAGCTTCCTTTTCCTGTCCACCCGCTACAGCAGATGAGTAAATATGCGAACTCTCCTGGAGATCTGCTGGTTTACGGCTCGACAGCTGACGTTCAATATCGGCCAGCCTTTGCAACTGCTGCTGTTTATCTGATAACGCCTGTTGAAGCTGTTGCTGTTGCAAACGGAGCGCCGCAATTTCATTGTCACTATTCTGACGAAGTTGCTGATATTTCTGCTCAGTTCGTGAAGCATTGAGTTGACTGCTCAGATTATCGCGCCATAGCTGCAACAGCGGCCTGACTTCGTCAGTGACCTGAGGCTGCCAGGCGGCCATTTGATCCAGTATCTGCTGGCGTTGCTGATCCGTGATATCCGCCCCGGACAGTAGAATATCGTGACGAAAAGAGTGTACCCAGCTGTCAGCCATTATCTGTTGCGCCTGACGGTAGTTGTCCGCTGAGGATTGCTGTTGCACGCAAGCCATCAACATTAACCAGTATCTCGGGTCACTTTGCGGAACTTTAGTCATGTCCTCTGTCACTGAAAGACAGCCAGCCACCGGCTCTCCGGCAGCCAGTGTCGACGGAGGAACACCACCGGCAACAGTTCTCCCCTCCTGCTGACTACAGGCCGTCAGTAAAACAATCAGGGATACAGACAACAGACGCAGATGAAGACAATAGCTCATAACCGATCAGTCCCGTTAATCAGCGGTAATTCAATCCTGAAACACACTTCAGAAGAGTTTTTATTCACCAGTGTCAGTTCACCCTGCATACGTTGGATACAATCTTTGGCAATACTCAGCCCCAGCCCGCTACCCTTTACCGGCCCCCGGCGTTGACGAGCGCCCTGATAAAAAGGCTCAAATATCATTTTCTGCTCGTGTTCCGGTATAGGTGTGCCACTGTTAGACACATCAATCCAGACTTTGTCACCCTGCCGGCTGGAAGTGAAAACCACCCACCCGCCAGGTTTTCCATAATTAATCGCATTGGAATAAAGATTATCCAGAGTTCTGGCCAACAACTGACGATCCGCCAGACAATATTGTTCTTCCAGAGCAATTTCTGTCTCAATGTTCCTGGCACTGGCGGGCAGTGCATGTGCACTGACCACCCCGTCGATAACATATTGCAGATCGACGGTTATCATTCCGCCTCCGCTGTCTGCACTATGTCGATTATAATCCAGTAATTGCTCAATCAGTGTCTGTAAATGCAGGCTACTCTGATCAAGTATGGCAACTATCTCTTTTTGTTCACTATTCAGTGGACCGCTCACTTCATCCTTCAGCAAAGCACTACCTTCACGCAGACTCGCCAGGGGCGTTTTAAGCTCATGTGAGAGATGGCGTAAAAATTCGTGGCGTTGTGCCTCCAGCCACGATAAGCGTTCACTCAGCCACACTATCCGTTGTCCCAGAGAGCGAATTTCATCCGGCCCGCGAAAATCGGTGGTTGCATCTATCTCACCGCCTTCTCCAAGGCGATGGATCATTTGTTTGAGGTTTTTAACCGGCCCAATAATCATCCGTGTGAACAGCAACATAAACACCAGACTGATCAGAAACAGCAACAGAGCCTGCCATCCGAAGAAAGCCCCACGGTCGGCAATTTCATGCTGTAGCTCTAAACCACGGGTAAATACCCTCTGCCGGGTCTCGTCCACCAACTGGCTGTTCGCTATAGAAAAAGCGATCAGGTTATCTGAGGCGGGTTCCCGCGGATTACCCTGATCACAGCGCAACTGACTGAGTTCAGGTAACAAGTGCTGAATTTTCTGCAGGGATTTTAGCTGCGGTAACCGCTGAAAATGAGTGCTGGCCATTTGCTGATAGCGCAGATACTGTTGCTGATATAAAGACTCCAGCGTCGGATCATTGAGTACGCAAAACTGTCGGTAATTACGCTCAATTTCCAGCGCACTGCGTGCCATAAGTTCGCTCAGGCGTACATCAGTAAAGGTATTACGGTTGGTTTCAGCGGCCTGTTCACTCAGGCTGGAAAAACTCTCCCAGGCCTGCCATGCCAGGATAAGTAATGGCAACAGTACCAGCACAAAGGCCAGCAGTACCAGTTGTCTCAGTGAACGAGGAACAAAATGCCAGCTTTTCAAGGTCATCACCATCAGGGAATCAAACTCTGATGCTAGCCGGATTAGGCTCCGGAAGGAAGACACTCCGTCGAAAACAGATAAAGGGATATTTCTGTGCCCCGAACGTTTCAGAAGACCCGGTTATTCAGACGACAAGCCGGAGGGGAGCAGAAAAGTATAACGCCGGGAAACCCGGCGTTATGGAAGAAGGCGGTGCCTTACTCAACGTTACGCCCGTGGCATGATAACGCAGTATAACTGACGATTATCAACAGTCGGACGGCAGGCACCTTGGGGCGTCATTCAAAGTTTATGAGCTCTTGACCGCTTTCGCAGGGCATCATAAAGAGCAGAATGAGCTGCGGGATGTATGATGCAATAGCTGTGCCATAAAAAACAAGTCTTATTATATCAACCAGTTAAACCTGCTCCTCCGCCCAATAACGCAGCAACCATCTTCTAAACTGTCTCCACCGGGAGACAGTTTTCGCCTGATAACTAAGCCTTATTAATTTTCAATAAGTTAAGTGTCACAAATCGGAGACAGATCGATCATCCAAAGTGTCGCCGGAATAACACTTTTCTTTTATAGCCTTCCCTGTTTTTGGACAATGATACCGATAAAAAAGCACTCCGGAGAGTGCCTTTTTCAGACGGGCTTGACCGGGCTTATCAGCCCAACTGATGACGCGCATTACGGAAAATACGCATCCATGGACTATCTTCACCCCACTCAGCCGGATGCCAGGAGTTGCTGACAGTACGGAACACTCGCTCCGGGTGAGGCATCATAATAGTGACACGCCCTGAAGTGTTAGTGACTGCAGTAATGCCTTTCGGAGACCCATTCGGGTTCGCCGGATAATTTTCGGTGACATTGCCGTAATTATCCACGAAACGTAGCGCAACCAGTTGCTGTGCTTCCAGAGCATTCAGCTGTTGCTGATCGCGTAGCTCTGCAAATCCTTCCCCGTGAGATACTGCAACAGGCATCCGCGAGCCGGCCATACCGGATAACAACAACGACGGGCTCTCAGCCACTTCCACCAGACTAAAACGTCCTTCAAAACGTTCTGACTGGTTACGTACAAAGCGTGGCCACAGTTCACTCCCAGGGATGAGTTCCCGCAGATTGGACATCATCTGACAACCGTTACATACCCCGAGCGCCAGTGTCTGATCCCGGTGGAAGAACTGTTCAAAGGTTTCACGAACCCGTGGGTTAAACAGAATCGATTTTGCCCAGCCCTCTCCGGCACCCAACACATCGCCGTAGGAGAATCCGCCACAGGCAGCAAGCACCTGGAAATCATCCAGTTGCTGACGCCCGGCCAGCAGATCGCTCATATGCACATCGACCGCATCAAAACCTGCGCGATGAAACGCTGCAGCCATCTCTACATGGGAGTTAACCCCCTGCTCACGCAGCACCGCCAGTTTAGGACGGGCACCGCTGGCAATCATTGGCGCGGCGATATCTTCCGACGGATCAAAACTCAATGAAACGTTCAGTCCCGGATCGTTATTATCCTGCTTCGCCTGATGTTCCTGGTCAGCACATTCAGGATTGTCACGCAGGCGCTGCATCTGCCAGGTAGTTTCTGCCCACCAGTTACGCAGGGTTGAGCGTTTTTCCTGATACACCACCTGATCAGTAGAGCGCACGATAAACTCATCACCCGGTTGTGCTGCACCCAGAACATGCAGGCATTCGCTCAGGCCATGTTCGGCAAAGACAGCGCTAACTGCCGACTGCTCCGCGGCAGGGATCTGGATGACGGCACCCAGTTCTTCGGTAAACAGCGCGGCCAGAACATCCTGGCCCAATGTGGCGATATCAACATCTACACCACAATGTCCGGTAAAGGCCATTTCTGCCAGAGTGACCAGTAAGCCACCATCTGAACGGTCATGGTAAGCCAGTAATTTCTGTTCAGAAACCAACTGCTGAATGGCATTAAAGAATCCAGACAGCTGCTGTGCATCGCGTACATCGGCTGGTTTATCACCCAGCTGGCTGTAGACCTGAGCCAGTGCAGTCGCTCCCAAAGTATTCGCACCTGCCCCCAGATCAACCAGCAACAGCAGGTTATCGGTCTGCGGCTGCAGCTGTGGTGTCACGGTACGGCGGACATCTTCAACCCGGGCAAAAGCGGTGATCACCAGCGACAGTGGCGAGGTCATTTCCCGTGGCTCATCATTATGCTGCCAGCGGGTTTTCATCGACATAGAATCTTTACCGACCGGAATGGTCAGACCCAGCGCGGGGCAGAGCTCTTCTCCGACTGCTTTCACTGCTGCATACAATCCGGCATCTTCGCCCGGGTGTCCGGCTGCAGACATCCAGTTAGCCGACAATTTCACCCGGGTCAACCCGCCGATATCGGTGGCTGCCAGGTTAGTCAGTGATTCGCCCACCGCCAGTCGTGCTGAAGCAGCGAAGTCCAGCAGTGCGACCGGCGCACGCTCACCCAGGGCAAACGCCTCACCATGATAGCTGTCCAGGCTGGCTGTGGTGACGGCACAGTTAGCGACCGGTACCTGCCATGGCCCCACCATCTGGTCACGGGCAACCATCCCGGTCACAGAGCGGTCACCAATGGTGATCAGGAAGGTTTTCTCAGCCACCCCTGGCAGGTGCATCACACGTTTGACCGCATCGGCCACCGAAATTTTTTCCCGGGCCAGTTCTGTGCCTTCTGCTTTCAGAGTGGTCACGTCACGGGTCATTTTCGGCGTTTTACCGAGCAATACATCCAGTGGCATATCAATCGGCTGGTTATCAAAATGCTCATCACTCAGGGTCAGGTGCTGTTCTTCGGTGGCTTCACCGATCACTGCATACGGAGCGCGCTCACGCTGACAGAGTTGTTCAAACAGTGCCAGTTTCTCGGGCGCCACTGCCAGCACATAACGTTCCTGAGATTCGTTACACCAGACTTCCAGCGGGCTCATACCAGGTTCATCACTCAGGATGTCACGCAGATTGAAACGACCACCACGGCCACCGTCACTCACCAGCTCCGGCATCGCATTCGATAGCCCCCCGGCGCCAACATCGTGAATAAACAGAATCGGGTTCTGCTCACCCAGTTGCCAGCAACGATCGATCACTTCCTGGCAGCGACGTTCCATTTCAGGGTTGTCACGCTGTACAGAAGCAAAATCCAGGTCAGCATCAGACTGGCCGGAAGCCATGGATGAGGCCGCTCCGCCACCCAGACCGATATTCATTGCCGGGCCGCCCAGTACAATCAGTTTAGCACCAATGCTAATCTCGCCTTTCTGCACATGATCGGCACGGATATTACCAATCCCGCCGGCCAGCATAATCGGCTTATGGTAGCCACGCAGTTCCTCGCCGTTGTGGCTGTTAACCTGTGCTTCATAAGTACGGAAATAGCCGTTCAGTGCAGGACGACCAAATTCATTGTTAAATGCGGCACCCCCTAACGGGCCTTCGGTCATGATATCCAGTGGAGTAACAATGCGTTCCGGCTTTCCAAAATCCTGCTCCCACGGCTGTTCAAAGCCAGGGATTTTCAGGTTGGATACCGAGAAACCGGTCAACCCGGCTTTGGGTTTAGCGCCGCGTCCGGTCGCACCTTCATCACGAATTTCTCCACCGGAGCCGGTCGCAGCGCCCGGCCACGGCGAAATCGCTGTCGGATGGTTATGGGTTTCCACTTTCATCAGAATATGGGCATCTTCCTGGTGGAAATCATAGATGCCATGTTGGTCATCAGCATAGAAACGCCCGACCTTCGAACCTTCCATGACCGCCGCATTATCTTTATAAGCCGACAGTACATGCTCCGGATTTTTCTCGAAGGTATTTTTAATCATCTTAAACAGCGATTTTGGTTGTTTAACACCGTCAATCACCCAGTCAGCATTAAAAATCTTGTGACGACAGTGCTCTGAGTTCGCCTGAGCAAACATATAGAGTTCAATGTCGTTTGGATTACGCCCCAGATCAGTAAAGGCTGCCAGCAGATAGTCGATTTCATCTTCAGCCAGAGCCAGTCCCAGCGCAAGATTTGCTTCCTGCAGAGCAACACGGCCACGACCCAGTACGTCCACCGCTTTTACCGGCTGCGGCTGATGATGGGCAAATAATTGTTCCGCCTGTGACAGAGAGCTGAATACGGTTTCCATCATCCGGTCATGCAACAGTGCTGCCAGTTGGCTCCATTGTGCTTCAGACAGCGTATCGGCCTGAATGTAGAACGCCAGACCTCTTTCCAACCGCAATACTTTCGATAACTCACAGTTGTGAGCAATATCAGTGGCTTTGGAAGACCATGGAGAAATGGTACCCGGACGTGGGGTCACCAGTAATAAACGTCCGACAGGTTCATGCTCTGCCAGCGAGGGACCGTATTTAAGAAGACGTTGGAGACGATTTTGTTCGTCCTGAGTCAGCGCTGAGCTGACATCAGCAAAATGCACATATTCGGCATAAATCTCACTCACCGGCAGATGAGCGTCGTGAAAGCTGGTCAACAGTTTGTTAATACGAAATGCCGACAGAGCGGGCGAACCACGCAAAATTTCCATCATTAAAGATCTCTCGTCTTCGAAACGCCGGGCGACGCTTCATTGGGCGCAACAGGGGGAAAACGGGGCATATTATAAAGAATAAGCCCCCGTTACGAAACCGTTTGCGCAGATTTTATCGGGTTAAATTGCCGATTAAAAAACACACATTTCTTGCTATAAAAGTTGCTCTTTGCCTTTTTGTTGCTCAGAATGCACTTCGCGTTGGGGTACTATTCCTGTTTATTTTATCCTGCCAAAAGGCTGAACCCGACGCTGATTAACGAGATAAATACTTGAAATGCTTAAAGTTTAATTATCTTTTGATCGGTCTTGTCACTCTATTACTGGCAATGGCTTTATGGCCTGCGATCCCCTGGCATTCAGGTTCACAAGACACTCTGGCGCAGATTAAATCGCGCGGAGTTTTGCGTGTCAGCACCATAAATTCGTCACTGACCTGGCAAAAGATCAATAACAATCCCACGGGGATGGATTACGAACTGGCAAAACGCTTTGCAGATTATCTGGGCGTAAAGCTGGAGGTAACCGTTCGCCCGAATATTGAAAGCCTGTTTGATGACCTGAATCATCACCGGGCAGACCTGCTGACGGCGGGCCTGACCTGGGACAGCGCTCGTCAGGCGCAATATCGTAGTGGCCCGGCCTACTATTCCACGACACAACAACTGGTTTATCGTGTAGATAAGCCGCGGCCAAAAAACCTCGGTGATTTGCATGGCACATTAGCGGTCCCGTCAGAGTCCTCATTCGTTCCGACACTGGAAGCCGCGAAACAGGGGAAATTTCCACAACTGAGCTGGGAAATCGAGAAAAAGCTCAGTCCTCAAGAGATGCTGGAGCGGGTTGCAGATGGGAAGCTGGATTATACCCTTGGTGATTCTGTCACTATCGGTATGATGCAACGCATTCATCCCCGGTTAGCCGTGGCTTTTGATGTCACCAATGAAGTCCCGGTAAACTGGTATATGGCTAAATCCTCTGATGACAGCCTGAATGCAGCACTGCTCGACTTTTATAACAGTATTAATGAAGAAGGCACACTGGCCCGGCTGGATGAGAAATATTTAGGTCACACCGGCAGCTTTGATTACGTCGATACCCGGACATTTTTGCGTGCGATTGACAGTACTCTGCCTTCCCTGCAACCGTTATTCAAGAAATATGCCAGCCAGATCGACTGGCGATTACTGGCCGCGATTGCCTATCAGGAATCTCACTGGGATCCACAAGCAACCTCACCGACGGGTGTCAGAGGAATGATGATGCTGACACGTAACACGGCGGATAGTCTGGAAGTCAGTGACCGGCTCGACGCAGCGGAGAGCATTCGTGGAGGCAGCCAGTATTTACAGAAACTGATGGAAAAAATGCCGGAAACTATTCCTCCGGATGAACGCATCTGGTTTGCCCTGACGGCCTATAATATTGGCTACGCACACATGATGGATGCCAGAAAGCTGACGATGAAACAGGGAGGCAATCCGGACAGTTGGACCGATGTGAAAACCCGACTGCCGTTGCTGGAACAGAAGCGCTACTATAGTCAGACAACCTATGGCTACGCCCGTGGCGGTGAAGCCTATAATTACGTCGAAAATATCAGGAAATACAACATCAGCCTGGTTGGCTATTTGCAGGAAGTACAGAAAAGACGTCAACCGGATACAGTTCCGGCGACCACCAGCGAACCGCAAATTGCCATGAACTGAGTTACTGATTTTCCCGCTGCGCCAGTCGCAGCGCTTTTTTTTGTGCCCTGCGTAAACGGAAGAAATCACTTAACTGAGCGGCACACTCATCAGCCAGTACTCCGCCAGTCACGGACATTTTATGGTTCATGCCCGGATGCCCTGGCACATCCAACAGCGAACCTGCTGCACCGGTTTTGGCATCAGCCGCTCCAAACACCAGTCGGGAAATTCGACTATGTACCATCGCTCCCGCACACATGACACAAGGTTCCAGGGTGACATATAAGGTTGTGTCCAGTAACCGGTAATTACCCAGCGCTTTTCCGCCCTGACGCAGCGCCATAATTTCAGCATGCGCGGTCGGATCATGAGATGCTACCGGGTGGTTCCACCCCTCAGCAATAATGCTCCCCTGCCAGATCAGAACGGCTCCGACCGGGACTTCATTATTATCCTGAGCCCGTTTTGCCAGCATTAACGCATGTCGCATCCAGTACTCGTCATTTTTTTCGGTCACATTCCGTCCCCGCAGGTTCTCATCGCGGCGCATTATACCGGGATCACAGATGAATGCGAGATTCGTACGTTCCGGACCCTTATCAGTGAAGCCTTGAGAGTGTCATCCCCCGGAACTTAATAATAAATAAAACTTATTATAGAAATGAAATTTAATACTCCTTATTCCGAAAATCTGGATATTTAATATTGATTTTCTCGTATAACTCATTGTATCAACAATGCATTTTAAAGAAACATATACTTAAATATATGTTTTAAATGATAAATAATCCAGACGCACCCTAAACAAACGCTTACATGAAAGGTGAATAACCCTTTGAGATTAATCTTAGCCGTATGATAGTCTGGTAGCGCAAATGTTAAATCAAATTAACCAATAATAATTCTGACGTCAGGCCAGAGTTTCATGCATTCGGTCACGGCACGTGCGAAACACTCTGTTTCAAATCAGTCAGATTTTTCACTCATCAGACTAAATACACACTGCAAAAGGTTATTTCATGAAAATCAACAAGATGCTGTTATGTGCTTTAGGTTACGTATTGACAACCAGCGTGGTCCCCTCCGTAGCCAGTGCGGCAGAAGGCACTTTATCCGGACAAGTGGGCGTCCAGGTCACTATAAAAGAGGGCTGCGCAGTAACAAATGGCAGTTCTTCTTCCGGAACCAACAGCTGGGGAACGCTGAATTTCGGGACTTATTCTGATTTGACCGCCGCGATTAATGGAACCGTTCTTGGTTCTGACGGCACCAACGCCGTTACCATCACCTGTACTGAGGGCCTGACTCCCACCATGACTCTGGATGGGGGGCTGAACGAAGCAAGTGATGTCCGGAACATGGTCAACACCAGCGGCACCACGACCACCGACATTGCTTATCATCTCTATTCTGATGCCAACCATACCAGCGAAATTGAACCTGGCGGCCAGGTTTCTCTGACTGCAGATGGCACCGCACAAAGTATCCCGATCTACGGTCGTATTGTGCCTGATGGTCAAACTACCACAACTCCTGCTTCAGGAACTTACAGCGACACAGTGACTGCCACGCTCTCCTGGTGAGTATAAAACGCACCATTGTTTTAGTGGTGCTGTTTTCGGTACTACCTGTGGTGGCCACCGCAGATACGACAACCAGTAGCTTTACCGTATCTTCGGTGATCACCAGCGGATGTGCTCTGGGTACTGACACTAATGACACAGTCACTAATTTCGGCAGCATTGATTTTGGATCGATGTCGTCGATTGCCGGTAATGTGGATGTTGCCAGTACCCCGGGCGCAGGTTCGGTGATTGTTACCTGTACCCCTGGAATGTCAGTATCCATTGCCCTGGATTACGGCCTTCATGGCGGCTCATCCACTGAACGTTATCTGGAAAACAGTGCCACCGAAGCAACGCTGGGATATCAGTTGTACCAGGACGCAGCACACTCCACTGTCTGGGGCACCGATGCTCTGGCTTACAGTGTCGCCTCTTTCCCTGATACTACCCAGACCTACACGATTTATGGCCGGTTATTTCCGGTCACGGGTTTACCTGCCTCTGGCACTTACACCGACACAGTGACTGTTACCCTGACCTATTAAGAAGTTTGCTTATATGAAAATTAAATATTATTTATCTGCACTGTTAATCCTGTTGTCTGCCCGGGGAATCAACGCCCGGGCGGCCAGTTCGGTATTAGTCTGGCCAATTTTTCAGACCATCAGCAGTACAGACAAAGGCTCAGAATTATGGCTGCAGAACCGGGGTTACAGTGCGGTGACTTTACAGTTGCGGATTTTTAAATGGCAGCAGCACAATTCCGCCACGGTCTATTCTGATCAAAAGGCAGTGCTGGCCAGCCCGCCCTTTGTTACGGTCCAGCCAGGCCAGAGACAACTTATTCGCTTAATACGTATTCAGCCTACTGCACCGCAACGTGAAGATGCATACCGGATTGTTATTGATGAGATACCTGGCAGTGCGGCTTCTCAGGATAATGGCAACAATTCCGGCCTGATTATGCGGATGCGCTATGTATTGCCACTCTTTCTTTACGGGCAGGGTATCGCCCCTGTCAGTCAGGACGGGCCAGTCAGTGCTATCCAACGCAACCTGAGCTGGAAAATTGTCAGAGATAAAGGGCAGGCGGTTTTAGCCATCACGAATCATGGTGAGATGCATGCGCGTCTGAGTGATATTTTTTGGGGGAATGATGCACGGCATCCTTTAGCCTTCATTTCTAAAGGCTTTTTGGGCTATGTGCTGCCGGGACAAACCGTTCATTTTCCACTACCCGCACATCAAACCCCGGGAAATTCTTTATTCAGCCGATTGGCGGATAATGTAGCTCCGGTCGGCATTGCAGCCGACAGATAACGATGCCTAACGTTTTCCGCCCACTGTGGTTAAGTATTGCCTGTTCGTTACCGGCGCTGGCACTGGCCGACGACTACAGTCAACTGCCTCCGCCAACTCTCAGTAGTGGTGAAAACGATAGTTATACGTTGTATCTGACACTGTCGGTGAATGGGACGCCATCACCGGGTCTGGTACCGGTACAGGTAAAGCATGGCCATTACTGGATAGATGCCCTTCCATTGTTAAAAGCACATCTGCGTCTGGAACAAACCACCGGTTTAACCGATGTATCAGAGTTACCACAGGTAACCCCCCGGTACGACAGTGCCAGGCAGGTGCTAAATTTGCAGGTGCCCGACCAGTGGTTGCCTGAACAACGGCTTGACAGTGGCTTTTCAAGAAACAGTCTCCGCCCCGTCAGTAGCAGTGGCCTGCTGTTTAATTATGACTCCTACAGTCTGAGATCACCCTACGGTGGAACATCAACAAGTACCTTGCTGGAAGGACGCTGGTTTGGTAACGCAGGAACCGTTTCACAGACCGGTGTCTGGCGAAACCAGTTCGCGGGTGAGCGCGGTACGCCTTCAGGCTATGTCAGGTATGATACCGTCTGGAAATATAGTGATCCCTCAAAACTCATCAGTATTCAGGCGGGTGATTTTGTCAGTGATTCAGTGACATGGAGTCGCTCAGTGCGTATGGGGGGAATACGTATTAGCCGTAACTTCACTGTCAGGCCTGACCTGGTAACCTACCCACTACTGAACTGGAGCGGAGTCGCTACAGTACCCGGCACCGTCGATTTGTTTGTCAACGGCTATAAAGCCAGCAGCCAGTCCGTAAATTCCGGCCCCTACAGCCTGACCAATGTGCCGTACATCAATGGTGCCGGAGAAGCAACGGTGGTCACCACCGATGCACTGGGCCGCCAGGTATCCACCTCTATCCCGTTTTATGTGTCCAATAAACTGCTGGCCAAAGGGCTGAGTGACTTTGATTTCTCGGCAGGTAGCCTGCGACGTAACTATGGGCTCGACAACGCAGACTACGGTAACGCGGCGGTGAGCGGAATTTACCGCTACGGACTGAGTAACCAGTTGACCGGAACTGTTCACAGCGAAGTCAGTAACGGACTGATGCTTGCAGGGCTGGGTGCCGATTTCACCCCAGGCCGGCTGGGTACGGTCAGTCTGTCGGCCAGTAGCAGCCAGGATAACCGGCATGACAGAGGTTATCAGTACACTTCCGGCTGGTCCTATTACAGTAAGTACTGGAGCCTGAGTCTTCAGCATATTAGTGTCAGTGGTGATTATCAGGATCTGTCTACTTTAGATACCCGTACCACGTTAAGCCGACGGGCTGATCAGGCCACCGTTAGCATCATTCCTTCAGGTAAAGTGTTCGGCACTTTTGGACTGGGTTACTTTTCGGTGCAGGCTAATGACGGTACACGCACACGACTGGCTAATTTCTCATGGAGCCATAGTCTGGGGGGAAATTCCAGCCTTAGCCTGAGTCTGAACAGAGACCTCGGGAGTCACTCAGTCACCGGGGTGGCACAAATTACTATTCCATGGGGCGACCAGTCAGTGGTGAACAGCTCCTCAAGTCTCGCGGCAAACGGGCAGATTACCAACAGGCTGGAGTATACCCGAACCGCTCCTGTCGATGGTGGTCTCGGATGGACGGTGGCGCATTCCATCAACGGAGACAGCTATAACCAACTTAATCTGACATGGTTAAACCGTTATTCAAGCCTCAGTGGCGGATTTTACGGTACCCGTGGGCAGTCTAATCAGTGGTTTGAGGCCAGCGGGTCTGTCGTTGTCATGGATAACGACCTGTTCTTCTCTCGCCGGATTAATGATGCTTTTATTGTAGCCGATACTGACGGATACCCAAAAGCCAGTATCAGCTATGAAAACCGCCATGTCGGCGATACCGACAGCAATGGCCATCTGCTCATCCCCTGGGTTTCGGCCTGGTACCCGGGCAAAGTCTCGATTAACACCATGGATTTTCCGACAGATACCGATGTCCCGGTATCAGAACAAAAAGTCGCAGTACGGGAAGGCAGCGGTGCGATTGTGCATTTCACCGTGGAGAAAGTCCGTTCCGCCGTGCTGACGGTGACCGATCAACACCACCACCCTTTACCGGTGGGTACCCCGGTAGATGAAATAAACAGTGGGCAGACTGGTGTGGTCGGTTATGACGGGCAGGCCTGGCTTTCTCATCTTAGCCGGCATAACCGACTGGAAATTATGACCGCCAACGGAACCTGTCATTACACTTTTGACCTGCCTGCAGTGACCACTGTACCCGCCACTATCGGCCCAATCATTTGTCCGTCAGCCCCAGTCACGGAGGCATTGCATGAAAATTAACACCTTAGCCCTGAGACTGCTCCTGTTGTTACTGTCGGCTATTTCGCATTTTGCAATGGCAGACTGTAGCACCATTTCGTCCACCGGTGATTTTGGCTCCGTCAGTTCCTTCACCTTAGCCAGTAACGCTGAAACGGTTGAAACCGGTTCGGGTTTCACCTGCTCAGGCGGATTATTAACTCTGCTTAGTACTAATACCATTACTGCTACCCTCACCTCCTCTGCCGGTGAAAGCGGCACCACTCCACAAATGGTCAGCAGCAGCTCCGGGGCCAGCATTCCCTATACTATCTGTGCTGCTTCGGACTGTTCTTCGACTTACTCAATAGGTCAGACCATCACATGGACGTCAACATCCCTGCTGGGGTTACTGGGATTATTTAATTCCAGTGATGGAACCTTACCGCTGTATATCCATACTGCAGCCGGACTGAATGTCCCGGCCGGGACCTATACTGACAGTATTGTCATTAAGTGGAATTACAATATCTGTTTTATCGGGCTGCTGGGATTATGTGTCTATACCACTGGGTCGGCAACTTCGACAGTGCTTTTCTCGGCAGAAGTAACCAATGACTGCGCAATTGTGGATGCGCCAAATGTCAATTTTGGTAGTGCAGCCTTGCCGGCAGATTTTGCTTCGATCGCCAGTGCATTAACGGTGCGTTGCACCAAAAATGCCGCCTATAAAATCAACCTGACCAGTAGCAATCCGCTGAGCGGTGATTTCCGGCAAATGGCATCCACCAGTGACGGAACGACCCATTACTTGTTGTATCAGTTCTATCAGCCGGACGGAACCGCATGGACGACCGATAATGATTTGAGCGAAACCGGCACCGGCGACTCACAAACGGTCAACTATACGGCCACCGTTGATACCACCCAGACCAATAAACCGGCGGGTAGCTATAGTGATACCGTCACCGTGACCGTCACCTATTAATCTTAATCAGACAGTGGTGGAAACCGCATTAGTCAAGTTGCTGTATGCTGCCGCTGGCCGTAATACGCCAGCGATACTGACAGCAGTTCATCAACGGTGTATCGAAGTTGCTGTCACTGTAACCGCTATATAGCTTTGGTAAACAGCCGATGCGTTGTTCAAGTTCGATCACTTTTTGTCGGCCAAAACAGCGCAGGCTAAGCACTCTGCCACCGAAGCGCCGTTGCATCTGAGAGCCAATCAGGCTCACCTGAGAGAGGAAGGAGGCTGATCCATAAATACCTTCAACCAGCGACTGTGGAGAACCGGTCACTAACCACACACGAGTGTCGGCTTCCTGTAAATAGCCATAAAGACGCCGAAGAACCGCGGGGAAAGGGGTGATCTGTAGCTGAGCCCACTGACAAAACGCTTTTTCCTGTTGCTGTAAAAATTTTTCGCTGTGCCCCACCGTTACCGCCCACAACAACAGGCTCACTGGCCAGCGTGCCGATTTGTTCACCAACAGGGCGCCGATAATCACCGGAGCAAACAATATCACCGGCAACAGATTGACCGGCTGGCGTGCCAGGCAGTAGCGCAGATAGCAACCAAACAGATCCTGCTTGTGTAGTGTACCGTCAAGATCAAAAAATACGATGCGTTGTGTTGGTTTCATCATACATTCCTGTTATTCCGGCCTGTTAGCCAGCTTTGTATAACACCCTCATATTAAACCCATATTACGCTGAGTCACTATTATACGGGTGTCATCCTGATATCACTGCGTGCCGGTGCGCTTTTGTGGTGCAACAAAATGAAGACGCCCGTAAATGGTCACAGCAATCTTCTTTCCCTCTTACCCGCCCTGCTCTCTGGAAGCACCCTAAAAAAACTATTAAAACATACAGATAAAAATAAATATTGTTTCAGGGAATAAAAATGCTGTCCGGGGCCTCTCAGTAACGGAATAGGAATTGCACCCTGTTAAGACCCGATAAACTGCGACAGGATTTCCGGAAATGACTAAAGAACCACCGGTTTTAATTAATGATCAGACAGTAGAAACGTTTCAGAAAGATGGGGTGGTGTTACTGAAGGGAGTCTTTAAACCCTGGGTCGAAACCCTGGCAGAGGGCATCAGTGAGCTGATGGCAAACCCCAGCGAATACGGTTTTGCCCGCACGGTGATCCCAAAAGACGGATCGGCACCTTTTTTCCAGGATTATTGTAACTGGTCCCGAATCAAAACCTTTGAAGACTTTGTGTTTAATTCTCCGGCAGCAGAAATCGCTGCACGGCTGATGCAATCCGAAACAGCTCGTTTTTTCCATGAACATACCCTGGTGAAACAGCCTGGCGGCAGCACCATCACTCCCTGGCATCATGACCAGCCCTATTATTGTGTTGAAGGCCGGCAGAATGTCAGCCTGTGGATACCGCTGGATCCGGTAGAGCAATCCATCTCTCTGCGTTGCATTCGTGGGTCACACTTATGGGGTGATGAATTCAGTCCGACCCGGTTTAACGGCACCAAACTTTACGAGCATAAGAATTTTAAAGAGATGCCGGACATTGAGGCACATGCTGATGAATACGACATTGTCAGTTGGGCGGTAGAACCGGGTGATGCGATAGCCTTCCATTACCGGACAGTGCACGGCGCAGCAGGAAATCACTCAGCCCATTCCCGCAGGGTTTTCTCAGCCCGTTGGGTAGGTGATGATGCCGTATTTGTCGATCGTGGCGGAGTGACCTCCCCTCCGTTCCCTGAGCTGACCCTGAAAGATGGCGAGCCACTAATCTCCCCGATTTTTCCACAGGTCTGGCCGACAAAATCGGTAGCATGAACCTGAACTTTAGCTGCCTCTTTATTCTACTGAAGGGGCAACTCTTTTCAGCCAGAGAGAAAACCGGGGGACAAAACCTGAGCTCCTCCCAATATCCCTGCCGGGGTAGTGAAAGCGGTATGCGAAACCGGTAAAACCGGTGTGGCCTAAGCGACCGTCTACGACGCGCAAGCTTAACCTGTACCTCTCCCACCCGCCACACAGCAGGGTGGGAGTTCCAGCAAATTGTTATCTGTTATACTTTAGTTACTTTTCCGTTAGCATCAATATTGAATTCAAATCGATAGTTTTTTCCGCTCATTGTGTAAATCAGACCATAAGCAGCATTATTTTTTAATTCGGTCTTTATACATGTTTCGGGATATTTTTTAGCAATATCTTCCTCCATATTTAATGGTGGATGATAATTATTCACAGAATAACTTAGCATGTAATACTCCAAAACATCGCCAGGTTTCGATGTAATGCATATACTATCTTTACTTACAACGGCATTGCCTTTATTACGAAAAACCAACCTGTCACCGGTACAACCTGACAACAGAAAAAATAAAAAAGACATATAAAAATATTTAATCATAGCGGAAAACCTCCCAGGACTTTCTTGTATTTTGAAATTAAAGACCTTTTAGGTTCATTTTTATCAAAAGCTGCATAATTGATGATACGTTCATAACCGTTAAAACCGAACCTGGTGAGCAACCAATAATCTGCGACGATACTTGCCTGTTGCTCCATTGGGTAGCCTGATAACATTTTTTTATTAAAATTATATTTGTAATTTACCGCCCAGGAAAACAAACCACGTGTTTTGACATTCATACCTCGCTGATATTGCCAGATATGCATCATTTCATGCATAAATAAATGTTGCGCATCCGGCAAGGTCTTTGAGTAATCATCGCGGTAAACATTAGTTTCAAACCATATTTCACCAGAAGGTGTCATCGCCGTATTATTTTCCTGCATACCCAATGGCAAGTAACTGCCGTGATGAACCCAGACCCGATTGTACCGAATACTACGGCCATACAACTCAGTGGCCAGACGAATTTCGCCCGGAGTTAATAATCGCAAACCACCTTTTTTAAGCATCGGGACTCCTTCCCTCATTATCCGTTACTTCAGGAAAGACCTTATAACAACGGGTCACTTTACGTCCAACGGATTCCAGTCTGGTCAGTCGATTTTCAGAAATCTGCCCGTTACAGTGATCACAAAACTGCACCAAAATAACGTGGCTAGCCGTGGGATATCATCAGGTTTTAATTTTCTAAGACGTCAGCAGCTTAAGTATTATTTTCATTATAAAGCCGGGACTCATTTGTGGATCACCTGCGCACCACCCTACGAAATTGTTCAAAAACCCATCAACATTGGGCTTTGTGGGGTTATGTGTTACAGTGCGCGGCATTGAAATTCCTTATCCTATGCCCCATCGTGAGACAGGCTCGCACATGAGGCTTTTTAAGATGGCGATTTTCGGTCTGTGTTGCGGTTTTGTGTTACGCAAGCGAGTGTACAGTGTTTTTTATACTGTACAAATCCACAGATGGTTAATCATCGTAAGGAATTCAAATTGCATATAACCAATTGATTATAGAAGACAAAAAAGGTAAATGACTGAAGTGGCTTTACTAATTACTAAGCGTTGTATTAATTGCGATATGTGTGAGCCGGAATGTCCTAACCAGGCAATTTCAATGGGCGATACGATTTATCAGATTGATGCAGAGCGTTGTACAGAGTGTATCGGCCATTACGATGCACCAACCTGTCAGAGTGTCTGCCCGATCAATAATACGATCATTACTGATCCGCAGCAGACAGAAACTACTGAAGCTTTATGGGAAAAATTTGTCACACTGTGGCATTCCGCCTGAGCATACCAGTGTGTCAGTTTTCCAGAATCACCGTCGCACAGGCATAGCGGCGTTCATCAGCCAGGGTGACATGAACATTTCGTACCCCTAAATCTTCTGCAAGGCTGTTGGCCTGGCCAAAAAAACGCAGGCAGGGCTTACCTAGCGCATCGTTATAGACTTCAAACTGATTAAAAGCCAGCCCTCCCCTGATACCGGTACCAAAGGCTTTTGCGACCGCCTCTTTCACCGCAAAGCGCTTCGCCAGAAAACGGACTGGCTGATGGTGCTGCTGATATTGTTGCCATTCGAACTCCGTCAGCACACGGCGTGCCAGCCTGTCACCAGAGCGGCTAATCACTTGTTCGATACGCTCAATCTCGACAATGTCTGTACCCAAGCCCAGAATAGCCATTACCGACGCGATTCTCTCAACAACACTTTCATTTCGCGTACCGCTTCTGCCAGTCCGCCGATCACCGCCTGACCAATGATTGAATGGCCGATATTAAGTTCATGCATTTGCGGGATAGCTGCAACCGGTAACACGTTGTGGTAAGTCAGACCATGGCCTGCATTCACTTTCAGCCCTAGTGAAGCCGCGTATTCCGCCGCTTCACGGATACGTGCCAGTTCCGCGTCCTGCTCCGGACCTTCAGCGGCTTCGGCATAAGCACCGGTATGAATCTCGATATAGGGCGCACCCGCGGTAACGGCTGCATCGATCTGTCGGTGATCTGCATCGATAAACAGAGAAACCAAAATCCCGGCCTCTGTCAGACGTTTCACAGCATCATTAAGCTTCTGCTGTTGACCCGCCACATCCAGCCCACCTTCCGTTGTCACTTCCTGACGATTTTCCGGTACCAGACAACAGAAATGAGGACGAACTTCACAGGCAATAGTGATCATTTCTTCGGTGACCGCCATCTCCAGATTCATCCGGGTCTGAATAGTATCGCGCAGCAAACGGATATCACGATCGGTAATATGACGCCGATCTTCACGTAGATGCACCGTAATCCCGTCAGCACCTGCCTGCTCAGCAATAAATGCGGCCTGTACAGGATCCGGATAGCGGGTACCACGGGCATTGCGCAGGGTCGCGATATGGTCAATATTGACCCCTAATAATAGTTCCGTCATGACAATCCTCAGTCTTAATAAACACACCCTGCCGGGCAACCCGTTTACGATTTGTTTTGTGGTGGCACGGCAACAGGTAAAGTAAATTGCCGGAATAGCTCCTGGCTTTTTAGCGGCTTTCCACCAAGATAAGGCTTCAGGGCCATACGTGTAAAACGTTTTGCAGCCCGCAGCGTATCACTGTCAGGAAATTCCCGGGAATACAGTGCCAGCAACTGACGCCCGGTAAAGCTGCGCTGGTTAACCACCAGACTGGCAATAAAACCCTTTTCCTCACGATAACTGTAAGTCATGGTTTCACTGACAGGTTCACCGCTGCCGGCACAGTGCAAAAAATCGACGCCATAACCCAGATGGCCAAGCACCGCCAGTTCAAAGCGGCGTAACACAGGTTCGGCAGACCCTGTTGCTGCGGCCAGCCCCTGAATACAGTGAAGATAATCAAAGAAGAGTTCGGAGAAAGGAATTTCCTGTCCCAGGACACGGGACAGCAGTTCATTAACATACAAACCGCAATACAGATAGGTCCCGTTAAGCGGCAGTGCCAGAGAAACAGCTTCGGCACTGCGTAGTGTTCTGATATCTCCTTTACCAGACCAACGGACCAGCAGCGGGGTAAATGGCTGCAATGCCCCTTTTAACTGCGAACGTTTGGCCCGCGCACCTTTGGCCAACACCCGTACCCGTCCTTCGTTTTCACTGAACAGATCCAGTAACAAACTGGTTTCGCTGTACGGGCGACTATGCAGCACAAAGGCGCGTTGCCAGCCTTCCATAAATCAGAGGTCGTCGGTATAACCCAGGCTGCGTAACGCACGTTCGTCGTCCGCCCAGCCGGATTTCACTTTTACCCACAGCTCCAGATGAACCTTAACTTCAAACATCTGTTCCATATCTTTACGGGCTTCAATGCCGATGGTTTTGATTTTGGCACCTTTGTTGCCAATCACCATCTTCTTCTGACCTTCACGCTCCACCAGAATCAGACCATGGATGTCATAACCGCCACGCTCATTATTCACAAACTGTTCAATTTCAACAGTCACTGAATACGGCAGTTCTGCCCCGAGGAAACGCATCAGTTTTTCACGGATGATTTCTGAAGCCATAAAACGTTGCGAGCGATCGGTCACATAATCTTCAGGGAAGTGATGATCAGCTTCCGGCAGATGCTTATGCACAATGGAAGCAATGGTATCGACATTATTGCCGTGTTCTGCCGACAGCGGCACCACATCCAGGAAGTTCATTTTCTGGCTCAGCATTTGGATATGAGGCAGCAGAATCGATTTATCCTGCAGGTTATCAATCTTGTTAATTGCCAGAACAACTGGCGCTTTGCCGGCCTTCAGTTTACCCAGTACCATTTCGTCGTCGTCGGTCCATCGGGTCCCTTCCACCACGAAAATAACCAGCTCCACATCCCCGATAGAACTGCTGGCAGCTTTGTTCATCAGGCGGTTGATAGCCCGTTTTTCTTCCATATGCAGGCCCGGGGTATCCACATAGATAGCCTGGTAATTATCCCGGGTATCAATCCCCATAATCCGGTGCCGCGTGGTTTGTGGCTTACGCGAGGTGATCGAAATTTTCTGCCCCAGTAACTGGTTCAGTAATGTAGATTTGCCGACATTAGGTCGGCCGACGATTGCGATAAAACCGCAATGGGGTGATTGTTCGCTCATTCAATTCCTAACTTAATCAGCGCCTGTTCGGCGGCTGCCTGTTCTGCTTTGCGGCGGCTGGAACCAACCCCAACCACAGCATCTTCCATTCCGCTGACCTGGCAATGGATGGTAAACTCCTGATCGTGGGCTTCGCCACGCACCTGAACCACCAGATAAGATGGTAAAGGTAAATGCCGGCCCTGCAGAAACTCCTGCAGCCGGGTTTTAGGATCTTTTTGTTTGTCACCAGGACTGATCGATTCCAGGCGACTCTGGTACCAGTTAAGGATCAGCTTTTCAATTTGCTGTATATCACTGTCGAGAAAAATCCCCCCGATCAGTGCTTCTACCGTATCGGCCAGAATGGATTCACGACGAAAACCGCCGCTTTTTAATTCTCCCGGCCCAAGCCGCAGACATTCGCCCAGTTCAAATTCCCGCGCTATTTCTGCCAGAGTATTACCACGAACCAGCGTCGCGCGCATGCGGCTCATATCCCCTTCGTCCACGCGTGGAAAACGGTGGTATAAGGCATTGGCAATCACATAACTCAGAATGGAATCCCCCAGGAACTCCAGTCGTTCGTTATGTTTACTGCTGGCACTACGGTGGGTTAAAGCCTGCTGCAATAAATCTGCTTGAGTGAAAGTATAGCCCAGTTTCCTCTGGAGCTTATTAATCAGGATGGGGTTCATGCGTTTCCAGCTCTTAAATGACGTCTGTTGCTCTGCACATGAAACAGGGCTGATACAGCTCTCTCTGTTTCGTGTGCAGTGGCCTGCCGGCCAGGGTCAGTAACAAGGCCCGCACAGCGGGCCCACATTGGTATTAATGAATGCCGCCGATACGGCTCAGGCGAACTCCGGTAGGCCATTTGCCTTCCTGTTTTTCGAAGCTCATCCAGATAGCCACGGCTTTACCCACCAGGTTCTTTTCAGGCACAAAGCCCCAGTAGCGGCTGTCAGCACTGTTATCCCGGTTATCACCCATCATAAAGTACTCCCCGGCAGGAACGACCCAGGTCGCTGGCTGCTGTCCCGGTTGCTGGTAATAAGAACTCACCTGACTCTGTGCTTCGTTCACCAGTAAGATGTTATGTGTGACATTGCCGATAGTTTCTTTACGAATACCCAGGCGTAAACCACCTTTCATGCTTTGATCAAGGGGTACCTGGTAGAATCCATTTCCAACTTCATTACCATCAAAACCGCTAAAGGTCTGAATAAATTGACTCGGTTCCATATCACTATAGGTGACAGGTACCGCATTGCCACATTGTCCTGAACCACACCCCGGGGTCACGGTGATAGTTTTGCTGTAAGGATCAAAGACTATTTTATCACCAGGTAAACCGATAACACGCTTAATATAGTCAACACTGGGATCCTTCGGGTATTTGAAAACCGCGATATCGCCACGTTTCGGATGACCGGTCGGGATCAGTGTAGTCTGTGTAATAGGATCTTTCAGACCGTAGGCAAATTTCTCTACCAGAATAAAATCGCCAATCAGCAAGGTCGGCATCATAGATGCGGACGGTATCTGAAACGGCTCAAACACAAATGAACGCACGATGAAAACGACAAACAAAACCGGGAACACCGAGATTGCCGTTTCAATCCAGCCAGGATGACGATCCACAGCATTCAGTGTTTTCTCATCCAGTGCAGTACCGGCCATTTCACGGGCCTGTTGCTGCTTTTTACGACGGGCAGGAGCCCAGACGAATTTTTCAATGCACCAGAAGATTCCGGTAATCAGAGTAGCTAAAGCCAGAATCAGTGCAAACATATTTGCCATGCCAGGTCCTTATTTGTTGTCCTTGCCCACATGCAGAATGGCTAAAAACGCTTCCTGAGGTAATTCTACGTTACCTACCTGTTTCATCCGTTTTTTACCATCTTTCTGTTTTTGCAACAGCTTTTTCTTACGGCTCACGTCACCGCCATAACATTTGGCGAGAACGTTTTTACGTAATTGTTTCACTGTTGAACGGGCAATGATGTGATTACCGATAGCAGCCTGAATAGCAATGTCAAACTGCTGACGCGGGATGAGCTCTTTCATTTTCTCAACCAGTTCACGTCCGCGGTATTGCGAGTTATCGCGATGGGTAATCAATGCCAATGCGTCGACACGCTCTGAGTTAATCAGAACGTCAACACGTACCATATCAGAGGCCTGGAATCGTTTAAAATTATAATCCAGAGATGCATAACCGCGCGAAGTGGACTTCAGGCGATCGAAGAAATCAAGCACAACTTCGGCCATCGGAATATCGTAGGTTAAAGCAATCTGGTTTCCATGATAAACCATGTTGGTTTGCACGCCGCGTTTCTCAATACAGAGCGTAATCACATTCCCCAGGTATTCCTGTGGAACCAGCATATGACACTCTGCAATCGGTTCGCGTAATTCTTCAATATTGTTCAGCGGTGGCAATTTCGACGGGCTGTCGACATAAACCACATTGCCGTCAGTGGTCTGAACTTCATACACTACAGTAGGGGCTGTGGTGATCAGATCAATATCGTACTCACGCTCCAGACGCTCCTGAATAATTTCCATGTGCAGCAGGCCCAGGAATCCACAACGGAAACCAAAGCCAAGTGCCGTAGAACTTTCCGGCTCATAAAATAGTGAAGCATCGTTCAGGCTTAGTTTACCTAACGCATCACGGAAAGACTCGTAATCATCGGAGCTTACCGGGAACAGTCCCGCGTAAACCTGCGGTTTCACTTTTTTAAAACCAGGTAACGCTTTTTCAGCAGGAGTCCGGGAACTGGTCAGAGTATCCCCGACCGGCGCGCCTAAAATATCTTTAATCGCGCATACCAGCCAGCCAACTTCACCGCATCCCAGTTCACTACGATCGACCTGTTTCGGTGTAAAAATACCTAAACGGTCAGCGTTGTATACCTGTCCGGTACTCATCACTTTAATTTTGTCGCCTTTGCGCAGAGTACCATTCTTCACCCGCACCAGCGACACAACCCCAAGATAGTTATCGAACCAGGAATCGATGATCAGTGCCTGTAACGGAGCTTCCGGGTCACCTTCCGGTGGCGGGATATCACGAACCAGGCGTTCCAGAACTTCCGGTACACCCACCCCGGTTTTGGCTGAACAGCGGACGGCATCGGTCGCATCAATACCCACAATGTCTTCAATTTCCTGAGAGACACGGTCTGGATCGGCCGCCGGCAGGTCAATTTTGTTCAGTACCGGCACAACCTCAAGGTCCATTTCCATGGCGGTATAGCAGTTTGCCAGGGTCTGAGCTTCTACCCCCTGCCCTGCATCCACTACCAACAAGGCACCTTCACAGGCAGCCAGGGAGCGGGAAACTTCATAAGAGAAGTCAACATGGCCCGGGGTATCGATAAAATTAAGCTGATAGGTTTGACCGTCCTGAGCATGGTAGTCGAGGGTAACACTCTGTGCTTTGATGGTAATACCGCGTTCACGTTCCAGTTCCATTGAATCCAGAACCTGAGCAGCCATTTCTCGGTCAGTCAATCCGCCGCAGGTCTGAATCAGGCGATCAGAAAGCGTAGATTTGCCGTGATCGATGTGCGCTATAATGGAAAAGTTTCTTATATGCTTCATTTATATGAATATCTTCGCGTAAAAACGTCTGTTGAATACCAGGGCACAGAGATGATAAGTAACATCACTCGTTACTCGTGTTGAGTCAGCCTCATTAATGAGGTGGCATATTACACTGTTAAGGGCCCGTACGAAAGCCAGTAACCTGGTGTAATTGCTAAAGAGAAAGGTAAATTTTAGTGCGGGAAAGGCCGGGGATTATCCTCCGGCATGTCACTCTGACTACTCACCCTCTGCCGTTTCGAAGCGCAGAGAATCCGGAGGCAACGCCACACTTAAGATCACAGGCTGAAAGGCTTCTTTATCGCCAATCAATGCAGAGATGCCTTTCGAGAGAATAAAGCCTCCAACACCGCCCAGCAATGCACCGCTGGCAGAAGCGAGGTTAGAATGAAAAAGTGCCTGAAACAGGCCGGCAACAATAAACAGACCAAGTAACGGTGTCATGTAGACCAGCACCGCAGAACCCAGCAGGCTGCTTTCACGAATACCTAATTCAATACGCTGACCAGGCTGTAATGGCTGCTTACTGGTAATCTGCATCACTTCTGCATCTTCCGGCCCCAGTTTATTCAACAGGTGACTACCACAACCTTTACGTGCATTGCAGCTGTTACAGGAAGTTTTTGCTTCGGTATGCAGTGTCGCGATCCCGTTTTCCCAGGAAGTCACGGTTGCCCATTCTCTCATCATAATCAGTTACCTACGTCGACATTGTCCGCAATACGTTTTGCAGTAGCTGCAGGCAACTCACCCACAACACTTATTTCCTTATTATTACGTATTTCGACCTGAATCGTACGTCGTCCAGTGCGCAATGACTGATTCAGACTATCTTTATCTGCATCCGTGACATTAATAGTAAAACTAAATAACCCGTCAGAGTATAGCCTGGTTTCAAAAGCTTTCCCCATCGTAGGAATTTGACGGCGGGTTTGTGAAATCATCTGCATTCCGGCCGGCACCCAGCCCGGTTTCCAGTTGAAGCTGACTTTATCCCCCGCAGGAAGAGAAAGTACCGGCGGCAGGCTGGCATTTTTCAGAGATTCCATCATCCGGCTGACGCCTTCATCCACCGCAAAACTGATCACCTGATATTGTTCGATAGGTTCACCGTCCTGAGCCAACAAATCTACGCGTAGTGGCAGCGAGGTATCAACATCCAGCCAGATAACATAGCTATAGCGGGAACCATCGTGCGATACGACCCGGACAACATCACACATCTGATCGGCGACACGGGAACGCCCTACCGGAATGAAATCATAATAGTTTTTCAGCCGGTCAAAATCGGCGTACAACACCGAAGGCAACCCGTCGATAATATGCTCACCTGGCAAAGTAAAGGGTTCCAGCCCGGCTTCAAAATAGCTGATTTCTTTACCGCGCTGAATAATCTCACGCCTCGGTCCGTCCATTTGCAACAACTGTGCATAGGTCTGGCCAGAAACAATCGCATGGCGATAACGTAAAGATTCTATTCCCTGACGGGAGACATTGATGTAGGCGAATTCATAATTGAGAGCGGCACTGGCTTTTTCCATCTTTTCTAACATGACCTCAGACGCAGAATCCTGCGCTGAGGTCACCGATGAAAACAACAGACTACCAACCAGTGTAGTCATCAGAATATAAGGTTTTTTCATTACTGCTGCTGAATACCCAGAGACTGATTACCCGGCACATTGATCTGAGCCTGTTCAGGAACTCCTGATTCAAACTGATCATTATTCAGACGACGCTGTAATTCATAGTCCTGGAGCATCGCATTGACACGGCGACGTTGTTCCTGAACCTGTTGGCTGGCATTACCAGCATCAAAAATGTCAGAAGGAACTCCAAGACTGACTGGTGAGGCTTTCCCCATCATTGGCAGAGTATTAAATGCCGGGGTATCCGAAGTATCGGCTACATTTCCAGCACCAGCCGGAGAATTACCATAATGTTGTACACCCACAATTACCGCCAGCGAAACGCATGCTGCGACACCCACCTGCACCAGTTGGGCTGCCCATGGGCGGTTTTTGCCGAAAAACGGCATCCTGCTCCAGCGTGAAGGTTCTGGCTGCGCTTCCGGGATAAACGCGGTCACATTACGGGCAGGTTCCTGCGCGATAGCTTCAGCCACACGGGCAGAAATATCGAAATGAACCACGGAACCTACATCGCCACGTAAGGTATCACGTATCAGGTGGTAGCTTGTCCAGCTCTGCTGTAACTCCGTGTCTTTCGCCAGCGAAGAAAGCAATGACTGATCTAAGATTTCACCATCCATTAAAGCGGAAAGTTGTTCTTTCTGCATGCCTTTTACCTTTCAAGTAGCCGCCATCCCTAACGTTGGATCAGCGGTTGAACTTTGTTATCGATAGCCTCACGGGCCCGGAATATCCGGGAACGCACTGTTCCGACCGGACAGTCCATAATCTCGGCAATCTCTTCGTAACTCAAACCATCAAGTTCCCTGAGTGTGATTGCCATCCGTAAGTCCTCAGGTAATGTTTCTATAGTTTTGAAGACAATTTGTTTCAGTTCATCTGACAACATTAAGTTCTCAGGGTTCGAAATTTCTTTCAATGCACCCGCACTTTCGAAATTTTCTGCATCGACTGCATCCACATCACTGGACGGTGGCCGACGCCCCTGAGCAACCAGGTAATTTTTCGCTGTGTTTACAGCGATACGGTATAACCACGTATAAAAAGCACTGTCGCCACGAAATGACTCGAGGGCACGATAGGCCTTAATAAAAGACTCTTGCACCACGTCCGGCACATCCCCTGACGGTACATAGCGCGACACAAGGCTCGCCACTTTATGCTGGTATCGAATCACCAGTAAGTTAAATGACTTTTGATCTCCTTTCTGGACGCGCTCAACAAGAACCTGATCTGTTAACTGCTCGCTCATCCGAGGTAATATCCCCACAAATATGTTCTACATCCAATTAACCACCAGCAACATCTCACATGATCTGAGCAAGCAGTGACTTAGAGTAGATACTTTAAAGAAAGTTCAGCGTTTCCCTGTATTCTCCGGGTAACAGCGCCATTGGCTGTTTGTGATAACATCCCGGGCCTCGTGCTATCGATGAACTGCGTCACCCATCTCCCGTCCGATACGGGTAAAAGGCGATTTAACAGGCAGGTTACCTCATCGAACAAAGCATTTCATCTCTAATTCAGGGGTCAGTTTAGGCTTTTAACAAAAAAAAGCTGCAAAACAGTGATTGTCATATGCTTCTGTGGCTCGGGTAAACCGATATGCAGTTTTTTTACGAAAAATTAAGAAGATAGTGGCAATATTTATCAGAAACCTGAGAGCAGGGGCTGCATTACTACAACAAACATCACTCCTCATGAATGCCTGCTAACCCTACGTTTAGCGTGGTAAATAGAAATTCCCCGTCAGTTGCCGAAAGTCATCGGAATACTTCCCTGAAGAATCGCGGATCACCAGACTGTCATCAGCACAATGTCCGGAATTTAATGAAAACGCGATAAACAACCGGTGGGGTTGCCGGTCTGCAAACTCACTAATGCGTCGGCAATGACGTAATATCCAGCCATCAAGTTGAGCAAGGGTGATAAATTCCTCTCCGGCAACCACCGGCAAAATCACGCAAAACCAACCCTCAGCAGAGAGATGTTGTTGTGCACTCCTAAGTAATGCCTGGTGACTCAGTGTGGTAGTGTAACGCGCGGTTTGCCGGGAGTGACTACTACAGTTCACCCCGGCGGAGAAAAAGGGAGGATTGCTGACTATCACACTATAGCGCCGGGAGTGCGGAGGCTCCCACGTCAGGATATTAGCATGGTGAACCTGTATCGTATCCGGCCAGGGTGACTGCGCAATATTTTCTTTTGACTGACGCACCGCCGCCAAATCAATTTCAACCGCATCAATCTGCACAACTTTGCCTGCCTCATGGATTCGTTGCGCCATCATTAAGGAAATCAGCCCGCTTCCACTGCCAATGTCCAGTAACTTTCCATCGAGAGGGACGGGTGTTGTGGCACCTAAAATAATACCGTCAGTGCTGACTTTCATGCCACACTGGTCATGGGCGACAAAAAACTGTCGAAAGGTAAAACCATTTTTCTTAAAACTCTGTGGCACGGCAATCTTCCTGTCCTGCATTAACAACTCAGGGTCAGTTACCCTGTTCGGCAAGTGTAACCGCACAACAGAAATATTACCGTGAGAAATTGTCGTCTTCATAAATTTTACCGCCGGAAATGCTCTTCCGCGGTCATCAGACGCAGACAACAGATGAAGAATGCGTCTGAAGTGTCTATAATCAGCGCCCCAAACAGAGGTAGACCATGACTGTAACCACATTTTCCGAACTTGAATTAGATGAAAGCCTGCTGAATGCTCTGCAGGATAAAAACTACGAGCGCCCTACTGCAATTCAGGCAGAGGCTATTCCGCCTGCACTGGACGGCCGTGATGTCCTGGGTTCGGCGCCCACGGGTACCGGAAAAACAGCGGCCTACTTACTGCCCGCTTTACAACATCTGCTCGATTTTCCACGTAAAAAATCCGGTCCCCCACGTATTTTAATTCTGACTCCGACTCGTGAACTGGCGATGCAGGTGGCAGATCAGGCACGTGAACTGGCGAAATATACTCACCTGGATATTTCGACCATTACTGGCGGTGTGGCTTATATGAACCATGCCGAAGTATTCAGCACTAATCAGGATGTTGTGGTCGCGACCACCGGTCGTTTGCTGCAATATATTAAAGAAGAAAACTTTGATTGCCGCGCCGTTGAAACCCTAATCCTCGATGAAGCTGACCGGATGGTGGACATGGGGTTTGCTCAGGATATTGAAACCATTGCCGGAGAAACCCGCTGGCGCAAGCAGACACTGTTATTTTCAGCCACCCTGGAAGGCGAACATATTGAAGATTTCGCCGATCGTCTGCTGAATGACCCGGTCACTATCGAGGCGGAACCCAGCCGTCGCGAACGTAAAAAAATACAGCAATGGTATTACCGTGCCGATGACCTGGAACACAAAACCCGGTTGTTGATTCATCTTCTTAAACAACCTGACGCCAGCCGGACGATCGTTTTTGTCCGCAAGCGCGAGAGGCTGCATGAAGTGGCGGAATGGCTGCGACAGGCAGATATCCGTTGCAGCTATCTTGAAGGTGAGATGGTTCAGGCAAAACGTAATGAAGCCATTAAACGTCTGACCGAAGGCCGTGTGAACGTACTGGTTGCAACCGATGTGGCGGCACGTGGTATCGATATCGACGATGTGACTCTGGTCATCAACTTTGATCTGCCGCGTACTGCAGACATCTATCTGCACCGGATTGGCCGGACCGGGCGTGCCGGTAAAAAAGGGACAGCACTCTCGCTGGTTGAAGCCCATGATAACGAGTTGCTGATTAAAATTGGGCGCTATTTAAATGAACCCCTGAAGAGCAGAACTATCGACGAATTAAGGCCAAAAACCCGTGCGCCTTCCGCCACCGGTCCAAAAAAGCCATCGAAAAAACAGCTGGAAAAACGTAAACAGAAGAAAAATGAAGAGGCACAAAAACCGCGCGTGAAGGTGCGTCATCGTGATAGCAAGAATATCGGAAAACGTCGCAAGCCAGTAACATCACCGGGTGAAACGGCCCCCGGAACTGCGAAAGATTCTGCTGAGTAAAAATTATCAGCCTTAACATTGAGCCCTCGGGTTCATTTGTCGTACTCTCAAATCGCCCACTTCGGGCGATTTTTTGTTTTTAACCTCCCGTCCTGCAGATTCATTCCTGTGGTGTTATTGCTGAATATTGCCAGACCGGAAAAAACAGCCCTGCGCAGATTAATCTCTTTATTATCAATAATAAAGAGTAATAAAAAAGGCGCTCAGGCGCCCTTTTTCAGTCCGGGAATCAGTTACAGACTTTCGGTAAATGTACGGGTGATAACATCACGCTGCTGTTCAGGAGTCAGAGAGTTGAAACGTACCGCATAACCCGAAACCCTGATAGTCAGTTGCGGATATTTTTCCGGATGTTTTACAGCATCTTCCAGCGTTTCACGGCGTAATACATTCACGTTAAGGTGCTGGCCACCTTCTACCCGAACCTGAGGTTTCATTTCCAGCGGAATCTCACGATATTCGATTTCACCGAGTTCATGAAGCGGGACAAGCTGGTCTGGCTGGTAATCCCCTTTTGCACACAGGCAGCGTGCTTCTGCATTTTCTTCATCCAGTAACCAGAAAGAATTAAGCAATGCATTATTACTGGATTTAGTGATTTGAATTCCATTAATCATAGGTTGCCTCCGGGGCTGAAACTGTCTTATCAAAGAATTTGTCTGGATCAACTTCATCGTCATTGTATAACTAATGAGCAGACAGAATTCCTTGACCTTTATCAATAAACAGCCATCGATAGTGATACTAAATCCTTAACCATATGATATTTATGTTCTTTATGGATAAATATAATTTGTATTTTTTCAAATTATTTTTAAGGCTTTACCCGCAAGATAAAATCATTAAGCTGACCGGCATAATATTCAGGAGGGAATAATGACAACATTAACATGGCATGACGTACTGGCTCCCGAAAAGCAGCAGGACTATTTTATTCAGACCCTGCAAAGCGTTGAACAACGCCGCAGAGAAGGGGTCACCGTATACCCTCCACAAAAGGATGTTTTCAATGCCTTCAGGTTAACCGAACTGCACCAGGTTAAAGTTGTCATCCTCGGCCAGGACCCCTATCACGGGCCGGGACAAGCGCATGGTCTGGCATTTTCGGTGTTACCGGGCGTAGCAACACCTCCGTCATTACTGAACATGTATAAAGAGCTGGAACAGGATATTGAGGGCTTTGTCCGCCCGGGTCATGGCTACCTTGCCAGTTGGGCGACTCAGGGAGTATTGCTGCTAAACACGGTATTGACCGTAGAAGCAGGAAAAGCGCATTCACATGCCAGGCTGGGATGGGAACAATTCACGGATACCGTCATTTCGCTGATCAATCAGCACAGACAGGGAGTCGTGTTTCTGTTGTGGGGGGCTCATGCGCAGAAAAAAGGTGCCATTATCGACAGACAGCGCCACCATGTTTTGCAGGCACCACATCCATCCCCGTTATCAGCGCATCGTGGATTTTTCGGTAGTAAGCCATTTTCCTCGGCCAATGCCTTATTACAGCAGTCCGGCCGGGATCCCATTGACTGGATGCCGGTATTGCCATAAACAATAAACCGTCTGCCCGGCAGCCCCGGCCAGACGGTTTAGCACCTGTGGACCCGCCATAAAAATCATGGACAGACCAGGCGACTCCCCCGCAGTCATCTGCGGGGTAATATTATGCTTTGGCTTTAGACACCGCAACCATCGCCGGACGTAGCAGACGGCCGTTCAGGGTGTAACCATTTTGCATCACCATCAGTACGTGGTTCGGCGCCACTTCATCAGATTCCACCATTGACATCGCCTGATGAACATCCGGATTGAAAGGTACGTGGGTTTCACCCACCACTTCCACGCCAAATTTACGCACTGCATCTAACAACGATTTCAGAGTCAGTTCGATCCCTTCAATCATCGAGGCCAGCTCACTGTTACTTTTGTCAGCAACCTGCAATGCACGTTCCAGACTATCAATCACCGGCAGTAATTCGTTAGAAAATTTTTCCAGCGCAAACTTATGTGCTTTTTCGACATCCAGTTCGGTTCGACGGCGAATATTTTCAATTTCAGCCTGTGCACGTAACTGTGCATCACGCACGCCGTTACTCAGTTTCGCCAGCTCCGCTTCCAGTTCTGCAATACGCTCATCGCGTGGATCAACGGTTCCGGAAGTGTCTGCATTTTCAGCCGCAGCCTGTTGTTCTGCCGCCTGCTCTTCTGAAAATTGCTCGTTAGGGTTATTCTGTTCTTTACTGCTCATGAAAATCTCCGCGTTTTCCATATTCATTTCGCCGTTGGGCTTATTATGGGGATCAAAATGACGGATTCAAGGGACTGTGTGATATTCACTTGTGTTTTGGCTGGAGGAGTTGCCTGCAAATGAACAAATTTTTTAAATGCATCGGAATTGTCGGGCACCCACGCCACCCGAATGCCCTCGCCACTCATGAAATGTTGTGTCGCTGGCTGACCGGTGAAGGCTACCAGGTCGTGGTTGAAGAACAAATTGCCAATGAACTCAATTTGCAGCAGGTTAATACCGGAACATTAGCTGAAATCGGCCAGCAGGCTGATCTGGCTGTTGTCATCGGGGGTGACGGTAATATGCTGGGAGCCGCCAGAGTGCTTTCCCGTTACGATATCAAAGTCATTGGGGTTAACCGTGGCAACCTTGGATTTCTGACCGATCTGGACCCGGAGAATGCCCGTCAGCAGCTCTCCGAAGTGCTGGATGGACATTATTTTACTGAGCAGCGGTTTCTGCTGGAAGCCAGGGTCTCGTTACCTCAAGGGTCGCCACGGATTGCCACAGCTATCAACGAAATAGTGCTGCATCCGGGGAAAGTGGCCCATATGATTGAATTTGAAGTGTATATCGACAATAACTTCGCTTTCTCCCAGCGCTCTGACGGTTTAATTATTGCCACTCCCACCGGCTCAACGGCCTACTCCCTCTCTGCCGGTGGCCCGATTCTGACACCTGGCCTGGAAGCTATCAGCGTAGTTCCCATGTTTCCCCATACGCTGTCAGCCAGGCCACTGGTTATCAACAGCAGCAGCGAAATCCACCTGCGGTTCTCATCACTGCGCAGTGATCTCGAAATAAGTTGCGACAGCCAGATAGCACTGCCCATACAGGAAGGTGAAGAAGTACTGATCAAACGCAGCCCACAGCACCTGGACCTGATACATCCAAAAAATTACAATTATTTTAATACGTTAAGCACGAAACTTGGTTGGTCGAAAAAATTATTTTAAAAATGTGCCAGACACCCTTTACTGTGTAAAAAAGCGGATTATACTGTTTAAAAAAACAGTCATGTTTTTCTATACAGGTGATATTATGCTGGCACAACTGACCATCAGTAATTTTGCAATTGTCCGTGAACTGGATATCGACTTCCAACAAGGTATGACTAGCATCACCGGGGAAACCGGTGCCGGAAAGTCGATTGCGATTGATGCGCTTAGCCTGTGCCTTGGAGCCAGAGCAGAGGCAGAAATGGTGCGGCCCGGAGCTTCGCGGGCGGATATCTGCGCGCGTTTTCGTCTGCAATCTTCCCCCTCTGCCCGCCAGTGGCTTGCCGATAATCATCTGGATGATAACGACGAGTGCCTGCTACGCCGGGTGATTAACGCCGATGGACGCTCGCGTGGATTTATCAACGGCACCGCCGTCCCCCTTTCACAGCTCCGGGAGCTTGGCCAACTGCTCATTCAGATTCATGGTCAGCATGCACATCAGTTGTTGCTTAAACCTGAGCACCAGCGCTTTTTACTGGACGCTTATGCCGATCCGACCCCGCTGTGTGAAACCATGCGCCACCATTATCAGCAATGGTATTCTGCCTGTCGCGCGCTGGCCAGCCTGCAAAAACAGACTCAGGAACGGGAATCTCGCAGAGAATTACTTCAGTATCAGTTGAAAGAGCTCAACAGTTTCGCACCGGTTACCGGTGAGTTTGAGGGTGCAGACACTGAATACAAACAGCTGGCCAGCAGTGGCCAGCGATTAACCCTGAGTCAGCAGGCCTCACGGATAGTCTCTGAAGGCGAGGATCTTAGCCTGCAATCTTTACTGCATACAGCACGCCAGAGTGTCAGTGAATTACTGCCTATGGATGAAGCCCTGACACCCGTCCTGAGTATGCTGGAAGATGCAGCCATTCTGATAAGTGAAGCCGGAGATGAACTGCGCCACTACTGCGAACGCATTGATCTTGATCCGAACCGCTTACAGGAACTGGAACAGCGTATTTCGCGGCAGATTTCTCTGGCCCGCAAACACCATGTCTCACCGGAAAACCTACCGGAATTGCATCAGCAATTACTGTCTGAGTACCAGCAGTTAGAATCACACGACGAAGAACTTGAACAGTTGAGTCTGAAGGTCAGTAAACATCATCAGGCTGCCCTGGAAACGGCACAGCAACTGCATCAGCAGCGTTGTCAGTTTGCGGCTGAACTCGCTGCCAGAATTACTGATTCAATCCATCAGTTATCGATGCAGCATGGCCGTTTTATTATTGATGTCACATTCAATGCTGATCGTCTGACACCAGAAGGTGCAGATACCATTGAATTCCGTGTCAGTACTAACCCGGGACAACCTTTACAGCCGCTGGCTAAAGTCGCTTCCGGCGGAGAGTTATCGCGTATTGCACTGGCCATTCAGGTGATCACGGCGAAGAAAATGGAGACCCCGGCAATGATTTTCGACGAAGTGGATGTCGGCATTAGTGGTCCGACGGCCGCCATCGTCGGAAAAATGCTACGTCAACTGGGAGAATCAACCCAGGTGATGTGTGTCACTCATCTGCCACAGGTGGCGGGTTGTGGTCACAGCCATTTCTTCATCAGTAAAATTACTGACGGAACCATGACCGAAACCCAGATGCGTCTGCTGGATAAACAGGCAAGACTGCATGAACTGGCACGGTTACTGGGAGGAAGTGAAGTCACCCGTAATACCCTGGCGAATGCCAGAGAACTTTTAGCTGCATGATTTGGCACTTTTTTATCGTTCGGAAGTCATATGCATACTCTGCAAAGGTTTCCATCCGGCGAAAGGTCTATTATTATCGATATCTTATCTCGCCGGACGAAGCAAACCTGTTACAGGCAGAATTCATCGTTGATGGCAAAAACCGCCTTGCACAGGCATATGTGTCCGAAAAAGGAATGTATACATGCGCAGTAAAATACTGGCTGCTGCTGCAGTAGTAATGTTGATGGCAACCGCTGGTTGCTCAACTATAGAAAAGGTCGTCTATCGTCCGGATATTAACCAGGGTAACTATCTGGTCGCGAGTGATATCAGCAAACTTCATACCGGTATGACTCAGCAACAGGTGGCGTATACTCTCGGAACTCCGATGATGCGCGATCCGTTTGGCAGTAATGTCTGGTACTACGTATTCCGTCGTGAACCAGGCCATGAAGGCATTACTCAGCAGACTCTGACACTGACCTTTAACAGCAGCGGAATACTGACTAATATTGATAACAAACCGGCTCTGACGAAAAACTAATCGGTTGGCATTCCCGGTAAGATAGTCCGGCAGTGCAGAAAGGACAGCGCAGTGATTACTGCGCTATTTTTTTAAATCTGGCCGTGAGAATTACTTTTTGCTGGCATTTGCCGAGCGCTCGGCCCGCTGGCGGCGCAGTTCTTTAGGGTCTGCCAGTAACGGGCGATAAATCTCGACCCTGTCCCCATCACTCACTTCATCATGCAGCTTAACCGCACGGCTAAATATACCGACTTTGTTTTCGGAGATATTGATATCCCGGCGCAGAGTTGTCAGTCCGGAAGCGGTGATCGCCTGTTCTACGGTACTCCCTTCAGGGATTCTGACCGTTCGCAGATACTGTTTTTCAGGCAGGGCATAAACAACTTCTACCTGGATATCAGCCACGATAAACCTCTTTTGCCCGGACGGTAAACGCCTGCACCATGCTGTTGGCCAGTTCCTTAAAGATCCGCCCGAATGCCATTTCAACCAGCATGTTGGTAAATTCAAAATCAAGACTTAACTCGACTTTACAGGCATCATCGCCCAATGGCACAAAATGCCATCCACCGGTCAGTTTACGAAAAGGACCGTCGACCAGTTGCATATGAATACGTTCATTATCGGTCAGTGTGTTGCGGGTGGTGAACGTTTTACTTATCCCGGCTTTAGAAACATCGACCGAGGCGGTCATTTGATCTTCTGAACTGTCGAGAATCCGGCTGCCGGTGCATCCCGGTAAAAATTGTGGGTATGCATCAACATCATTCACCAGCCGGTACATCTTTTCAGCACTGTACGGGACCAGCGCTGAACGACTAATCTGAGCCATAACACTTCCTGCTTAGTAAAAAACCTGATGATCATACCAGTTTCAACAGTTAAACAAAAATGTCTTCATGCTACCGGCGTGCTAGAATGTGCTTCTTATTACCCCGAATTCGGGGATGGTTTCTGCGCATAAGTGGTGTAAAATAAGCAATATTATGACTAAGAAAAAAGCTCACAAACCCGGTTCTGCAACCATTGCCCTGAATAAACGCGCCCGCCATGAATACTTTATTGAAGAGGAATTTGAGGCCGGCCTGTCGTTACAAGGATGGGAAGTAAAATCTCTTCGTGCTGGTAAAGCCAATATCAGTGAAAGTTACATTCTACTGCGTGATGGTGAAGCCTTTCTGTTTGGTGCCACCTTTCAGCCGTTGATTGGCGCTTCAACCCATGTGGTCTGCGATCCGACCCGTAACCGTAAGTTATTACTTAAACAGCGGGAGCTGGATTCGATCTTCGGCCGGGTAAACCGTGAAGGTTATACCATTGTTGCGCTGTCGCTTTACTGGAAAAATGCCTGGTGTAAGTTGAAGATTGGCGTCGCCAAAGGTAAGAAAGAACACGACAAGCGTGACGACATTCGTGAACGTGAATGGAAAATAGACAAAGCACGGATTATGAAAAAAGGAAATCGCTAAACCACTGGTGCAGCAACAGCTTTTCCTGATATACTGCATCACAGTACCTGGGGCTGATTCTGGATTCGACGGGATTTGCGAAGCCCAAGGAGCATGCCGAGGGGCGGTTGGCCTCGTAAAAAGCCGCAAAAAAATAGTCGCAAACGACGAAAACTACGCTTTAGCAGCTTAATAACCTGCTAAGAGCCCTCTCTCCCTAGCCTCCGCTCTTAGGACGGGGATCAAGAGAGGTCAAACCCAAAAGAGATCGTGTGGAGACCCTGCCTGGGGTTGAAGCATTAAACTTAATCAGGCTAGTTTGTTAGTGGCGTGTCCATCCGCAGCTGACAAGCGAATGTAAAGACTGGACTAAGCATGTAGTGCCGACGGTGTAGTAATTTCGGACGCGGGTTCAACTCCCGCCAGCTCCACCAAATCATGATCCGGATACGTCCGGTGAAGTACGGAAAGCCCGCATAGCATAAGCCTTGCGGGCTTTTTTGTGTCTGTCGTTGTCCGGGTATATCCGGCTAAATCCAGATAAAATTGGTACACGTTTAGGTACACGCTATACTGTGGCCCATAAACGTGTACCAATTATGGAAGGAATCCAGACATGGCGCGTGTTACCCGGCCTCTGACTAACAACGAAATCCTCAAAGCGAAACCACGCGAAAAAGACTTCACCCTACATGATGGTGATGGCCTGTTCTTACTCATCAAAACCTCCGGTAAAAAACTCTGGCGCTTCCGTTATCAACGACCGGGAAGCAGCAGCCGCACAAATTTGAGTCTCGGTTCATACCCTGCCCTTACACTCGCAGCAGCTCGTCAGATACGCGACCAGCACTTAACCACGCTAGCGCAAGGCATGGATCCACAACAGCAACAGGAACAAGCGTCAGAACAACGTCAGATTGTGCTGGATAGCATTTTCTCAACTGTGGCCACCAACTGGTTAAAAATAAAAAGCAAAAGCGTCACTGAAGACTACGCGAAAGATATTAGGCGCTCTTTAGATAAGGATGTGTTCCCGGCAATAGGCGCGATACCTGTTCAGGAGATTAAAGCCAGAACGATTGTTGAAGCATTGGAACCAATCAAAGCACGTGGTGCGCTAGAGACGGTTCGCCGCCTGGTCCAGCGCATTAATGAGATAATGATTTATGCAGTTAACACCGGTCTGATTGATGCAAATCCGGCATCAGGTGTCGGCATGGCCTTTGAGAAGCCTAAAAAACAAAACATGCCGACGCTACGCCCAGAAGAGTTACCAAAACTCATGCGTTCTTTGGTGATGTCAAATCTCTCTGTTTCAACTCGCTGTCTCATTGAATGGCAACTTCTGACACTTGTGCGCCCTTCTGAGGCCTCCGGTGCTTGTTGGGCAGAGATCGATCTCGATGCCAAACTCTGGACGATTCCCGCCGAACGGATGAAAGCGAAGCGTGAGCACATTGTACCTCTATCTCCTCAGGCATTAGAGATTCTGGCAGTGATGAAACCTATCAGTGCTCATCGAGAACATGTTTTCCCAAGCAGGAATGATCCAAAGCAAGCGATGAATAGTCAGACAGCTAATGCAGCATTAAAAAGGATTGGTTATGCTGGAAAATTAGTAGCTCATGGTTTACGCTCAATCGCTAGTACGGCCATGAACGAAGCTTTGTTTAATGCTGATATCATTGAAGCCGCATTAGCGCATACTGATAAAAATGAGATAAGACGAGCTTATAATAGGTCAAATTATCTCATCCTCCGCAAGGATCTAATGAGCTGGTGGGGACAATATATATTTAATATGAAAACATTTAATGAAGGACCGTTAAAATGAATGCATTAGATACAGATAACATCAGTACAGCATTTAATTCAATCTTGCGAGCTGACTATATATCACTTGATAACATCAAGGAACTTTCTCTTCTTGAGGATTATTTCATTGATTACTTTGGTATATTAAACGGCTTACTCCAAAAACAAGACAATTTCATATCTGGTCGACGTGGAACAGGAAAGACAACAAATCTACTTCGTGGATATTATGAGTGTTTAAAATCAATATCACCTGAACTAAAAGGAACAACCTCTTTACTCGGCACGAAAAAAGTCCTTCCTATTTTTATCGATCTAAGTACATGTATAGATATCTTTGACTCAACTAGCGATCTTGAGTTAATAGAAATTCATTTTATTAGACAAATTATCGACTCTTTAAAAAAACAGCTAGCACTGATGTACAATGAAAAACACCTTATTCTTTTCAAAAAAGAAAACCCGGCGCTAGATGATCTTGACTATATAGAGAAAATACTTGTTGAAGGTATAACAATCAGCACGAGCCGAAAAATAGAAGAAAGTAGCCAACAAAAACACAAAGCTGATGTAAACCTTTCAGCAAAGGCCGATTATACCAAGGCAGAGATTAGTGCAGGCATCACTGACTCAGTTGAAAAGTCCACTAATAGCAGCCACACAAAAATAAAAGGTTTGAATGTCCAAGATTTCTTGAACAAGATTAGCCAAATAAAAAATAAAGCAAAGCTTGACGCTATTTACATTTTTTTAGATGAATACTCAGATCTTAATTCTGAATCACAAAATAAATTCAGCTCCTTATTAAAATCATTCTTAGGCTCAAGAATAGGAATGTTTTTTAAAGTCGGCGTAATAACTGATCGATATGACTTTGGCGAAAAGATAATTATTGGAAGAGATATTTTCTCTATTCCTCTTGACTTCAATGAGTATGTTGAAAGATTTGATGGGGCAATTGCTGGCATTAACAAAATGCAAGTTTTCGTAGAGCAATTAATCAACAAAAGAATTGAGAAATTTTGTCAAAATTTAAAGTTTACCGATATATTCAAGGGGAATAGAGAAGAGATTTTCTATCGAATAACGCGAGAAACCCTTGGGGTATCAAGAACTATTGGAATAATACTTCAAAATGCTTTCATTCAAGCCAGATCTAACTCACAAGACCCTAAAATTGGATTAGCAGAAATAAACTATGGAATTACATGCGCTAGAAAAACTTATCAAAAACAATTTACTGGAAGTTCTAAAAAGGGCTTGATACCTCCATTCAATATGGATATTTGGAACTCAATAATCGAAAAAGCTTTACAAGAAAAAAATAAGTTCCCAGATAGAGCAGCAAGTCATCTGATGATCGATCCTTCAAGGAGGGATTATCTCAATGTCTTATGTGAAAATTTCATGCTGCACTTTATATCTGAGAATGTAGTTTCTAAGCATGGAGGAAGCTATAATCTTTATGCTATTGATTATGATGTTTGCTTAGAAAATAATATTAAATACGCCAATAAAAAAGATGATTACACCCCAATACGATTTATTTATGACGAAGTTCTAGCTAAATACGATCCATACTTTGTCAAAACGAAACGCAAAAGTTATAAATGTCCTGCTTGCAATAAAATTTATGATGAAGCCGAACTAATTAAAGTCAAAATAAAAAGATGCTTCGAAGATGATGAAAAACTTATTGAAATTATTCATCAAGATTCTCCTGTAACTCATGGTAACTTCGCTGAGGTTGAAATTAAAATATTGGGTCTAATAACACAATTAACTTTTGATGAGGCTATGACAGCACGTGAAATAGCCGATGCAGTTGGTTGTACAAGACAGAAAATTTCTGCTTGGGGAGGTAGAGTGCTGGAAAGGGATGGCCATATTCGTATCGACAAAAACAGAAAACCACATCGATACTACGCAAGTGACCTTGATGAATCATCTTCAGAGTAGGAGAAAGGGGTTGCGCAGATAATTTAAATGACAAGTTTAGATCTGCGCGCAATGCTCTCCCCGCCACGCCTACCCGCTTAAGGGGCCACTTTTAATGCAGGTGCAAAGGTGGGCTCAGGCCGTGCCGCGACTGGCGCTGGCAGGGAGTGCAGGCGCGCGAAAACGCATGCAAAACCATGCACCTTATGGATGCATGGCTTAATTCGTTAAAAATAGCGGGATTTACGGGGATTTTTTGCCGGGCTACTGAGCAGCCAGCCCGGCGCGTCGATGCGTATAAATCATGTTCTGAGCAGGGGTGAATTTTTCACGATTATCATCCCGCGAAGCCGCATCAGGCCTGTATCCGATGGCCGTTAAAATGTCGTTATCCTGTGCAGAATAATTAATTTCATTTCCTGCGGCCAGCCAGACGGAGAGAGCTTCTCTCAGGTAAGAGACTGAACGGTCAAGCGCACGGTTTTTTATCATTGCGGGTTGGTTCTTAATTCTCATCAGCTCAGGTGCCAGCGAAGCGGCCAGCTCTGCGCCGTTCTGCTGCATAAACTCGTGCAGCCGGTTACGGATGCTGATGCGCTGCACTTCCTCATGCGAAAAAATGTAACGACCGGCGGCCTGATTAACTTCCCATTTTTTGATGTCCATAATTTCGCGCAATTCCTGCAATCGTACCGGGATACGTTCATCTCCGGCCAGCATCTGCTCGCGGTATTCCTGCTCTGCGGCAGTCAGTTCGGCTTTACGGTTCAGCCACGCCGTTTTTTTCATCTGACAGGCCTGAAACGCATGCTGTAAAGTCAGGGTGGTCATGGTTTATCTCTCCTGATTAATGGCGGAACGGGGAGCTGTAACAGCCTTTCACCCGATGCGGAGTTGCAGGCGCTGTTGGCAGCGACTCGGGCTTTTTATCGACGACCGGAGAACGGATCACCTCAAATATTGACTCATGTGTTTTGAAGGTGGCTGAGCATTCCAGATTCTGGCACTGGTGATAACGCTCTTTGACATTTTCCGACATATAGCGGCTGGTTCGAACATGCGCCGCTTTGTGGCAAAAAGGGCAACACATCATGACAGTAACCCCCGTGTTTTCAGCCCGGCTTCACGTACCCGCATTTTTTCCAGCCAGACTTTTCGCTGACCGGGTGTGGCCGCAACGTTATGCTCCATATGAGGCAATGTGCGGGCCGACAGCCCTGTTTTGAACAGCACTGGTTCATCAGTCAGACGGATTTTGCAGCTCTTTACCGACTGCTCAAGCCATGCTTTCACCTGCTGCATCACCGCCTGATCCGGTTCAACATAGCCCTGATGGCCAATGATATTGGCAAGCGGATTTTCTTTAACCAGTATGCTGAGTTTCATTGCTCTGATGAGAGCGCTGCAGCTCTCACGCAGGGCAACATCAAGTTCATGCCCGGCATACTGACTGAGTGCGCCGTGATGTGCCTGACGGTACGCTCTGGCTGTGCTGTCACAGGCTCCTTCAAGACTGTCCAGTTCGAAAGACAGTACCTCAGCCATGTTGTCACATTCCAGGGTCAGCTCCCGCCGTGCCACACGTGCAATATGGCGTTGTTTCAGCTCGTCGGTAATGACAGCACCACCGGCACGAAAGGCGTTGCGCCATGCACCGGAGTCATTACCGTTTTCCTGTTCCAGCTCATTTTTCTGCGCTTTTACCTGGCTGAGGGCCGTCGCGGTTTCATCCATACGACTGGCATTAGCAAGATGTGCCGACCGGGCAGTCTCAAGGCGTTCCATTGCGGGTTTAAGGTAGTCGGGTATAACAGTGGTCTGAGTCATGTCGGGTCTCCTCTTCGTTTCAATCTGAGGAGATTCTGCCGTGCCAGACACAACAATACGATTCATTACCGTTGTGGCAAAAATGGCACAAACAGACCTGAAAGCCCGGCTGGCCAGAGAAAGGTCTCAGGTAACCTTACTCACTGTTTGTTTTTTTACTTATAACTATTCACTACTGTTCACTGAGTAGAAAAACATAAGTAATACAATCAGATAAAGGGTGAACAGTTGAGGGTTTAAGTGTTCACCGACTGTTCACTACTGTTCACTCTTTGGTTCTTCAGCCAGGCAACCAACTAGACTTTTTAGCGATTAAAAAATAAAAATGTATGAATAAAAGTAGTTACCGGTTTGCCAAAAGATAATCAGAGATTGCCAATATTTGTCAGGGATTACCACTGTATGAAAATCACCCTGTCGGATGGTTGGGTACTACAAAATGACTTGTTGCTCTGAGGGAAAATATCCACAAAATAGAGAGCTACCCGAAGCCGGACGGACACGACCGGCACTCTATGGAATTTGTGAGGTAGCCCGATGAACACTGCTTTTTCTTCCCCGTCTTCTGCCCCTGCAGCGCCCCTGATGCCGGTCTCTGATGTCGTTCATGAGCGCTTTATCCGCCTGCCCGAAGTGATGCACTTATGCGGCCTGTCCCGGTCAACCATTTATGACCTCATCAGCCGGGAGGTATTCCCGAAACAAATCTCTCTGGGTGGAAAAAATGTAGCGTGGGCTCACTCTGAAATCACCACATGGATGTCGGATCGCATTGCCGAACGGAACAGGGGGTAAGACGCATGATGATGACCCTACAACAATCACTCCCTTTTTCTGGCTTGCTTCTTTTCGGCATTTCCGGGTATAGTTTTCCCGCTGTCGCAAAATCGGCAGCCGGAATTGGCGTTCCGAATAACTTCAAGGCGACACGACACGCGCCATGCGTGTTTTTTTATGTCGTTGCTCAGACACACCCATTTTCAGGGCTGTGGTGTTTATTCTTGCACCGGAGCTCTTTTCTGATAATGGCAGTCCGGGCGGGGCAGCCTTCGGGCTGGCCGGTTTCCTTGAAGGCCGGTTACGCCAACCCCGTTCGGGCTGCCACCAGTGAAATTGGCGTTTCCGGTGGTAGTTTTTCAAACTACTTCAAGGAGGCTGCCATCATGGCTACTACCCTCACCCCGTCATACCCGCAGTTTGTCTTTGTATTTGCCGCTGTTCTGTGTGCAGACCGCAAGCACCGCATTTGTATGCTCCGTAACGTTGCCGGTGGTGAACATGCCGCACGCCTTTCCCTCGCCCGCGATTACGTCCTCCCGTTCGCTGGCCGTCTGCCGGTTGCGGAGGTGCGCGTATGAGACACACTACCATTACCGCCAGTGACCTCGAATGCCTTGAGCATATGCGTAATGTCGGCCACCTCGTCACCGATCTGATGCAGGTACAGGATTGCGCGACGGTTCGTCATGACCCGGCACAACAGTTACAGATCACCTCCGTGATTTACCTCATGACCTCCCGGCTCGACGATGTGGTAGAGCGCTGTAATCAGCACTGGCTGACCGGGGAGGGTAACGTATGAAACAGATATTTCCGCCCGTATTACGCACCGCACTTTACCGCCGCGCCGTCGCCTGTGCATGGCTGACTCTGTGCGAGCGTCAGCACCTCTACCCGCACCTCACTCTCGACACACTGGAAAGTGCAATTGCGTCCGAACTGGAGGGCTTCTATCTGCGTCAGCACGGCGAGGATAAAGGCCGTCAGATTGCCTGTGCGCTGCTGGAAGATTTAATAGAAGCCGGACCGCTCAAGGCCACCCCGTCGCTGTCCTTTCTCGGGTTCGCCGTACTGGACGAACTCTGCGCCCGTCACATCACCGCACCGGTACTGCACTGAGGGAAAAATAACGATGAAGATGAACGTAACGGACACGGTAAAACAGGCGTGCGGCCACTGGACGGGTATTCTCCCCGCTCTGGGTGTAAAAGTGATTAAAAACCGGCATCAGGCCTGCCCGGTGTGTGGCGGATCTGACCGTTTCCGCTTTGATGACAAAGAGGGACGCGGTACGTGGTTTTGCAATCAGTGCGGTGCGGGTGACGGACTTAAACTGGTTGAAAAGGTGTTCAGCGTAAATCCGTCTGAGGCTGCCCGGAAGGTGAGCGCCGTGACCGGTAACCTGCCGCCGGTTGCCTCAGATGTGATTGCGGCCACAGAAGCTGAAACGGAGGCTGACCGCAAAGCGGCCGCCGCATTTGCTGTAAAACTGATGGAGAAAACGCGGCCGGCCACCGGTAACGCCTACCTGACCCGCAAGGGCTTCCCTGCTCTGGAATGTCTGACGCTCACCGTCATGCATAAAACCGGCGGTGTAACCTTTCGCGCCGGTGATTTGGTTGTCCCGCTGTATGACGACACCGGCGCACTGGTTAACCTTCAGCTTATTAATTCTGACGGTCTCAAACGCACCCTGAAAGCCGGTCAGGTAAAAGGGGCATGTCATATCATCGAAGGGAAAAAACAAGCCGGAAAACGCCTGTGGATTGCGGAGGGTTATGCTACCGCGCTCACCGTGCATCATCTGACCGGGGAAACCGTCATGGTGGCGTTATCCTCCGTGAACCTCCTTTCTATGGCGAGCCTTGTCCGTCAGAAATACCCGGCCTGTCAGATTATCCTCGCCGCCGACCGCGACCTGAACGGCGACGGCCAGACAAAAGCCGCAGTGGCCGCAGAAGCCTGTGAGGGTATTGTCGCCCTGCCACCGGTGTTTGGTGACTGGAATGATGCATTTATTCAGAAAGGCGGGGAGACAACGCGGAAAGTGATTTATGACGCCATCCGGCCACCGGCTGACAGTCCTTTCACAACCATGAGCGAGGCGGAATTTACCGCCATGAGCACCAGTGAGAAAGCGATGCGGGTACATGAGCATTACGGCGAAGCGCTGGCCGTGGATGCGAACGGCCAGCTCCTGTCCCGCTATGAGGCCGGTCTATGGAAAATCATTCCGCCGTCGGACTTTGCCCGCGACGTGGCCGGATTGTTCCAGCGTCTGCGCGCGCCGTTTTCGTCGGGGAAAATTGCCTCGGTGGTGGAGACCCTGAAACTGATTATTCCCCAGCAGGACACTCCGGCACGGCGTCTGATTGGCTTTCGTAATGGGGTACTCGATACCGTCACAGGCACATTCAGCCCGCACCATAAAGCACACTGGCTGCGCACGCTCTGTGATGTTGATTTTACCCCGCCGGTGGAGGGAGAAACGCTGGAAATCCATGCGCCGGATTTCTGGCGCTGGCTCGATCGCGCCGCCGGTGGCAGACCGGAAAAACGCGACGTGATTCTTGCTGCGCTGTTTATGGTGCTGGCAAACCGCTACGACTGGCAGCTCTTTCTTGAGGTGACCGGCCCCGGAGGCAGCGGGAAAAGTATTCTGGCCGAAATTGCGACTATGCTTGCCGGGAAAGATAACGCCACGTCGGCCAATATCGACACACTGGAAGATCCCCGCAAACGTGCATCTCTGACAGGCTTCTCGCTGATACGCCTGCCCGACCAGGAGAAATGGAGCGGTGACGGAGCAGGGCTCAAGGCTATCACCGGCGGGGATGCGGTCTCGGTTGACCCGAAATACAAGGATGCTTACTCCACCCATATTCCGGCGGTGATTCTGGCCGTGAACAATAATCCGATGCGTTTTACCGACCGCAGCGGCGGAGTTTCCCGTCGCCGGGTCATTCTGCATTTCCCGGAACAGATTGCCCCGGAAGAGCGCGACCCGCAGCTCAGGAACAAAATCGCCCGTGAGCTGGCCGTGATTGTGCGCCAGCTTATGCAGAGGTTCACCGACCCGATGACCGCCCGGGCCCTGCTCCAGTCACAGCAGAACTCCGACGAAGCACTCAGCATCAAGCGCGATGCCGACCCGGCATTTGATTTTTGTGGCTACCTTGAAGCACTGCCGGAGCCTGATGGCATGTATATTGGCAATGCCAACATCATTCCCCGTCAGCCGCGCCTGTATCTGTATCATGCTTATCTGGCGTATATGGAGGCCCACGGCTACAGGAATACTCTCAGCCTCACTATGTTCGGTAAGGGTCTGCCGGCTATGCTGAAAGAGTATGGGCTGGGTTATGAGAAGCGGCGAAAAAATCAGGGCATACAAACCAATCTCTCGCTCAGGGAAGAAAGCAATGCGGACTGGCTGCCAAAATGTGATGACCCCTCAGCGAAATAACCTACACTGACCGGCAACTGCCGGTCTTTTTTTTCCTGCATAAAGGCAAAAGTGAACAGTAAAGTGTTCACTGTTCACCAACCATTCACCGCGTAACAGCATGAATATTATAAATAAAAACCCTCAGTGAACAGTGTGAACAGTTTTAAGTAAAAAAAGTTTTTTTCTTCAAATGGTCTATTCAAAAACTGGTTTAACTAACAATAAAAGCACTGTGACAAGCCACCATTGGTACACACTTGAAAATAGAATTCAATAATGTTAATTAAATTCATACTCTTATAATACATATTCAGACTCAGCCAGGTAAACGAACCGACTCAGGCCGGTTTTTTACTTTGAACCTGAGTGATCACTTCATGTGTATACCCGTGTACATGCAGACCTTAACACTTCACCATCTAACCATATGATTTAAAATGATTAAAAGTGAAAGTGAACAGTATAAACACTTTTTACTAAAATCATTTCTGGCTCTGAAATGATTGGTCATGTCAGAAAAGAGGTTAGAATCGACCTGTTCGTCTTTTAAACACATGAGGTTTCATTATGGATGATGGCATAAAGATAGCGATGTCCCCTGTTCAGCTTGCTGCCGCGCTCTCTGATAAGACAGTCACAGAGGCGGAAACGATGAGTAACCGCCTTCTCGGAGGGCTGGGGCTTATCATGGGTTCACTTGAGCTGGCAGGTGCCACCGCTCTGTGTATCGCACCTGAACCTACCGGATTAACAAAAGCAGGATGTGTTGTAGTCGGTGCGCATAGTCTCGACAGCATTCATGCTGCTGCTAATCAGCTCATTGTGGGCAGAAACACGCGTACGGCAACTTACGAGGCAGCAACAGCAATTGCCAAATCCTTTGGAGCAGATGACGATACGGCGCTGAAAATCGGCCTGACTGTCGATATCGCTGTTCCATTAGGATTTGCACTTGGCATCGGCGCAAGCCGGGTAGCAGCAGTAAGGGCTGGCCGCATCAAACTCAGTGAGCATGAGTCAATGACGGGTTTTAAACCCGGCGGGCATACGCTTTCCACACATGTTGGCAAAAGCGATGTAGAACTATTAGCCCGCTTTGAAGCGAATAAACGTTTGCAGTATTCCACCACCTTTACCAACGTGCGTATTGCAGAAGAAGCCATATCAAAAGCGCTCTTTGCTAACCGGGGCGTTATAAAATCCGTTCTTGGCGGAGGCAGGCAGGGAGCCAGGCTGACTATTCGCTATGCATTTGGCAAAGCGATTGGCTACGGTTTCCAGCGCGGGAGTAACCAGCGAATAGTCATGACAAATTTGAGAATTGTTATTGAGTTTCAGCGATATAACGGCAAACCCTATTACATTCTCACAGCGTTCCCGGCTCTATAGGTACAAAATGCAAAACTTCCACTTTCTTGACCAACTGATTTTTGGTTATTTCAACCAGGACGCCGACATCATCAATGATGGTGAGGATACGATTGAAGGCATAGTACGGCTGTTCAAAAAGTCAGCACCAGACTGGATGCTCAAAGATCTCGTCGAAGAAGTTGATGATTTTATCTCCGCCTATGGTGACGGTGTCGAAGAGGAGTTCAGGAAACGATACGGGTTTGATTTTTCGCCTGAACTTTGGGAAACCACTGCTCATGAATTCCTGATGACGGTACGTCAGATCTCGTCAGAGAAATGAGGTTTCCGGGAGTACATTTCCTGATAAGAAAAAATAATTGGTACACGTTTAGGTACACGGAAGAAAACTGAATTAAACAAAAACCTATTAAAACAATAAGTTGAAGTGTTCATTCAGATTCCGCCAGCCCACCAAAATTCTCCATCGGTGATTACCAGAGTCATCCGATGAAGTCCTAAGAGCCCGCACGGCGCAAGCCCTGCGGGCTTTTTTGTGCCCTCAATTTGTCCCCCGAAGTCCGAACTCAACTAATTAAATCCGAACCTTTTAGGCACCTTGTTAGGCACCTCATAAAGCTTTATTGTTTTTGAGGTGCCTAAAACTATGGAAACCCGGCAATGGCAAGACAAACCAAACCTTTATCCGTTAAAGAAATCGAATCCGCCAAACCCAAAGAAGCGGACTATGTTCTCTATGATGGCGATGGCCTTGAGCTACTAATCAAATCCAGCGGAAGTAAAATCTGGCAGTTTCGCTACATTCGCCCTGTTACCAAGAAACGTGCGAAAAAGAGCATAGGCCCCTACCCGTCAGTTACCCTTGCCGATGCCATAAACTACCGGGCAGACTCTCGCTCTCTCCTGGCGAAACAAATCGATCCACAGGAACATCAGCAAGAACAACTGCGCAGTTCGCTGGAAGCTAAAACCAACACTTTCCAACTCGTAGCTGAACGTTGGTGGAATGTGAAGAAAGCCAGTGTGACAGAGGACTATGCTGAAGATATCTGGCGCTCTCTTGAGAGAGATGTTTTCCCTGCGATTGGCGACGTTAGTGTTACAGATATTAAAGCTCACACACTGGTTCAGGCCGTCCAACCGGTTTAGGCCAGAGGAGCACTGGAAACCGTTCGTCGCCTGTGCCAGCGCATTAATGAGGTCATGATCTATGCCCAAAACACAGGGCTGATTTATGCTGTTCCCAGCGTTAATATCGGTAAAGCCTTCGAGAAGCCTCAGAAAAAGAACATGCCCAGCATTCGACCGGGTCAACTACCTCAGTTAATGCAGACAATGCGAACAGCCAGCATTAGCCTTTCCACACACTGCCTGTTCATGTGGCAGCTTCTCACCATTACCCGTCCTGCCGAAGCTGCTGAGGCTCGATGGGATGAGATCGATTTCAATGCTAACGAATGGAAAATTCCTGCTGCTCGAATGAAGATGAACCGAGACCATACGGTTCCGCTATCGGATGAGGCTATCTCAATTCTGGAGATGATGAAGTCCCTCAGTGGTGGCCGAGAGTTTATATTTCCCAGTCGCATCAAACCAACACAGCCAATGAACAGCCAAACAGTTAATGCCGCACTGAAGCGTGCAGGCTTAGGAGGCGTACTCGTTTCACACGGCTTACGTTCTATCGCCAGTACGGCTCTCAATGAGGAAGTATTTCCACCTGATGTCATTGAAGCAGCACTTGCTCATGTAGACAAAAATGAGGTACGTCGCGCTTATAACCGCAGTGATTATCTTGAGCAACGTCGTCCGATGATGCAATGGTGGGCTGATTTCGTTACAGCAGCAGATCATGGGAGCATGATTGAAGGAGGGATGAAAGGAATGCGACTTGTTGGATAGCCTTAAAACTTAGACATGATCTAATATGTCACTGAAATGGATACCTTCGTGATGATTAGGACCATGCCGAAAGGGACATACCTCGCTACATCTTGCCTTAACAGATAGGAGATTACTCAGCGCTTCAACAACTACAGAAAATTTTGAGGGCTGAAATGTGATGAGCGCCAGGTTTTTAAAATTATGTAGGTGATTAATCCCTAGAACTCTCATTACATGATTAGCACTACTGTCACAATGTAACATTGAATTAATCAGAAACCTCAAGGAGATATGCATGGGTCTTAAGCCTGGTCCGAAACCGGTTGCTAAATCAACTGGAAAAGAAGATAAACGACAACGTGCCGCACCAGAAAGCAAGTCTAAACATCCAGTTTTAAAGGATCGTGGTCACAAAGGGCTTCAAATATCATTCGATTCTGCCGACCATTTAGCGGAAGAGGTTGCAGCATTGAAAGAGAGTGGGAAATAATGCCGGATCCAGTAAATACTACGACAACAATTGTTTGGACAATAAGAGATATACTCTATGCTTTTGGGGCTGTTATTTCGACGTTAGCTGCCGGTGTCGCAGCATTCTGCGCATATAGAACCGTAAAGCGAGATTTAAACTCATTAGGAGATTCCGAGCTAAAAACTCTTGAAATGATAACAAAAGCAGAAACTGATTTTGCCAAGTACAACGCCGAGATCATGAAGCTTAGAGAAGAAAAAGGTGAAGACTTTTGCTTGAGTCAATCTATGAAAGCACTTTGGGATGTACACCTTCATAATGTACTCAATACCTATGAAATATCATGCCAGCGTTTTCGCGATGGAAAGTTGGACAAAAAACGTTTCGGTAAAACCTATGCTCGCCGTATCACCACAATTTGCTCAAGCCCCGTCTATGGGCCAATAATTAACGCCTCCCCTCTGAACTTCAGTGCGTTGTTGAAAGCAAATATTGAGTTAAATGACCCTGAAGACTAAATTTGTGTAACGGGATAATTTCGACTCATTTGAAAACGATATGTGGCATCACGCAGCCCCAAATATGTTACCAAACAGTAAAAAAAATAATTATTGTGATGGACCGCAAGATTCAAAACTAAGGTCAGTTGTAATTAAAAGTTACCACCCTCATAACGTCATTGGTGCCACTAACACAGCACATAAACACATTAACTTCTTCAAGGAGATTTTTATGAGCATTAAACCCGGCCCAAAGCCTATTGCTAAATCAACTGGAAAAGAAGATAAACGACAACGAGTCACGCCAGAAAACAAACCTAAACACCCTAGTCTGAAAGATCACAACCACAAAAAGGGCGAATAGCACCTTTTGTCTTAACATCCGAATACAGCAGGCATGAGAATTAACGATGCCTGCTTTCTATTCATTAGGAAACTTTTTTGCTTCAATTACATCAGTGTAGATTTACTTTTTTAATGTGCATACATCTCCCAGGGGTCATTCTGAAGCAAATGTTAGCCTATCCGCCAACTAAGAAATCGCAGTTCGTTTGGTAGTTAGATCCACAATGAGAAACACCACCGATGCCTCGAGGTGGTCGATATGATAGGTTACCACATATCCGCATGTTTCATTATCGGGTAGCCCCAGAGATTTAACTCATTTAGATCGTTTTCTCTCCAATAGCCAACAACTACTGGAGCATACATATAGCACAAGACAATTATGAATTTCCAATTAGTTAAAAAAATGTTAACAAAGAATTACTAAGTTTGTAACCATAACCTCTATTTAAATAATGACATTCAAATGGTAAAGCAAAGACAATTACATAACTTGCCTCTAAACAACTTGCTGTACAGATAATAACCAAAGCATGACAGTAATTGCTGCCATGCTTATTTTAAAAAGAACCTACATGTAAGACAGAGCTTTTTTTATAAAACCAATCTCAAAATCAGTTAAGTATGGATAAGAGTCTTTACCTTTTAAAACCAAAGAACTAATAACTGAGTCGATATCATCGGCATTATCAAAGTGATTATTGTTGATAATTTTTTTTGCAATTTGATTTGGCACACCGAATTCCTCGAGAGAGTTAACCGCTACTGGGTAATAAAAATTCTCTAATGTAGATGCAAAAGGTTTATAATCTCCATACTTATAACCAAACCTCTTGAATATTACATCCTGAATATCACTAACAGCGTAAATTAGTATAGGCAAATTATAATTAACAAGGCTTTTCTTAAAATTGAATACAGATTGCACAGCATCATCTATGCTATATGTATTATCTCTTCCTCTCCAGAAATTGAAATCATCTAGAATCAGAGTTTTATCGTCCACTTTATTTATAACATCACAAAGTTTTTTATGAAGCTGTAAAGCACTTCTAACTGTACCGCCCCCCATCGAAGATACATTAAAGTTATCAAATAATATACTTGAGAGATGCAGCAATTCATTAGATGTAGGATAAATGCTATCCCAACGCATTAATGGATTCCATGCATTACATTTTGAGATTAATTTCTCTGCAAAATTTATAAGTTTGTTTGGATCAATACTTTGATGTTTAAGTAAAATTTGCACAGGGAGAACATCTTGCTCATAAAACTTTCTCACTCTATTTTTATTCTCATCATTAACATCTTGACCTAAATGTAGTAGTAATGACTCTGACGCATTTTCACTCTGAGTTACTACAGGAATATCTATATATGGAAGTTCAATTTGTGGTTTTTCACCAAAAATAAAAACATTTCCAACATAATGCTCAAACATTCGTCCAGAACGACCCGATATATTATTGAAAGTAAACATATCTAACTTAGTTCTTCTGGTAATACAGTCATCGTAAATGATGATATTTTTGGCATTAGTGTTTACACCCTCGATTAAAGTCGACGTGCAAATCAGAATGTTTATTTTTGATTCATTAAACAAATCCACAATTAATGAACCTACTGCCCTTGGGAGTTGTGCATGATGATATGCAATCCCATGCCGTACGCCGTCGATCAATGACCACTTATCATGGAAATTTACAGAAAGCCAACTAGCAAGATCATCATTTGCGCTATCAGGACTAAGTATATTAGCCGCAAGCAAGCGGCACATCAGCGAACTAACTCTTTTGGGTGATTTACAATAAATCACTGTTTGTTCATTCCTGCCGACATTTGATAAAATATCTTTTAGGATTTCATCTCTTTCAACATCAACTTTTGCATCAGTACCAGTGGTTTTTAACTTATGGTAAAACTCATTAGTTGCTACTGTGGTATATGAATCAAACCTAAGAAAAATACATCTTAATTCCTGCTCAATTCCTGAAAAAAGACCATTTATTCTTGGACCTAGCATGTAAAATCTCTTGCATTTTGAATATAATTCCTTAAAGGCAAGATTGAGACGATCACAACGCTCGTCATTTTTACTTGATGGTGCAAGCTTGTAAAATTCGTCGATAATAAAGAAGTCGACTGATCTTATGCTATATTCTAAAACTCTTTCTTGTGTAAGAATGAAAACATTTCGTTCACTCGGTTGTTGTGACACTTGAGTGATGATCTTGTAATTATCTTTATATTTATAAAGTTTTTTCTTTAACTCATCTATCAAAGCTATTGTTGGAACTACTATTACTACATTGTTGAATTCGTTGCTAGCAATTAAAGCTTCAATAATGAGGCTTTTACCAAAGCTTGTTGGCGCACTCAATATTACATTTTCACCGGTCATGATTCTGTGAAAAACTTCAGCCTGACGAATGTGGAAAATTTTTGTTTCATCCTGCGGAGTAGTGAAAATGGCCTTCCTAAATTCATCTTTCGATGTATTATTATTATTATCAATGTAAGGGAAAAGCCCTAATTCCCCGAGAATATGGTCCAAAATGAAACCATTGGTCATTTCACTTTTACGTTCCATGGCCCTAATAACAATATCCTGCACTAATGACTCATTGACATGGCCGTTGAATTCGTTTACTAAAGATAATAAAAAATCATCCCATTGTGAGAACATTGGATTATTTAATTGATTCTTAGCCTCTTGGTACCACTGGCTCATGAGTTTAGTTCCTTCTGCAAAGCACCATTAACTTCATTAATATCCGAAACTGGGAAATAAAAAACTCTAAGATCAATTAAGTTAATGATACTTCCCTCTATATCTTTTTTTAATAGTTCTCTACAACTAGCAACTTTTTCATTGAACAGGAGTAAGAAATTATCTTTGTTATAATTTTTAATTAACTCGCTATCATGCATTATAAATACTGGAATTATTATTTTATCGAATCTTTCCTCTAACTCTAAGTTAGAGTCAGCTAGTCGTTTTAATTTTTCTCTATGAGGCCATGAAGCATCTATTTCAGACGTAAGCATAATCAATCTATTTTTTAGCGACTTAACATCCATTATATATTTTATTCTTTCAATCGCAGACAGAGTTGCTTCCTCAATACTTTGAGTAACCGCGGACGCGCCAATCCAAAGTTCAATCCCATCAAAATTAAGTACAGCATGAGTACATGAGAAAGTTTTATTATTTATATCGAACACTTTATTCATTATTGGGATTGTAGAGTAAGACTCTCGGATCGCTATATGTAAACAAAGGTCACCTAAAGCATTTAAATCATCAACAGGATAATTAGATCTAGCATATTTGAATAGACTCCTATCACTTCCATTGAAGTTGTTTTTTTCTTTATGTGACAAAGAATAATCTATAATCCAGTCATATACAGATTCAGCAAACTCGATAATATTCCATTGTTTCATTGTAAAACCAATATCAATACCTTTGATATTTGGATGATCTGCATTGCAATTTATACAATACTTAAATGGTGAGGAAGGGTGATCAGGAGATTTGTATTCAATTCCATCTTGCACTGTTATCTTTACATCGTATTTATTCATTATATCTTGCAAAACAGTATCAATAAGAAAATCCTTTACAGATAATGCATATAGTGTATTTCCCCCTTGTTGAACTAGCAAAATCCCTATGCAATATTTCTCATGCATTATTGGTGAACCGGACATACCACTATATTTAGTAACTGTATTAGATTGGGAAACTTCAAAACTATATTCACGGCTACTCATATGTGAAAATGTGTTTGTTACTTTAACCCTGATAGGTGCGTGGTAATGCTCTTTCTCTACAGGATAGCCACAAGATTTAACATCACTATCCAAATTAACAGCGGTTGAATAAAGCGGCATTGCGTTATTTGTCGTCCCTTCAGGTACAGCTAATATAGCTATATCTAAATTTTCATTGCTATAAATGCATTCGGCATCAATCCCTTGTCCAAGAGAAAATAAATCACTTGAGAGGAATACTTGTATTGATGAAGCACCATTTACAACATGATTCGCCGTTAACAATAAATCCTTTGCTATAGAAAAACATGTTCCTCGCCTTATTGAAGCATTGGGTAATAAGGCACTGAGTAAATATATACATTCAAGATTAAACTCTTCTAAATTTCCGTTTATCATAGTTCCACCTCACAAGAATTCATTAAAAACTTTATCATTGGATAGTTTTTTGCAATGTCAGCGATGAACCAGTCTGGTATTACATCAAGAGCATAGTTAAAATATATCTCGGTTTCTTTATTGCTATTAACAAAAGCAATTCTTGCTAATGTTTCTAGGTCCGGGTGTCCATGCGAATTACCATTGGTGCTAATAAAGTATTTCGAGCTATTTATTCGCCTTAGAAGTTCTAGATTAGTATTATTTTTGCTCCCATGGTGAGAGATCTTAACAATATCAACGTTTAAAACCTTCTCACTTTGTAGCTCTAACCAATCAGTAACATCAGTCGCATTACAATCCCCTAAATAAAGAATTCTTTTACCGTCAAACTCAATTAAGAATGAAAAACTACTCCTATTCGTTGGTGAAGTATCATCCTCAAATTTCGTATTTGCTAGTGCTTCTATAGAGCATTGGTTGATAGAGGAAATTTTATGATTATCGGTCACATCCTCTCTTATTTCTCCGATATATTTTTCGAAAGCATCATAGTAACTTTTACTAATGACGCGTGGCTTTATCCTCCGCTCTGATAATTTACATTGCCAAAACTGCTGAAGTTCGTAGAGAGAATCTTGGTTTGGACTAATTAGAGTGAATTTAATAGAACCAATTTCGAAAAACTCGCAAACGCCCCGATAAACAGCACCACCAGAGACAACTGGATTACACTCGATGCCTTTACTGGATAATATATAAGAAAGTGATGTTCCTTCAGAGTATCCAATCAACTCTTTTTCTTCAATAGCAGAACACTCTTCAGAGAGAGCAAGTAATTTCATTTCAACAGTACGCTCTGTTTGAGAAAACTCATTCAGTTTACCAAACAGCTGCTCTGCACCATTGAAATATACTTGGCCGATAGTTGGGCAATCTGGATGGTCTAGCAATTTGATTATCCCATTGATATGATCATTATCAATATGTGTAACGATAATTGAATCAATCTTTGCTACATGTCCAATAATGCACTCTTTCCAGTCATTGAAAGATTGCGCGGTTCCTCCATCGATCAAGATAAACTCACAATCTGTCTGTATAAAAATACAGTCCCCGTTGCCAGCTTTAAGCATTCTGATTTTGAGCATCGCCTACACTCTTCTTCAAGAAAAATCTACCATACACTACGGTTCCATAAATGTATGATACTTCATTAGATGGTAATCCCCCCATTTTTAA